>CAVJUB010000030.1:0-21164 GCA_963652545.1 Hallella faecis | reverse complement strand
TTCACCGAGAATACCGTTGGGATCCCGACCGGAAAATGGATACCGAGAAGGCAAAGCTGATTGGCAAGGTCATCGACAATGAGAAATTTCTTCCTATCGACGAATACCGCCGTTTGTACCGCAAAGGTGGCCGATTGAGGGCAATGCCGAAAGTCAAAGAGATTGCAGGACTTTCAACGTACGAAGAAGTTGAAAAACATGTGCTTCACGGTCTGAAGAGACTTTCGTTGGGAACAACTCCAATCTTTGTCGAGACGGCGCGGACCATTGGCATTCTTGAAGACTTGGCGGCCGCGAATTTTGAAGATGCGACAATTGGAACAATAATGTCATTTTCGTGTCACTGGTTATCCGCAAGAACAAACGTCCTTCGCAAATATGCAGATTGGAGCACAAATCGGCACCTGCCTTTTCAGGAACCTTTGAATGCAAAGGACGCGTGCGATTTCGCCTTTCAACTGGGACTGAATTCCGACAAAATGAATGATTTCTTCGCCAGACGTATTGCACGCGCTGGTGAGGATGAAATTATTTATGTTGATTCCACTCGAATTTCTACAACGGCTAAAAACGTAGAAGAGAGAGCCAAAGGATTGACTAAGCAGAAGACCATCGAAGACCAAGTCGGTTCTGTTGTTCTGTTGGGGCGCCAGTCACATCAACCTCTGGTGATGCGTCTATTTGCAGGGGACGTCCCTGATATTTCAACATTTGACGACATCATCAATCGCATGAATGAATATGGCGCTCAGGGGTGGAAAACAAGATTTGTAGCTGACAAGGGCTATAACAGTATTGAAAATCAGGCGAAGTTAATTGATGCCGGCAAACATTTTTTGATGGCTTGTAAGACAAATTTCACTTATGTTTCTGAAGCCATTGTGGAAGCCGCTAAATTAATGGGGGACCCTAACCGCACTCTGGATGAAAAAGGTTGCATGAGTGGAGTACGCGTCAAGCGAACATTTGTTCACAATGACAAGACATACACGCACTATCTCTATGTGTACTTCGATCGTATAGCGGCGCAGGAAAAATTAGGGGCCTTTTACGAAAAACTAAATCGATTCATGAATGCGTACAATCCTGACGACGAGTTGTACACAAAGCATGCGTTAAGTAAGTTCATCGAAATTGACACCGATGAATCGGGGCGGCAGGAAGTGCGGATGAACGGCAAGACCGTGGCTGATGAGACTCGATACTACGGATACATGGCTGATGTGGCCAGCTGGGAGATGGATATCACTGAAGCCTATCAGCTGTACAAGGAGCGTCAATGTATCGAAAATTTCTTTAAGACCGCCAAACAATACATTGACTTTGATGTTGCTCGGTCGCATTCGTCGATCGCGTTAAACGGGCGGCACTTCATTGCCTTCATTGCCATGGCAATCGCCATGCATATCATGAGCAAGCTAGCAGAAAACCAAGCGGTGCCTTCCTCACTGGCACCTGACTCTGAAGGAAAGGCGGAAATAGTTTCTGAAACAGAAAATACTGCGGAAGTGAAAGATGAGGATAAATCCTCTGCTAAAGATAATTCAAAAGTCGATTCTCGCCCAAAGAAGCGCGGCCGGCGGCCTTTGAAAACCAAAATGGCTGCACGAAAAATCTATTTCAGCGACGTTGTGAACAACACGCAATCCGTAGTACTGAATTACTCAACTATCACTAAAAATTTTTGGCTAACTGAAATTACTGACAAACAACACCATATAGCGGCTTTGTGTGGGGTCCCCAATGCCTACAAAGATTTTCATCCGTATGAGTCTGGAAAAATTTAAGGCTTGCGGAGCACAACGGTCCGCACAAGCACCTCAACCTCTGCGAAGGCGACATCCAGACCTCGCTCCTTCACATCGCCAACTACGCCACCGACTACCAGTCCGTCGGCGAAGTGGCGGCCGCCAGCGTCGAAGGCGGCATCGCCGACTTCCTGCTGACCCATCGTCACGGCGGTCCCTCTTATCTCTTTGAACTGAAGCACCTTTCTCAAGCGCAAGCCAAAGACCACCCGGAAGCCGTCCGCCAAGCGCTCGACAAGGCCAAAAACCAGCTGCATCAGTACCTCAAGGGCGCCAACCTCCGCGACATTCCTCAGCTTCGGGCGGTCGCCGCGGTCTACGTCGGCCTGCGGCTGGAAGCCTTCGACATCCTCTGACGCCGCAGGAGGCGGCGATGCAGCCGCCCTCCTGCTTCCTTGGCTTATGCCGTTTCACATTCTGCGAAGCGGCGCGGGCTTGAAGTTGTTCGACATCTCCACCCAGCCGCCCTTGCTCAGCAATTCGCGCCAGGCCACGTGGAGCTCCGTGTACTCGGCCGTTCCGTTCGGATGGATGACCACCGTCGCCTTCAGCTGCGTCGCTCCCTGCTCCCGACTGGATTTCGCCGAAATGATCAGGTTGCCTTGATCATCCTTTGCCACGTGATACGCGAGCGGCACCTCTGCCTTCGGTCCCTCCAGCAAAGTCGTCATCAGAAGGATGCCGCCTTGGGACAGCGTCTGCAGGGCGAGGCGATACTGCATGTCATTGCCGGCGCAAAGATCTTCCAAGGCCTTCAATAAGGCGAGACTCTTCGAACTCACTTCCGACGATATGAAGCGCTGAAGATCCTCGGGCGACGGCAAATCATTCGAAGCGTCATTCACCTTCACCACGCCCTGCGGCGCCTTCACCTCAAACGTGGTGTTTCCCGGCAGAGCGCACCGATGAAAATCCTTGAGAAACTGCTCTTCCGCGTCGTCCTTGTCACCGGCTGACTTGAGCGTGATTTTCGGAATTTCGACAAAGTCCGCCAGATCGATCGCTTGCGCTCCGAAAAATTTCTCCACGGCCACCAACGGCTTGATGCCGTCCTGCAGCCTGATATTCTGGAAAATCTCCCAGTCCGGCGACACATTCGGCAACCGATTGAGCGTCTCCAAGGCAAGCCCTGCCTCCGAACGATTCCTATGCTTGCTGCGCTCTGCCTGGAGCACTTTCTCATAGATAGCCTCGCACTGCGGCCACCGCGCGCGCAACGTCTTGCACATCTTCCAATCGCACTGCTCTTGGATGGCATTGCACAAGTCCCTCAAACTCTCCTTCGGCCCAATTTCCACTTCGGGGCCGATCACCGTCTGAAGCACCTCGTTGATGCTGGGCTGCCCGTGCTTTTGCTCAAACAGATGCGCGAGCTCCTCCTTATTCTCTTGAATGAGCGAGGTATAGAGCGGATAACCGGTGCCCATCAGCATCAGCGCCTTGAGGATGGCGAGCTGCTGCGGCAAAGAATCCTTCCGATTCAGCAGGCCATTGGTGTCGTTGTAATCCACCATCTGCTCTAATCGAATCACCCTGAGGGAATAAGCCTTGAGCGGCGCGTGAGGCATCACGTGATGAAGGTACTTGAGGCTTTCCGAAAACAGCGTCTTCTGGTCCTCGGTCCAGTCAGGGTGCCGAGATTGAGCAATCTCCAGCATCACGCCAAAATCCGTCTCGCCTCTCAGAAGCTTCGACACCTGCGTCTGCAGCGCCTCAATGTCGGCATCCGCCACGCGCCCCTCTTGGATCTGACGCTGGGTGAGGAGAAAAACCGCGTCCCAGAACTCACCCGGCGCCTGGCGATACTCCGGCCGCTGCTTCAATTCATTCACGGCCGCTCGCATCTTTTCCGCACCGGACTTGAGCACCGCGAGACGCTCTACCAAATCCCGGCGCACAGCCTCCGTGAAAGGCTGTTTTGCCTTCATGAGCGCCGGGAGCCCCAGCGCCGCCGAGAGAGCCGCGTCATTCACGGCATTCCGGCTGAAGTCCAGCACGTCCAGCGCGTGACGCTCCGCCAGCGCGAGCTTCAGGATGCGCACCGCCTCCCGGCCCGCCACCTTGGACTTGGGCTGAAGATCGACTTCACTCATGAGTCTCGGCATGTCGCAGTCACTGGAGCTCACGTCTCCCACCAGCTGCCCGACGGCCGTCTTGAGCGCCTCCCGCGACGAGCCGCCCGTCAAGAACGTCTTCAGCGCGTCCACCACGGGCGAAGAAAGCGTGAGCGCCTCCCAGCGCAGGGACTCCGCCTCCTCGGGCTTCAACCCGGCCGCTTGGATCGCTTCGAAAAGCGCCACGCGGCTCTTCGCATACTGGGTGACCTCATTCAGACATTCGCGGTACGCCTTGCCAAATTCGGCCTGCGAAAGCGCGCCGGTCTCCGGATCCCGCTCCGCTTCAATGAGGCAGCGATCCCGCACCTCGCTCAGCGTCTGATTTAGCTCGGCGCCCCCCATCCGCTCCACATCCTCCTCGGACACCCCGAACCCTTCGACGAGCACATTGACCGCCTCGGTCTGCCTTACCGTGCGCAAGAGGAGGTTCATCTGATTGAGGTGCTGCGTCTCCTTCTCAAGGAGGTTCGCGAGCACCGGCTCAAGGTCATTGACGCTGGCCATCTGGCGCAGCTGATCCTGCCTCTCATTTTTCCGCAGCACGCCCGTTGTCACGACCTTCAAGCTCTGGCGAATCTCTTCGCTCACAGGGAGCTCGTCGATTTTCGCCTGCATCGCGCGAATCGCGAAGTCGCTGCGATTCGCGTCAAACGCCGCCTGCCGCCGAGCCTGGGCGCGCTGCTCGGCCGCCGGTCCGTCCGGGAGCTGCTCCACCACACGGTCAGGCCGTTGCGCGTCATCTTGAGGAACGACCATCGCCTCTCTCAGGACATCACGATTCCCGTCATCGCGTGAAATCTCAACCCACTCGTTGGGATCGGGATGATCAACCACCAGCCAGTCATCCTGCTCGTGAACATTGACGTTCAAATTCGTAACATCAGGCACTTTTGTTTCCTCTCAACTCAAGGTTTTTTCCAGGTTATTTTTCGTAAGGTCCCTTGACATACTCCCAGCCGCCGTCGTGCGACTTGAGCGACGTGTCAATCGACTCGAACTTCGTGCTCAGCGTGAATTCCGTGTACTTCGACGTCCCGTCGGGATAGATGATGAGCATCGCATGCACCCGATTGAGATCAGCGTCATTCCCGTTTTTCGCCACCATCTGAACAGAGCCGTCCGGCAGTCGAGAGAATTCATAAGCGATCGCCGGATGAGCGCCGGTGCCAAGCGCATTCACGTAGTAGTCCGGACCGGACTGCGTCATCGCGACCATCGCCGTCTTGTACTGCGCTTCGCTGCCGTTGCAAAGCGCCTTCAGTTCGTCGCTCACCTTCTGGTTCTTCGAGGTCCACTGCCCCGAATGGAAGGCCTCCCATTCCTCCGGCCGGTCAAATCCTTCCGCTCCGTTGTGCACGCACACCGTCTGGCCGTCGCGACGGATGGTCACCTTGGCATCGGCGCCGCCGCGGCTGAAGTCAGCGCGCCACTGATTTTCCGCCGCCTTCACGGTCGGACAGCAGCTGCTGATCACAAACGGCGGCTCGACAAACGAATCGAGGTGATACGTCTTGGGCACGAGGAAATTCTGCGCCGCCACTTCAAGCTTGATGCCTTTTTGCACAGCGTCGTAATAGCCCGTCAGATCGGAAAGCTCATCCGTAAGCTCCTTGCGAACGCGCTGCTGGATCTGCCACTCAGCCAGCGGCTGAGCCGCCTCGCCTTCTGCGAGCGCCTCCCGCACGCGCTGCGCATCCGCCTTGCGAACCTGCGCCTCACGGTCCTGCCAAAGCTTGCGAAAGATCGGCGAGTGGTCTCGCAGCACCTGCTCATTGCGGCGGGAGCTCCGGTCAGAGATCACCAGACGAAGCTCCTTCAAGTCGTCGCTCAGCGGCATCTGCAGCGGATCCTTGCCGAAAATCACGTCCAGCACGTGCGCCACGTCGTCCTGTCCGTCCGCGAAGGCCTTCGCGAGCTCCGGCAGCTTCGCCACGATGTCCATGGCGTACACATCGCCGCAGAGGGCATAAAGCATCATGAACAACTGCTGCTTGCCCGGCTGCCCGTTCGGGAGCCTCACGCTCCCGTGCTGCCCGCTGATCACTTTCTCCATGTCCGTCACCAGCCTGTCCGTCGGAACGAAAAGCCGCTTGCTTGGCACCTGCTTGTGAAGGTACTTGAGCCCTCGCTTGAGAAGCGTCTTCTGGCCGTCCGTCCAGTCAGCAAGCTTCGCCGTCTCGCGCTCCAACGCCTTGTCAAAGTTCGCCTCGCACTCGCGCAGCTCGCTCATCTCCTTCTGGAAAGCCTGCAGGTCCTTCTCCGACACCCGACCCGCACGCACAAAATCCTGCCGCAGCTTTTCAATTTCCTGCTGCAACGGCTGCGATGCATTGGCGTTGTTCTGAAGGAACGCCTTCTGGGCCTTGGCGAACTCCCCTGCGCCCTTCTTCAGGTCAGCGATCTTATCGTCGAGCGCCTTCCACTCCTCAGCCGTGAGCTCCTTCGCCTTTTTCTGCCGCGCCGTCAACTGAAGCGCCTTCGAGAGATCCGGCCCCGCCTCGTCAATGCGCTGCTGCATCTGTGCGATGTTGAATTCCTTGCAGGCCTTCTTGAAGAACTCCACCAGCTTCACCGCCGTAACCGGATCCGGCAAGAACTTGATGTCAAGCGCCATCTTCTCCCGAACGCCCGGGAAGTGGCTCTCCAGCACCGTCTTGATCGCTTCGGCCGTGGGCTCGCCCGCGCAGAACGCCACCACGGCGTTGGAAACCCGCGGCGGCAGCGCCTTCAGCTGCTTCACGAATTCAAAGGCCCCCTTGCGGAACGCCTCATTGGCCGATCGCTTGAGCCCAGAGCCCGCGAGCGCCGCACGGCGCATCGCTCCCTTCATTTCCGGCGAAAGGTCCGACGCTTCAATCTCCTCGCGAAGCGACTGCCGGCAGACCACGAAGTCCTTGGCGAGCGCTGAGAATTCCTGCAGGGCCCGTCCCACCGCCGCGGGCTGCAGCTTGCCCGTCGCCGGATCCCGCTGCGAACTGACGAACAGCTCGTCCCGCACGCGCCCCAGCACGTTGTCAAAATCCCGGCGGCAAAGCTGCTCCACTTCGTCTTGCGACATTCCAAAGTCCGCCGCGAGCGGCAGGATCACCTGCGCTTGCCGCAGCGGCGCCATCAGGCCGTCCACATAATGAAGGTTGCTGATCTCCTTGGCAATGACCTCCGCCAGAAGCGGCTCCAGCCCCCGGACGTTCTCAAGACCAGCGAGCCGCTGCTTCATCGCCGGCTGCCTGAACTGCACCTCCACAGCGTACTGGAGCACCCGGCGCGAAGCCGCATCCGGAAGCTTTCCGATGATTTTCTGCGACGCCTGCACCGCGAACTTGACGCGATCGACCGAAAACGCCTCCTGCTGACGGCACAGTTCACGCATCGCCTCGGGCGGCAGGTCCGGGAGACCGGCGCCGAGGTTGGACCGATCGTTCGCAATCGTCGCATACGTCGCTTCCTGCAGCACCGCTTCGTCGTTCACCACATCCACCTGAGCCCACTCATGAACCGTCGGCTTCACGTCCACCACTTCCCAGCCGTTCTCATTGTGCGTGGTCACGTTCAAATTGAAATCCGTCATTGCTTCACTCCATCGCCTCGCGCAGCTTTCCTTCCTCACGCAGCCACGCAGCAGGTCGTCTTGTTCTGTTTCGTCGCTTCCGTGAGGAAGCGTTCTGGTCGCGTCAAATCGCGATCATGTTGCCGAAGCCGCCCGGCAGAAAACCCGGGTCGCCGCCCGCGTCGCGCTCGAGCCGCTCCTTCCAGTCGCGGGCCGCCCGCACGAAGTTCGCGAGCAGCGTCTTGAATTCCTCCACCTCCAGCGATCCGGTGAGCATCATGTGCAAGGTGAACAGATGCCGCTGCGCATCGAGACCCAGCACGGCGCCCCGCGTTTCCGACCCGATCCAGTCGGCCTTGAGCAGCGCCGGAAACTCGTGCTCCCGGCCTTCGGCGCTCGCCAGATCGGCAATGAGGAAAAGATGCTCGCCCGAAACCTGAAAATCCACGGCCGTCTCGCCAAAAAGAACGCGGCAGGCGCCGCCCTCCCCCGGCATCATGGCAATGCCCAGAATGTCACCCAACGACGAAAGCACCTCAGCTGCCTTGATCACGCTTGATCTCCTAAAACTCGCTACGCTCCCTGCGGCCATCGCCAACGGCGCCTTGCAGGGATTCACGCAATGATATTGAAAGCCTCTTACACCACCGGCCGGGCTTTTGTTAAATGATCCTCTGCGTTTTTGCGCGAGGTCAAACGCCGCCCGCTGGCCTCGGTGAGAGTCCGGCCTCAATGCAAGCGAGGCGGCCGAAGGCCGCCCCGCACTCTTTCAAACCTCTTCACCGCGGCGTCCGGCCGCGGTCTTACACCATTGGATCGGGCGCGGGCAGGCTCGCGCGGCGCCGACGACCGGGGCCGGCGAGCTTCTTCGCGCCGGACGCTTCCGGCTCCTCGTCGGCGTCCTGCAGCGAGAAGATTTCCTGCAGCTCCTTGTTGGAAAGGTCGCCGATCCAGTTTTCGCCGCTGTCCACGGTCATCGCGGCGAGCGCCTTCTTGGATTCGATCATTTCATTGATCTTCTCTTCAAAGGTGCTCGCAGAGATGAGGCGGTAGACGTTCACGGTCTGCTTCTGGCCAATGCGGAAGGCGCGGTCCGTCGCCTGCGCCTCCACCGCCGGGTTCCACCACAAGTCGTAGTGCACGACCGCGGAAGCCGCCGTAAGGTTGAGGCCCGTGCCCGCCGCCTTGAGCGACAGCACCAGAATCTTCTCGTTACGATCGTTCTGGAACGCGTCCACGATGCGCTGGCGCTCGGCGACGCTCACGCCGCCGTGGATGAACTTGGGCTCGCGGCCGTAGCGTTCGGCGAGCCACTTCTGCAGCAGCACCCCCATCGACTTGAACTGCGTGAAGATGAGCGTCTTGCGGCCCGATTCGGCGAGTTCGTCCAGAATCTCGAAGAGGCGCTCCATCTTCCCGGAATTTTCGGGCTTGTCGTAGGGGCTCTTCTTCTCGTACTGCACGGGCGAATTGCAGAGCTGCTTGAGCTGCAGGATGAGCTGCAGCACGATGGCGCGGCGCTCGGTCTGCGTCATGCCGTCTTCGAGCTTCTTCAAGTTCTTCTTCACGATCGTCTCGTAGATCGCCGCCTGCTCGCTCGTCAGCGTGCAGTATTCGTCCGTTGAGATCTTTTCCGGCAGATCGCTGATGATCGACTTGTCCGTCTTCATGCGGCGCATGATGAAGGGCGACGTGATGCGACGGAAGCGATCGGCGACGTCCTTGTCGTGCAGCGCCTCGATGGGATCGGCGAACTCCTTCTTGAAGTGGCTCGCGCTTCCCAGAAGCCCGTCGTTCGTCGCCTCCATGATGGACCAGTACTCCATCAGGCGGTTTTCGACCGGCGTGCCGCTCATCGCGACGACCGCCTTCGCCTTCAGGGTCTTCACCGCCTTGAAAGTGGTGGTGCGCCAGTTCTTGATCGCCTGCGCTTCGTCCAGCACCAGCAAGCGGAATTCGAGCTTCTTCAAGCGATCCACCGACGAGCGCATCGTCCCGTAGGTGGTGAGGATCATGTCAACGCCGGCGAGATCCTTCGGCAGCTCGCGCGTGATGCCGTAGTAAAGGTGCAGCCGCAGCTGCGGCGCGAACTTTCTCACTTCGCGCTGCCAGTTGGGAATGAGCGACGTGGGCACCACGACGAGCGCGGGACGGCCCGCCAATTCGCCCGCCTGCCGCAGGCCTTCAAGCAGCGTGATGACCTGCAGCGTCTTGCCGAGGCCCATGTCGTCGGCGAGAATCGACCCGAGGCCGATCTGCACGTTGCGCATCATCCAGCGGAAGCCGCGCTCCTGGTAGGGGCGCAGCGTCGCCGTCACGGTGTCGGGCACGGCGATGTCGCGCTCGCGGAAGAGCTTTTCCAACGCCGCCTTCACCGAATCCGACAAGTTGACAGGGCTCTTTTCGTAGTTGCCCGTGAGCGCCGCGCGGATGATCTCCATCTTGGTGAGATTCTGCTTTCTCGCGTCCAGATGGTTGCGAATCGAGTTGAGCCCCTTCTCGTCCACGTACATGAACTTGTCGTGAAAGCGCACGACGCGGCCCGCCTGCTTTGAGATGAGCGCAAACTCTTCGGGCGTCACCGGACGATCGCCCACCGCGACCTTCCAGTCGAACATGAGCAAAGACGCGAGGCCAAAGAAGCCCGAGCCCTCGTCCCATTCCTCCATGAGGTCCACCTGCATCGAAGCCGTGGGCGACAAGAGCCGGCGCAGGCTCTTCGGCAGAATCACCTCGACCCCGAGCAGCTTCAAGGCCGGCAGCGCCTTGAACATCAGGGGCGTCAGCTCCTCCATCGACACCAGCGTCGAATCCGACCCGCGGCGCAGAATTTCCGTGAGCTCGGGGCAGTAGTTCGTAAGACGCGCCGCCGTGCGCATC
Organism: Hallella faecis; assembly: GCA_963652545.1. GTDB lineage: Bacteria > Pseudomonadota > Gammaproteobacteria > Burkholderiales > Burkholderiaceae_F > Duodenibacillus. Next base: position 10,812 of record CAVJUB010000030.1, on the reverse strand, counting down.
GCGTCAAAGCGAATGCCCTTCCAGCGATCATCCGACAGCACGATGCCCATCGGCACGTAGGAAGAGCGCCGCGCCGCCCCCTCGGCCGTGTTCGTCTCCTCCACGAGAAAGCCCAGCTCCGCCGTAAGAGGCTGCTCCGCGGCTTCGCCCGCTTCCAGCGCCTCGTCGGTCGCCCAGGGATCTCGCACGGTGAGCACGGGCTTCAGGTGCGTTTCCGACCGCGCCAGAGGCGAGAGCCACTCGGACAAGCGCAGCCTCACGGCCTGCGCCGCGGGATCGTCCTCGCAGTCCGTGTAGCCGCCGCCAAAGAGCGACGCCTCCTCGGGGTAGGTCGCCGTCCCGAGCGCCTTCACAAAGCCCATGCGAATGTAGCTTTCGATGAAGAGACCGAGCACGATTTCGCCCGTGACGCCCGCGCTCATCACGCTGGGGCGCTTCAAAATCTCAAGGTACGGACGCTCGACGTCCGCAAAAAGCCGGCCCAGCTGCTCGGTGATCGCGCGCACCGGCGCGGCGCTCATCGCCGGAATCCAGCGCACGGCAAAGCAGCCGTCGGCGGGCTCGTAGATCTGCGGCATCACCGCTTCGGTCATCACGAGCTTCGTCGCCACGACCCACGCGTCATAGAAGGCTTCCACTTCTTCCGGGCACTGCGCGAGGCGCTTCGCGTTGAGGTAGCCCGAAAACATCTCGTGGAGCTCCACCGTCGTGCCGTCGGCGCGGGGCGCCCCCACGCGGCAGGGCTGCAGCTTCTTGCTCTCGAGGTCGAACTCCTTCCACGACAGCGTCTCGGACGTGCGCGTGCGGCCCCAGGTGTTGACGCAGAACAAGGGGCTCAGGTGCTCGTCGTCCGAGAGAAACTCGGGCGGCGTTCTTTCCGAAAGGTTCGTGAGCTGCGTCTTCGCCACGCGCGCCGCGGCCTTCGTCACCTTGCGCAGCTTTTCGCGCAAGTCGCCGCCGATGAAGCCAGCGGGCTTTTCCGTGAGAAGCTCGAACAGAGCCGTCGGATCATAGTCGGGCTTTTCGTAGGTGAGCTTCGTCAACTCCGCGAGCCACGCTTCCTTGGATTCGGGCGAATCCGGCAGGTCGCGCCACGCCACGTCTGCGGCGGTCGTAATGTCTTCGGCCGCCTCCCGGTCCGAGTCTTCCCCCGGCAGCGCAAAGGACGCGGACGCATCACGGCGGTTCAGAATCGCCGACCAGGTCGGAATCTCCGCCACGAGCGCACGCTCCATGGAAACGCCGCGCTTGGCGAGCTCCGCCGGCAAGTCGATCCCTCGAAGTGAAAAGAGCACGAAGGGATTGGCGTCAATCTCCTGGCTCATCTTGTAGATGACCGCGGCGATGTGCTTGCAGGGCACGGCCCAGTCCGGGCACGAGCAGTTCATCTCCATGTCCGACCACTTCGTCGGGAAAAGGCGAATGCCCAGCTTGTCGCAGAGCGTGAGAAGATCCGGATCAAGCTCGCGCGCGGAGAGCTTGGCGAGAATGAGCGGCGACTCGGAAATGGCGTCCAGGAGCTTTGCGACCTGATCAGCCGAGATTTCCGGCAGCTTCAGCGTCACCGTGTAGAAGGGATCGTAGTTCCCGGTGACGCGGGCCTTCACCGTGTGCGTCTTGAAGTCAAGCTTGAAAGACTGAACTCGCCCCGTGTTGGCGTAGGTTTTGCCGCGAGGAATGCGGTTGTCGTAGTCGATGTCAGTGAGCGACTGGAGCCAGCGCTGGCCCCACCAGGTGGTTCCGTATTCCGTGCGTGCCATGAGTGTGTCCGGATCCGAAAAAAGAAAAGAATCTGAGTGATCTTGCGACAATGCGCGTCGCATCGGGCGGCATGATAGAGGAAAACCAAACAAGCAACGTGATTTGTCGCGGTTTTTCAATCGCTCTGCGACAGAACCAGCGCCGCCGATCGGTCATTTCGCGCAGTCCGGAAGCCGGAAGTCGAATTCCTTCGTAGGATGGTCCTTTTCCGAAGGCCGCAAGTGCACGGTGATGGTCGTGCCGGCGTCGCTCGCTGCCATCACGCCGTCCTCGGTGAGAAAGTTCGGGTAAATGCGGTAGGGCTCGCCATCAGAAACCGAACGCCGCTGCACGGCGCCGTTCATGGCGACGAGCGCCTCATTCACCGCGTCGAGTGACGCCCCTGTGCAATCCTTTCCTTCCAGGAGGCCCCGAGCAAAGCCGCTCTCAAACTGCGCGTTGAATTCCGCCGCCACCGAAGCCATGACCTGGTCTTCGGCCTTTGCCTGCAAGTCAAAGTAACGGGGCACGGCGACGGCCGCCAGCGTGCCAATGAGCACGAGCGCGATGATGACTTCGATCAGCGAGAAGCCTGCTGCTTCTCCGCGTCGGATCATGATGCCCCTTTCGCCAAAAATGCGGGATGCGCCTCGGTAGAAGGCCTTTCCCATTTGAAAGGCAGATTCTATCAGGCTGATAGCCTGCGGCACACCTCCCAGAGAAGGTCGCTCTGACGCGGTCCCAAGCCAAAGCACCGAATTGCAGCGCGCCGCGCAATGGACCTAAAAGGAAGCTGTTGCGGGCGCAAAAAAGCCCGCAACAGGCTCTCCCGTTGCAGGCTCGCGAGCTTGGCTTGCTCGGCCCAGGCGGTCATTGCAAAGCGGCTTCGCCTCCCAGCGATCCGCACCGAAACGCTCGCTGCACTGAATCAGTGAAGCGTCGTTGCGCCTTCATTACCGACATAGACCTTCGACAGCATCTGGACCTTGTCCAAGGGCAAGTCGAGCTTCTCACTGATATCCGGCAATGACAAACCCAGGCTTCTCAGCAGATGCACTGCCGCTCTCATCGACACGGCATACGTCTTGGCCTCTTTCTTAGCCGCGTTCGCCTCTTCCTTCGCTACGCTCGCTGCTTCCTTCGCTACGGTTGCCTCTTCCTGCGCAGCACTTGCATAAGCCTCTGCTGCATTTATCCTCACCTGCGCCTCAGCCTGAGCCTTGGCCCAAACATTCTCTATCAAACCTTCCGTCAGCGTGCACATCTTCCTCACCTTTTCCTCAACACTTGGTTCGAGAACAATACCATTCTTTGCCAACGCCTGCTTGCGCTCTTCCATGGTCGAGCTCTCGCCAAGCGCAATGGCCATCGTAGAAAGCCAGTCAGCGCAAGCCGTCTTGCACTCCGAATCCGGCAAATAAGCCACGACAACGCAGAGTTTGTCCACCGCAGGGTCTGGCGCAGAAAGCAGCTTCTCCGAACCATCCGGCACAATCTCTGAAGTGGACATCGTGCTTCGGAAAATCCTGCCTTGCATCTTCCGAGGCGCGTGAGCAACCAGCCAGATCGAATAGACCTTGCGCAGTCCGCTGTAGTCGGAGCCGCTCAACCATCCTTGGTTCATCTGCTCCACGATGAGCTGAGCGCCGTAGAAAACGGCTCGTGTCCCGAGCGGATAGCCGGGATTCGCCTTGTTCTGTGCCTCGACATTGACGCGCACGAAAACATCATCCCGAATCCTGAGCGTCACCACGCAATCCATTCGAATGCGTCCCGATTCATTCTTTTCCAGCTGCGCCGGCCGGTTGTCCAAGCAGTGCTCGCCCACCTTGACAATCGAGGCCGGATGCTGAATCCGCCGCGCGATTTCCTCAATCGACATGCCGTCCACTTCAACGACCGTCTCCTTGATGATGAGGGCTAGCACAGCCGCGCACGCGAACAACTCCTTGGCTAGACAGTCGTACGGAAAAGGCTCCTGCATCGCTTCAAGAGCTTCTCGGACGGCTTCTTCAATTATGGGGGCTTCAGTTTCTTCACTCATCGCCAATTCTCCGGATTTCAACGAACGCCTATATCATTCGCCTGATAATTCTATATCATCTTCCTAAAAATTGACGTGTCGTATCTTGCCAAAACGCTGATCAGAGCAGTACCTCGAGCACCATGTCCGTCATGTCCCCGATCCGTTTCTCGCTTCCTTGAAACCTTGCCTCCCAGTGGTCTGCAAAGAGTCGTTCGTCGCGTCAATCGATGCGACGTCACATCTGCGCAGCCGCCAGCCTAACCGTTCGACAGCCTCTGGACCTTGTCCAAAGGCAAGTTGAGCTGCTTGCTGATGTCAGACAACGACCAACCTCGGCTTATCAACAGCCGAACTGCCGCTCCGGTCGCCGCAGCAAAAGTCCTGGCCTCTTCCTTAGCGGCATCAATCTTTGCCTGAGCCTGAGCCTGAGCCTTGGCCCAAACATTCTCTATCAAACCTTCCGTCAGCGTGCACATCATCCTCTCCTTCAGTCCTTTCTGAGAAGCCTTGCAACGACCGGCACCTCCCGCATCTATCGCATTACGAATTCAGGCAAGGCCCGTCTGAAAACCGGGCCTTGCCTGCGGCCGGCGCATCAATCAGGCCAGCCGGAAGAGCGCCTCAAGCTCCTTGTCCGTCATGTCGCCGATCCACTTCTCGCTGCCCGCGACCGTGAGGTCGGCAAGCCGCTTCTTGTTCGCGAGCAGCTTGTCAATGCGCTCTTCAAAAGTCCCCGCCGTAATGAAGCGGTAGACGAGCACGTTCTTCGTCTGCCCGATGCGATAGGCGCGGTCCGTCGCCTGGCTTTCCGCCGCCGGGTTCCACCACAGATCGTAATGGATCACGACGGAGGCCGCCGTCAGGTTGAGACCCGTGCCGCCCGCCTTCAGGGTGAGGATGAGAATGTTCGCCTGCGGGTCGTTCTGGAAGCGGTCCGTCATCGCCTGGCGCTCCGAAAGCGTCGTGCCGCCGTGAAGGAAGTCCGGCTTTCTGCCGCGCGCCTTCTCGATCCAGCGCGCCAGACGCTCGCCCATCTCCGCATACTGCGTGAAGATGAGGATCTTGCTGCCGGCTTCCAGCGAGGGCGAAATGAGCGACAGCAGGGCTTCGCCCTTGCCGGAGTCGGGCTCGTCCCCCGTCGTGCGAGTCAGAATCGACGGCGAGTCCGCGATCTGCTTCAAGTGCGTGATCATGCGCAGAATCGAGCCGCGGCGCTTCATGCGAAGGTTCTGCACCACCGCCTTCATCGTGGCGTCGGAAGCCTGCTGCGCCTCCTTGTCGAGCGTCTCCACATCAGTGAGCCCCGTCTTGAGGCAGTCCTCGTAGAGCTTCACCTGATGCGGCGTGAGCGAAGTGAAGTAGTCGATCTCGTTTTTCTCCGGCAGATCCGCAATGACGCTCTTGTCGGTCTTCACGCGGCGCAGGATGAAGGGCGCCGTCAGCTGGCGGAATCGCTCGAGCGCGCGCCGGTCCATGCGCTCCTCGATGGGCTTGCCGTAGTCGCGCATGAATTCGGTCTTGCCGCCCAAAAGCCCCGGCTGCACGGCGGACAACACCGACCAGTACTCGGAGAGGCTGTTTTCCACGGGCGTGCCCGTCATGGCGATCACCTGCCGCACCGGAAGCAGACGCACCGCCTCCGCCCGGCTTGACGCCGCATTCTTCACGGCCTGCGCTTCGTCCAAAACCATCAGGCGCCAGCTGCGGCGCGAAAGCTCCGCCACGTCGCGCTGGAGAATGCCGTAGCTCGTGATGACGATGTCGGACGCCGCGGCCTCCTCTTCCATGCGGCGCGAGGCGCCGTGATAGATCTCGCTTGTGAGCTCCGGCGCAAAGCGCTGCACTTCGCGCTGCCAGTTGATGAGAAGCGACGCCGGCGCCACGACGAGAACGCGCTCCTTTTCCAGGTCGCCAGCGTCCTTGAGGTGCTGCAGGGCGGCGATGACCTGCACGGTTTTGCCCAGCCCCATGTCGTCAGCGATCAAGGCGCCCAGCCCGAGCGACAGGTTCTTCACGAGCCACGCGTAGCCTCGGGCCTGGTAAGGACGCAGCTCGCCCGCAAACGCCGCGGGCACCGGCACGTCCTCGGCCTTGAAGAGCGCCGCGAGCTTGTCGCGAAGGCTCTCACTCGCCATCACTTCGACGCCCTTCACTTCGCCCGACAAGACGGCGCGCAGCTTGTCCCAGACGCTCAAGCGCTTCGGGGCCGTCATCTGGCGTCGAATCGTCTCAGCGTCCTCTTCCGTGAGGAAAAGGAAGGCATCGCCGTAGGAGAAGACTTCATCCGTGCGCTTTAACACCGCCTCGAGGTCGCTGCGAGAGAGAACGGCGTCGCCCACGGCCGCCTCCCAGCTGAAGTCTGAGAGCGCCTTCTTGTCAAGGAGACCGCGCACAAGCCCTTCGCCCTCGGTCACGCGAGCGACGACGCGAGGCTTCGTGAGCGTGAAGAAGCTTTCCGCCGTGTCAAAGAAGAAGCCGTGCTTTTCCAAGCGCGGAATCGCGTTGAAGATGAAGTCAGCGAGCAGCCCCGGCGCCACCTTCACCGTAAGATTCTCGCGGTCGATGTTTCCCGCCTTGAAGACGCCGCAGACGGCGTCCGGAAGTTCGCCCAGACTGTCAGCGAGCGCAAGAAGCCGGCGCCGGTCCTCGGCATTGGCGTCCCGATACGCCACAAAGCGCTTCGCCGTCCCCTGCCGGATGTACTGCATGAAGCCGATCCGAAGAAGAAGCCCGCCCTCCTCCGTGCGATCGACGCGGAAGGCCGGCGCGCACTCAAAGCTCATCACGAGCAGACTTGTGCGCGAAAGACCCTCGATGAATTCATAGCTTTTGAGCCATTGCGCCGGGTCATCAAGGCGAAGGGCGCCCGTCAGGTGGAAGACTTCCTGCGTTCCGCGGTGCCAGAAGGGCTTGCGCAAGAAGGCGTCGCGCACCGCCACGGTCGTCATGATCATCCACGCGGCGTAAACCCGAGTTTCAAGCCGCAGGGGCGACGTATCGCCCATCGGGAACGCAAAGAGCCGGTCTTCAAACGGCGCCGCCATGGCGCAGAGCGACTCAAACACCGCGCAGACTTCGGGAATTTCCAGCGCCGGCGCGTACAAAAGATGACTCTGATTGGCGGGCACTGAGCTGCACACCACGCCCGTCAGGCGCCAGGCCGACGCCTCAACAACCGCTGCGCCCGCTCGAGCGACCGCGCGCCAGAAAAGCAGCCCGTCCGACACCCGCTCAGCGCGCCAGCGCGGCATCGTCACAAGCGCCGCCGCCAGAGACGACACCGTCTGGGTGATCCACTCCTCGCCCTGCAGACAGGGGTCGCCGTTTTCGTCAAAGGTTTCCAACGGCTTCGCGCATTCCGCCGCCGTCTTCGAAGCGGTCTTCGTAAAAAGCAGCTCCCAGGGGGAGCGGAAGCAGCGGCGCTGCAACATCACGGCGTCCATCAGTCCGGGCGCCGTCTCGGCTTCAAACTTGTCCCAGATTGTCGCCGCCGCTTTTTCCGGCCGCTCGACAGCCGTGGTCTTCGTAGCGCTTTTCAGCCACCGCCCCGTCTCCTTCACCGCAATTTCATGGACCTGGCCCAGAAAGTCGGCGATGCCCCCCAGAATCACCCGCCCCTTGGCGTCCTTCACGGTCTGCGGCACGTCAAAGCGCACGTCGGCCGCGCGGCTTTGCAGCGCAGGAGGCATCCAGCGCAAAAGCGCCTGGCGCGCCTCCACCGCCGACAGCAGCGGCTCTGAGCACGGATGACGCGAAGCAGCGTGCTGCGCCACAAAACTCAACGACGGCAGAAACTCCGTGCGCGCAGGCCAGCCCAAATCCGAAAGGCAGTCCTTCCAGAGAAGGCGCACCCAGTCCGTGAAGACGTGCTCCTGATTCTCTGCGAACACGTTCGCAAAGAGCCAGCCCGCGGCAATGACGTCACGGCGCGTCAACCCGCCGCGCCGCCCATCGACGTAGAGCGGCTTGACGTCCGTTTTCGCCCGCGGCAGGAGCTGCTCGTCAAAGCGCCGGCAGAGGGCCACGTAGGCTTCCGGAATCCGGCCGGCGGCAAGGGATTCGAGAATGGCGGGATTGAGCCGGCGGGCTTCGGCCAGAAGCTGCGCCGGGCCGGGCAGCCGCAGCCGGTATTCCAGGGAAATCGCCACGTGCACGCCGACTTCCCGGCTGTCCCGGAGCAGAAAGTCGTCGAAGCTGCCGCCGAATTCCATGCACTCGCGGCTCTCGCGCATGACGTAGGAAACGTCCGGGTCCTTGGGCGCTATGCCGTAGACATCAAGATAAGCGTCAAACCAAAGCCGGGCCAGAAGGGGAATCGATTTTGCCATGGAGCACCTTTCACAAAATTCAAGCTTTCGCCGCACTCCGCCGGGCAAGCCAGGCGAGCACGATGTCCGAGGACGTCTTCGCCGCGCGCTTCACGAAGGTCGGGAAGTCCTCGGGCGCGCCGCCGTTGGCTTCGTCCGAAATGACGCGCAGCACGGCGCAGGGAACGCCGTTCACGTTGGCAACCTGCGCCACCGAGCCCGACTCCATCTCAGCCGAAATGGCGCCGAACGTCTTCACGATCCAGCGGCGCTTTTCGTCTGAAGCGATGAACTGGTCGCCGGTGGCGATGAGGCCCTTCAAATAGTGCACGCCCGCGTCGCGGCAGACGGCGTCCAATTCCGTGACGAGCGCCGGATCCGCCGGAAGCTCCACCCGGTTGATGCCGGAGATGAGCCCGACGGGGTCGCCCAAAGGCGACGTGTCCATGTCGTGCTGCACGCAGGCCGTGGCGACCACGACGTCGCCGATGTGAAGTTCCGGCGTCAGCGTGCCGCTCACGCCCGAATTGACGAGCGCCGTCACGCCGAACTTCACGATCATGGTCTGGGCGCACATCGCCGCAAAGACCTTGCCCACGCCGCAGCGAGCGAGCACCACGTCCTGCCCCGCAAGGCGCCCCGTCACGAAGTCAAGGCCGCCCGCGCGCACCGCAACGGGGTTCTCCATCTTTTCCTTGAGGAGCGCGACCTCCACTTCCATCGCGCCGATGATGCCGATCATGAGCTACTCCTTGTACTTGAAGTCGGGGTTGACGAGGCCTTCGAGCACCGCGAGATAGCGGCGGCATTCGGTTTTGGCGGACTCGATCGAAAGCGAGCGGTAGTTGCCGCACTCCGCGGCGGACGCGCCGAAGACGGGGCCGTCGTGGGCGAGGGTCTTTCTAAGGCAGTCTTTGAGCACTTCGAGCACCTTCTCGTTCACGGCATCGCGCACCAGAAGGTAGAACCCCGTCTGGCAGCCCATGGGGCCGAAGTAGATCACGTTCTCGGCGATCTCGGAATTGCGAATGAGCGTCGCGATCATGTGCTCCACGGAGTGCATGGTCACCACGTCCATGTAGTCGCCCGCATTGGGCTTTCTCGTGCGAAGGTCATAGGTCGTGATGTCGCCGTCGATGCGGGAGACGTAAATCCCCGGCTCGAGGACGTCGTGATTGATGCGAAAGCTCTGTATCTTTTCCATGGCATGAAAAAGCGCCCGGCCTCTGCTCTGAGAACGCCAGACGCCGTACGGGTTGACTGCGGGCGGCGCCGCGAATGACGCGCATTTTACCGACGGGGGCGCCAAGGTCAGCGGACGATGTCACGGACAAGCGCCGCTTAGCGGAATTTGCCAACGCCCGCCTCTCGCGCGTGCCGGTTTCCGCAACGAACACCTCCTGTCAAAACACCAGAAGCTCGATCGTCACAAGCGTCACCAAATGACGCTTCACCTTCTATCTTTCCGTCATGACCCACAAGGAAAGCCTCATGACAAACGCCTTCATCAACCCATGCATTTACGGCGCCCCCAGCGGCGACCGCTTCCTCCGCGGCTTGCCCGCCGAGCGCTCGAAACTGGCCGGCGATCCGCCGTCAGAGTGAGATACGAAAGCCGCTTCACCGGCGCCGCGCGCCTCTCGGCGGAAGCGATGGCCGCCCGCGGCTCACTTGTCAAAGCCTGATCATCGCCACCTGCCAACCCGAAATCTTGCACCATGTCTTCCATCCATTCGACACAATCGTCACCTGCTGTCCAATCCGTGCAGAAACGCACCAAGAAAGCCACTCGCGTCGGAGACCTCCTCGAAGTGCCCGGCATAAGTCCCATGAAACCTCAGCCGCTCGATCAGCTCTGGGCCATGAGACTTCTGGTGAAGGAAGGCGGCTGGATAGGACTGCCCATCAACGGACACTGTCCCGCCATCTGCAGCGCAATCCCTGCCTGGGCCCCGGCAGAGCATCGACTGCTGCAGCTGGCGCAGCAGGCTAGAAAAACCGACACCCACGCACTGGACGCCGTGTCAACGGTCGCCGATCTTCTGGACTGCCTCAGCTCTCTGCAGCTCATCACGCCGGAGGAAGCCGAAGAAGTTCCGCCGGAACTCATCACGGCTCTTGAGGAGACTGAAAAACAGGCCGACGACGGACCTCATTTTCTGTCTCCCATGGCGGAGAACATGGCGCTCTTTCAAAGCGTCTTCTCACTCACCGAAGAAGAGGTGCTGTTCCTTGCCTTTGCAACGTTCGCCGGCTGCCGAGGCTCTGCGCTCTATTGGGTTTGCGATATGTTTGACTGCTCTGCCGGCCTTCCGGCCGTCGGCCGACTCTTTGCCTGCGCCACCGGCATCGATGACGTCGTCGCGCGCCGCATTGTGACAGACGATCATGGCCGCGGCGTCTTTCGGCTTCTTCAACACAATTGCGGCCGCGGCGATGAACGCCTGGCTAACTGGCTTGCAACCATCGGTTCTTTCTCTTTTGCGGATTTCATGAAGACCCGAATCTCCAAAGACAAGCTGCAGTCCGCTTTCGCCACCCCGGCGGGAGCGCCCGAACTTGCCGCAGAAGACTTCAGTCATGTGCCGGAAGCCGCACAAACGCTCATGCCCTACCTCGCCAAAGCGCTCGCCGACAAACGGGCCGGCGTCAACGTGCTCCTCTACGGCGACCCCGGCACCGGCAAGACGCAGCTCACCCGCGTCATCGGCCGCGAACTCGGGGCTTCCGTGCTTGAAG
>CAVJUB010000029.1:0-21781 GCA_963652545.1 Hallella faecis | reverse complement strand
ACGGGACTCAATCATTTCGGTTGTCATACGGTGTCCGACCGGGATCTTGCAGAGGCCATTGGCTTTACGCCGCAGGAGGCCGCGCAGGTGTTGTCGGATTTCGGACTTTCCGAGCACGCGCTGGCGGTGCGCCGGCATTACGACGGGTATCGATTCGGCGGCAAGGAAATCTACTGCCCGTGGGATCTGATGAGCTTTTGTCGGGACGCCGCCGGCAAGCCGGAAGTCGAATTTCGCAATTATTGGATCCATACGAGCGGCAATGACCTCATGGCGGAGTTCATCCACTACGCGGATGAATCGCACCTTCTCAAGCTGCGGGAATTGCTCGCCGGCGGCACGATCGAGGCCCGGATTGAGGAAGAGCTCTCGTTTGCTGAGATCGACGCTTCCCACGACGCCGATCATCTGATGAGCCTGCTCTACTGCACCGGCTACCTCACGCAGGTTGACCGAGGCGCCGACGGAAGCGCTCGCCTGAAGATTCCCAACGAGGAGGTGCGGGCGAGCTTTGAGCGGCAGACGGCGCTCTATTTCAGTGACAAAGGCAGCGATTATGTGAATGTCGGACGGGAGCTGGTGCGCTTCTTGAAAGACGGCAACGGGCCCGGCGCCAATGAGGTGCTGCAGGAATTTTTGGTGCGCTGCGTGAGCGTGCGGGACTTCAGTTCCGAGAATTCGTACCACATGCTGTTGCTGGGGCTCCTGGGCGGCGCGCTTCGACGTTCTCTGGAGTCAAACCGAGAGTCGGGCGATGGCTACTCGGACATCCGCTTTCTCGATGCGGAGAGGAATGCGGCGGTCATTCTGGAATTGAAGCGCGCCGAGTCTGAAAAGATGCTCACGACGGCGGCTCGGGCGGCAATCGAGCAGATTCACGCGCGGCGCTACTACGCCGACTATGAGCTCGCGGGCGTCAAAACGATCTGGCTCTACGGCATGGCTTTTTGCGGGAAGCGCTGCTTTACGGTGTCGGAAACGCGTCTTCCGAAAAAAGACCATTGAGGCCGGCTGCTGGGACGGCCTATCCCAAGTCCCCGAGCCGGGTGTTTAGAAACACGGCGGCGGCAAGTCCCGCCGTCTCCGTGCGCAGCACGCGCGGCCCCAGCACGGCGCATTGCCAGCCCATCGAGCGGGCGAGCGCCACTTCTTCTTCAGAAAATCCCCCTTCGGGCCCCACGGCAAAGGCGGCGCTGCGAACGTTGCCGGCGTTTCCCAATACGGGCGCCGAGGCTTCGCCCGGGTGCATGAGCCAGCGAACGTCCGCGGTGACGGAGGCAAGGGCTTTTTCCAAACTTGGCGCAGCTGAAACGGCGGGGAGCACGTTGCGGCCGCACTGCTCGCAGGCGCCTGTGATGATGTCACGCCAGCGGGCGAGGCGCTTTTCCAGCTTGTCGCCCGAAAGTTTCGTGATGCAGCGCGCGGCAGGCGCGAAGACGATCGCAGCCACGCCGGCTTCCACGGCTTTTTCCACGATCCAGTCCGCTTTGTCGTTGTTCACCATGGACTGAATGAGCGTGAGGTGAACGGGGCTTTCCGTGAGGGGCGTCTCCACCTTTTCTACGGTGATCCAGGCGTCTTTCCCTTCAAAGGCGATGGGCCCCGTCGCCGCGCGGCCTTCGCCGTCAAAAAGGAGCACGGGGTCGCCCGCCACGGCGCGCAGCACGCGGCCGGCATGATGCCGGGCGGCTTCGGACAAGTAGGCGCGCTCGCCCACGCGGTAGGGGGCGGACTGCGGTGAATAAAAACGGGCGACGGCGGGCATGGCGAACTCCGAAAAAGGCATGCCGCGACTCTAGCGCAAAACGGCGTCCGGCACGGGAAAACGGAGGGCCTCGCTTCGCCGAAACAGGGGAGGCAGGCCGCCGATCGCGGCGCCGCCCTTTGTTAGAATGGCGGCACGCCGAGGAGGGTTCTTTTTGGGGCGGGGCGACTCCTGCCTGAAAGGCGTCCGAGTTCGGTGCACTTTTTCACCACGTTCGTTACCTCTAGAGACTTATGTCCGAACCCGTTTCCGCGCAGACGATGGCCAATGCCGTCCGTGCGCTTGCCATGGACGCCGTCCAGAAAGCCAAATCCGGTCACCCCGGCATGCCCATGGGCATGGCCGACATCGCCATCGCCCTCTGGTCGAAGCATCTCCGCCACAATCCCACGAATCCGAAGTGGATCGGCCGCGACCGCTTCATTCTTTCCAACGGCCACGGCTCGATGCTGCAGTACGCGCTGCTGCACCTCACGGGGTACGACCTCTCGATCGAGGATCTCAAGAACTTCCGCCAGATGGGCAGCAAGACGCCGGGGCACCCCGAAGTGGGCGTGACGCCGGGCGTGGAGACGACGACGGGGCCCCTGGGGCAGGGCATCGCCAACGCCGTGGGCATGGCGCTTGCGGAAAAGATGCTCGCCGCGGAATTCAACCGCGACGGCTTCCCGGTGATTGACAATCGCACGTACTGCTTCTTGGGCGACGGCTGCCTCATGGAAGGCATCAGCCATGAAGTCTGCTCTTTGGCGGGCGTCTGGGGCTTGAACAAGCTCATCGCCTTTTACGACGACAACGGCATTTCGATTGACGGCAACGTGAAGGGGTGGTTCGCCGACGACACGAAGAAGCGCTTTGAAGCCTACAACTGGCATGTGATCGGCCCTGTGGACGGCCACGACATCGACGCCGTCTCGAAGGCCATTGAGGAAGCGAAGGCGCAGACCGAAAAGCCCACGCTCATCATCTGCAAGACGGTGATCGGCTTTGGGTCGCCCAACCGCGCGGGCACCGCGAAGGCGCACGGCGAAGCGCTCGGCGACGAAGAGATCGCCGCGTCAAAGGCAAAGCTCGGCTGGAATTACGGCCCCTTTGAAATCCCTGCCGAAGTCTATGCGGCGATGGATCACCGCGCGGCCGGCGCGGCGGACGAAGCGGCCTGGAACACGATCTGGGCGGGCTACGAAAAGGCTTATCCGGAACTCGCCGCCGAACTGAAGCGCCGCCTCGCGGGCGACCTTCCCGCGGCGTTTGACGACGCCGTTTTTGAAGCGCTCTGCAGCGCGCAGGCCGCGGCCGAATCCGTCGCGACCCGCAAGGCAAGCCAGAAGGCCTTGAATGCCCTCGCGCCCGCGCTTCCTGAACTCCTCGGGGGGTCGGCTGACCTCACGGGGTCGAACCTCACGAACTGGACGGGCGTCGAGCGTCTCACGCACGACAACATGCTGGGCCGCCACATCAGCTACGGCGTGCGCGAATTCGGCATGGCGGCGATTCAGAACGGCATCGCCCTTTACGGCGGCTTCATTCCGTTCTCCGCCACGTTCCTCACGTTCTCCGACTACGCGCGCAACGCCCTGCGCATGGCCGCGCTGATGAAGCTTCGCTCCATCTTTGTCTTCACGCACGACTCGATCGGTCTGGGCGAAGACGGTCCGACCCACCAGTCGATTGAACAGGTGGCGAGCCTGCGCCTCATCCCCGGCATGGACGTGTGGCGTCCGGCGGACACCGTCGAAGCGATCGCCGCGTGGGACGCCGCGATTGAGCGACGCGACGGCCCGAGCTCCCTCATTTTCTCGCGCCAGACCGTGGCCTTCACGGAAGACCGCGAAGAGGTGGACGCCGATGCGATCGCCAAGGGCGCTTACGTCGTGGCGGAAGCCCCGGCGGGCGAAGGCAAGGCCGAGTGCATCATTGCGGCGACGGGGTCGGAGCTGCCGCTCGCGACCGAAGCCCGCAAGCTTCTCGCCGCCCAGAACATTCAGGTGCGCGTCGTTTCCGTGCCGTGCGCCGACGTCTTTGACCGCCAGGACGCTGAGTACCGCCGCGCCGTCTTCCCCGAAGGCACGCCGATTCTCGCGATCGAGGCCGGGGTCACCGGTCTCTGGCACAAGTACTTCACCGGCCGGGGCGACGTGATGGGCATCGACACTTTCGGCGAGTCCGCGCCCGCCAAGGTGCTGTGGCCGCATTTCGGCTTCACGGTGGAGAACGCCGTTTCCAAGGTTCGCCGTCTCACGGGCCGCGACTGATTCAAACTTCACAAGGAATAAAAACATGACGATTCGTGTTGCCATCAACGGGTTCGGCCGCATCGGCCGCAACGTGCTCCGCGCTCACTACGAGAGCGGCAAGAAGCGCGATCTCGAGATCGTGGCGATCAATGCGCCGGGCGCGGTTGACGTTCACGCCCACCTCCTGAAGTTTGATACGGTGCACGGCCGCTTTGACGCGAACGTGACGACGGAAGGCGCCGACTGGATGATCGTCAACGGCGACCGCATCCGCGTCTTCAACACCCGCGACCCGAAGGAAATTCCCTGGGGCGACCTCGGCGTGGACGTCGTGCTCGAATGCACCGGCGCCTTCACGGCCCGCGACAAGGCGATGCTGCATGTGGAGCAGGGCGCGAAGAAGGTGCTCATCTCCGCTCCGGGCAAGGACTGCGACGCGACCGTGGTGTACGGCGTGAATGACAACATCCTCACGAAAGACATGGTCATCGTTTCGAACGCCTCCTGCACGACGAACTGTCTTGCGCCCTTGGTGAAGCCCCTGCACGAAGCGATCGGGCTGGAGCGAGGCTTGATGACCACGGTTCACTCCTTCACGAACGATCAGAACGTGACCGACGTGTACCACAAGGATCTGCGCCGCGCCCGCGCGGCCGGCATGTCCCAGATTCCGACGAAGACGGGCGCGGCGAAGGCCGTGGGGCTCGTGCTGCCGGAATTGAACGGCCTTTTGGACGGCTTTGCCGTGCGCGTGCCGACGATCAACGTGTCGTTCGTTGACCTCACCTTCATTCCGAAGCGCGAGACGAGCGTCGAGGAAGTGAACGCCATCATGAAGGCCGCGGCCGAAGGCAGCGGCTTGAAGGGCGTGCTGGGCTACAACGACCTGCCGCTCGTTTCGAGCGACTTCAACCACGACGCCCATTCCTCGATCTTCGATTCGACGCTCACCAAGGTGTCGGGCGGCCGTCTCGTGAAGGTGACGAGCTGGTACGACAACGAATGGGCCTTCTCCTGCCGCATGCTGGACAACGCCGTCGCGATGATGGCGGCGAAGTAATCGCACAGGTTAAGGATGACGGGAAAGGCGGCTCGGGCGACGGTCCGCCTTTCTTCGTGAAAGAACAAATTTTTTATCAAGGTCAGTGACTCATGCAGGTTCTCACTCTCGAAGCTCTGGCGAAGGCCGGAAAGCTCAACGGACGCCGCGTTCTCATTCGCAGCGATCTCAATGTTCCCCGTGATGAAGAAGGTCGCATCACGAACGAAGCCCGCCTCGTGGCGAGCGTGCCGGCCGTGCGTCTGGCGGTGGACAGCGGCGCCGCGGTGCTTCTCATGAGCCACCTCGGCCGTCCGACGGAGGGCGAATGCCGTCCCGAGGATTCCCTTGCGGGCGTGGCCGTGCGCATGAGCCAGCTCGTCGGGACGCCGATCCGCCTCGTGAAGAATTACCTGGACGGCGTGGAAGTGGCGCCGGGCGAAGTCGTGATGCTCGAGAACTGCCGCTGCAACAAGGGCGAGAAGAAGAATGATCCGGAGCTCGCAAAGAAGTACGCCGCGCTCTGCGACGTTTTCGTGAACGACGCTTTCGGCACCGCGCATCGCGCGCAGGCTTCCACGGAAGGCGTGGCGCGTTTGGCGGAAGTCGCCTGCGCCGGCCCCCTGATGGCGGCGGAAATCGACGCCCTCACGAAGTCCGTGCAGGATGCGGAGCATCCCTTGATGGCGATCGTGGGCGGGAGCAAGGTCTCCACGAAGCTCACGATTCTGAACAACCTCGCGCAGAAGGTGGATCAGCTCATCGTGGGCGGCGGCATTGCCAATACGTTCCTCCTCGCGGCTGGAAAGAAAATCGGCAAGTCGCTTGCGGAGCCGGAGCTCGTTGAAGAATGCCGGAAGGTGCTCGCCACGCTGCAGGCGAAGGGCGCGAACCTGCCGCTGCCGACGGACGTGGTGGTGGCGAAGGCCTTTGCGGCGGACGCCGAGCATCGCACGTGCTCTGTGGACGACGTCGCTGACGACGAGATGATTCTGGACGTGGGGCCTGAGACGGCGGCTGAGCTCGCAAAGCTCGTTGCGGCTTCGAAGACCATCGTTTGGAACGGTCCCGTGGGCGTTTTTGAAATGGAGCCTTACGCGGGCGGCACGAAGGCGCTGGCGGAGGCGATCGCCGACGCGACGAGCCAGGGCGCCTTCTCCATCGCGGGGGGCGGTGACACCGTTTCCGCGGTGCACGCCTTCGGCGTCGCGGACAAGGTGAGCTACATCTCCACGGGCGGCGGCGCCTTCCTCGAATTCCTCGAAGGAAAGACTTTGCCGGCCGTGGCCGTGCTGGAAGAAAAGGCAAAGTAATCCCGCCTTGAGAAAAGAAGCCGTCGTCGGATGTGAGGTCCTTCGGCGGCTTTTTCGTTGAGCGGGCGGTCAGAATTCGGCGTACGGCAGGTTTTGCCAGCGGATGAAGCATCGCGCTTTCTCGCCGTACACCAAGGCAATGGGATTGGCTTGCGGCGCCGATCGGGCAAGCGAATGGATGGCGTCAACGAGCAAAGGCATGGAGTCTTTGTCGGGATGCTGGGACGCGGCGGAAAGAAAACGAATCGACAGACAGAAGCGCCGGCAGCGGGCGGTGAACGTGAGTTCGCTGCGTTCGGCGTTGAGGCTCACGCTGCTGGCAGGCATCGCCGCGCCGCCGATGAGGAGAAGCTGCAGGCAGTGAGCGACGTCTTCGCTCGTTGCGGGAGAAAAGAGCTCGCTGTCAATGCGGATCAGCGCGTCGTTGATTAGCGGCAGTGCCTGGTAAATCTGGTCTTGCGCCAGCAGGTCGGGCAAGGCTGCTAATGCGGCGAACGCGAGCGGCGCCTGAGCCAGAAGGCGCTGGCAGAGCCACTGCGCCATGGACTGCATCGTCGCTTCGTTGGGAAAGTGCAGGAGGCAGAGTCCGTTGGGCAGCAGGGTCTTGATTGAGAGAATGCCGGTTTGCGTGAGAAGCACGTTTCGGCCCTGGCTGCCGGGCGCTTGCGATCCAGTGAGCTGGGCGAGCGTGACGGCTTGAGGCGTGTCAAAGCAATCGAGCGCCAGCCGGCCGTCCGGCTGTGGGAGCGCCATGGGCGGCAAGGCGAAGTCGTCAGTGATGGCGGCTGTCGGTTGATGGAGAAAGCGAAGTGCGGCGCCCGGCGACAGGACGCGCTGCTTGCAGTCGGAGGAAAAGACGTGGCCGCCGCAGCGACGCTCCAGTTCGGTGAGAAGGCGGTCGGACGTCAAGCCGAGCTGCTTCGCCGCCCGAGTGACGAAGGGCGCGAAATTGTGCGCGACTTCCTTTCGAGTGAAGCCGAGAAGGCTGGCAAAGGCTGGCGCGTGGGTGAGATCCGTGAGGTGATTGAGTTCGTCGGAGAGCCCGTAGTCCGAGAGCCGCGTGACGCCCGTCATGAAAAAGAAGCGCAGGCAGTTTTCGCACTGCTTCAGCACGGCGAAAACTTCGGCCAGTCTTGCGCTGACAGCGGCAAGAAGGCTGGGATGGTGGAGGTGCGTCGCGAGCGGCGCGTCGTAGTCGTCGATGAGAACGACGAGCGAGGCGGCGGGAAGCGAATCCAGCCAGGAGGCGAGCTGATCCAGCAGCGACGTCGGACGGTTGGCATTGAGTCGAAAGCCGGCTGGCCAGAAGGCTTCGAGAAGGAGCGAGTCGAGCCGTTGGGCCAGTCGCGCCTCGGAGTGACAGTGCCGAAGCGGCGTAAAGCGGAGAAGGACGACGGGGTAGGTGGTGTCCTTCCAGCGCGGCTCAATGGCGAGTCCTTGAAAGTCCGCGAGGCCTTTTTGAAAAAGCGACTTCAAGGTGTTCACGAGGAGCGACTTTCCGAAGCGCGGCGGCCGCAGAAGAAGAAAGCCGTCGCGGCGCTCGGCGAAGCGGAGAATCAGCGCCGTTTTGTCGACATAGATCTTCTCGCGCCGGATCTTCTCAAAGCCTGTGGTGCTCAGCGGGAGGCGATTGGGGGACGTCATGGCGCGGGCCTCAGAAGAGTTCGCCCTGCCGCGACGGCGCTCGGCGCTTGGGCTGAGGGCGGTCCGTGGCGAGGTCTCGGTGAATCCACGCCATGAGAAGGTTCACGATTCGCGCGACTTCCGTGTCCGTCAAGGCGCGGCCGCGCGGGATGCGGTGCCACTTCTCAAGGCACCCGCGGCAGCAGCAGGCGCAGGCGTGCTGGGCGACGAAGACGGGGTGGCCCTTCATCGGCGTCTGCTTTCCGTCATTGGGAATGACGGCCGGCGCGAGCCGCTCGGTGATGAAGCCCTGGGCATGAACTCGTAAAATGGCGTCGCCCTTGGCGAGGGCGTACGCGCGGTCGGCGGCCGAGAGGCGAAACCGGGAGCGAAAAGGCGACTGGCTCAATTTGGCGAGCGCGGCGTCCGCGCTGGCTTCAAGCGGGGCGCCGAGCGTGCCGCTGCCGCCGAATTTCAAGGATTCCATCATGATCAAGGCAAAAACCAACCAAAAGACCTGGGGGGAAGCGACGCTCACCGGGCCTGACGAATTGGAGGATTGTATTGCGCATTTCAACTTCCTGCCGTTTTTCAGGAATGAAGTGCCGGGCTGGTCGGTGGAGGAGAAGACGCCGGCTCGGCTGTGGTTCACCGAAGAGCCGGGACCGTGGGAGTGGAAAGGGCCGGTGGCGCGCCAGGGACATTTTCTCTACGGCAAATTTTTTGAAAAGAAGGCGTGCTGGGTGGACCGTTCGGTTTTCGGCCGCTTTGTGCAGGTGCGCCGCGCTTTGCCGCGCAGCAAGAATGCGCGGACGCTGGAGCGCGAGGCGTGGCTTGCGGAATTCATGAGCTACGGCGAAGCGGTGTTGAGCCCGGACTTGAAGGCGGCCTGGCAGGATGAGTTCGGTACGCTCTCGGGGCTCGACGCCGCGCTCACCAATCTTCAAATGCGCACCGAGCTCGTGATCGCCGACTTTGAGTACCGGCATGACAAGAACGGCCGCCCCTACGGCTGGGGTCTCGCGCGCTATGTGAAGCCTGAGGCGATGATCGGCGAGGATTTCCTCGATGAGACGGCGGCCAGTCCCGAGGCGGCCTTGGC
This sequence comes from Hallella faecis, assembly GCA_963652545.1. GTDB lineage: Bacteria > Pseudomonadota > Gammaproteobacteria > Burkholderiales > Burkholderiaceae_F > Duodenibacillus. The sequence continues at coordinate 12,702 of CAVJUB010000029.1, read as the reverse complement.
AGAACTCACAGTGGAGCTGGCGGCGAAGCTGCCGGGCGCGGATCCGGCGGTGCTTCGCCGCCTGCTGGCCGGCGCGCGGAAATAGACGGGGTTTCCGGCACGAAAAAGCCCGGCTGCTTTTGGAACAGTCGGGCTTTTTGCCGTCCGGCCGCTGGCGGCCGGACCAAGCAGAGGAAGATTAGAGCTTCGCGGGTTCGCTCGGCGCTTCTTCGCCTTCGACGAAGGGTTCCTTGCCAAGTTCGCCTTCCATGCGGGACACCATCAGGGCGGTGGTGGAGTCGCCCACGACGTTGATCGAGGTGCGGATCATGTCGAGGATACGGTCCACGCCGGCGAGCAGGCCGACCACTTCGAGCGGAATGCCGATCTGCGTGAAGACGAGGGTGGACATGATGAGGCCCGCGCCCGGGACGCCCGCCGTGCCGATGGCCGCGAGAACGCCCGTGAGAACCACGATCACCTGGTCAGAGAAGGTGAGCGGGATGCCGTAGATCTGGGCGGCGAACACCGTGGTGACGCCCATGTAGACGGCCGTGCCGTTCATGTTGATCGTGTTGCCCAGCGGCACCGCAAAGGAGGCGATGGCCTTCGAAGCGCCCAGACGGCGGGAGGCGACGAGGTTGGCGGCCATGGCGGCGGCCGACGAGCAGGTCGTGAAGGCGATGAGCCACGGTTCAAAGATGCCCTTGAAGTAGGTCGCGATCGGGAGCTTGATGAGGAACTTCACCCACGGCACGTAGATCACGAGAACGAGGAGCGACGTGGCGATGAAGGAGGCGAGGATGAGCTTGCCCAGGGGGAGCAGCACCGCAAGGCCGTGCTGGCTCACCACGACGGCGATCAGGGCGAACACGCCGATCGGGGCATAGTACATGACGACGTTCGTCATGCGGATCATCACGTTGCCGATGGTGTCGAAGAAGTTTGTCACCGGACGGCCCTTTTCACCCAGCCAGTTGAGGCAGAAGCCGAACATGATGGCAAAGAAGATGATCTGCAGGATGGAGCCCTTCGAGAAGGATTCCATCGGATTCATCGGGACGATGTCCAGGAGCGTCTTCACAAAGCTCGGCGCCTTCACCTGCGCGGCCTTGAGGCCTTCGGTGGAGAGCGTGAGGCCGACGCCCGGATCGATCATGTTGGCGATCACGAGGCCGAAGATCACGGCGATGGCGGACGTCAGCATGAAGAGAATCAGGGTCTTCACCGCGACGCGGCCGAGCTTGGAGATGTCAGAAATGCCGGCGGCGCCTGCCACGAGCGTGGCAAACACCAGGGGAACCACCACCATGCGGATCAAGCGAATGAAGAGGTCGCCCAGGGGCTTCAGGTAAGTAACGGCGAAGTCCGAGGAAACGAACATGCCGACGATGACGCCCAGCACAAGGCCCAGCATCATTTGCATTGGCAATCCCAGCCACTGAGATTTCTTTGCCATTTGCGCTCTCCTAAAAGTTGGAAATTCTGTCCTCGACAAACTGAACGAAATCAACCGTTTGCCGAAATGAAACATAATGTTTCGATTACTTTTACTCTACACTGCTTTTGTAAAGAATGTCACTCGGTACTAACCATGAGATTTGCGTTGCATCAAAAAACAAAGCTTTTTGCAGGACGCAAAGCTTGGGGCGTATGAAGCGGCGGCCGCCGATAAAAAACGCGGCGAAAGCCGAAAGGACTTTCACCGCGCTTCACAGGCGAGCCCGGCGGGCTCGCCGTTCGATCAGCTTTTAGTGACGAATGAGAAGAATCGGCACGTCGCCCTGCGCCGCCACGCGGGTGGCGGTGGAGCCCATCACGGCGCTCTTGAAGCGGCCGTAGCCATGACTGCCCATGACGACCACGTCGAGCTTCTTCTTTTTCGCGAACGCGGCGATTTCGTCTCCCGGGTTGCCGACGAGGCAGACTTCCTTCGCGGTGATGCCGGCCTTTGTGAGAAGCGGACGGATCGGATCCACCGCTTCGTCAAACTCCTTCTTCTGCAGCTCGATCACTTCGGATTCGGAGAGAGCGGGCAGCGCCATGCCGGCCATGTCGGGCATCACGGCGCCGGCGTAGTCGCTCGTCACGTTGATGAGGAAGTAGGAGGCGCCTTCGCCGAAGAGCTCCTTGTGCTTCAAGGCATACTTGATGGCGGCGGTGCCGAACTTCGAGCCGTCCACCGCAACGCCGATGCGCATCGCGTCGCCTTCCGGGGCGGGCTTGTTGCGGAGAATGAGGATCGGATTCTTCGTTCGGGCGAGCACGCCGTTCGTGACGGAGCCGAGGAAGAGGCCCGCGAGCGCGGTGCGGCCGCGGCTGCCCATGATGATGAGGTCAGCGGGAAGCTTCGCGGCTTCTTCTGCGATCTTTTCTGCGGGATCGCCCACGATGAAGGCTTCGGTCACGTCAACGCCCTTGGACTTCAGAAACTTGCGGGCGGGCTTGAAGATCTTTTCGGCTTCGTCTTCGTAGTAGCGCATGAGCGAATCCTTGCTCACGAGGCGCGCGGCGCGGGTCGGCAGGGGGCTCAGAACGACGAGAAGCTCGATTTCCGGATTTTTGCCCAGAAGCGTGGCGCGAGAGGCGACGAAAGCGAGCGAATTTTCACTGTAGGAGCTGCCGTCGATGGGAACGAGGATTTTCATGGTCATACCTCTTAGAGTTTTGCGGGGCGCCGTTCGGGCGGATCAAAGCCCGAACGGCCGCTTGATGTTTTCATGTTACCCCCGGGCGCGCCGTCCGGCGCCCTTCGGAGGCAATTCTTTTTAGCTGCGCACGATGAGAAGCGGAATCGTGGACTGCGAGGCGATGCGAAGCGCGGTGGAGCCGAGCAGGAGCGAGCGGATGCGGCCGTAGCCGCGGCTGCCCATTACGAGAAAGCCCGCCGCCTTCGTGTTGGCGTAGGCGGCGACGGCGTCGCCCGGCGTTCCGGTAAGGGGCGCGTCTTCGGGGACGATCCCGACGGCGGCAAAGAGAGGCCGCACCTTTTCGGCGCACGCTTCAAACTCTTTTTCGCCCGAGGCTTCGGCGCTGTCCGCGCCCGCGGAGACCGTCGTGGGGCTTACGTGAGCGAGGATGAAGCGCGGATTGGCCCCGAAGAGCGCGCGCTGCTCGATCGCAAACTTCACGGCCGCATGGCATTCGTCCGAGCCGTCGATGCAGAAGACGACCTTGACGCCTTCGTCGGCGGGCGCCGGCGTGTTGCGCAGAATGAGCATCGGGGTCTTGCTCTTGGCGAGCACGCCCATCGTGACGGAGCCGAAAAGGAGCTCCGAAACGTTGCTCATGCCGTGGCTGCCCATGACGATGAGGTCGGCGTCGCGGTCCACCGCTTCTTGAGCAATGACGTCGGACGGATGCCCCACGAACGACGTGCGGGTGGCGCGGGCGCCCTCGGGCACCGGACCTGCTGCTTCAAAGGCGCTCGCGGACTCTTCTTCGTAGTAGCCCGAAAGCGACTCTTCGCTCATGAGAGACGCGGCGCGCGCGGGCAGCGGCGGCTGAACGTTGATGACGTCCAGGGCCGGATGCTCCGAGAGAAGCGTCTTCCGCGAGGCGAGGAACTTCAAGGTGCCGCGGCTGTGGCCGCTGCCGTCAACGGGAAGGAGAATTTTCATGCGGCGGCCTCCTTACTGGCGAATGAGGAGAATCGGCACGTCGCCCTGGCTTGCGATGCGCATGGCGGTGGAGCCCATGATGGCGCTCTTGAAGCGGCCGTAGCCGTGGCTGCCGAGCACGAGAAGGTCGAGCTTTTTCTTGGCATAGGCGGCGATCTCATCGCCGGGATTGCCGACGAGGGGGACTTCCTTCGCTTCAATCTTCGCCTTGTCGAGCATCGGCTTCACGTCTTCAATCGCCTGATCGAACTTCGCCTGCTGCATCTTCTTCATGTCGTCGGGCGTGAGCTTCGGCAGGCCGAACCCAAGTGACGGCATGGCGACCGTCGAGTAGTCCTCCGTAACGGAGAGAAGGCTGTACTTGGCGGCGCGTCCAAAGAGCGCTTTGTGCTTTGTGACGAACTTCACGGCGGCCTTGCCGAAGTCGGAGCCGTCCACGCAGATGCCCACTTTGAGGGCGTCGCCTTCGGGGGCTTCGCGGCCGCGGAGCATCAGCACCGGGTGCTTCGTGCGGGCGAGAACGCCCGTCGTGACGGAGCCCATGAAGAGGCCTTCAAAGGCGGTGCGGCCGCGGCTGCCCATGATGATGAGGTCGGCGTCGAAGTCGTCTGCTTCTTGGGCGATCACTTCGTCGGGCTCGCCCTGTACGACACGCTCTTCAACGGTGACATGGTGCTTTTTCAGAAGCTTTCTCGCGGGCTTCAGGATCTTTTCCGCGGCGTCGTCAAAGTAGGCCTTCACGCCGTCGGGGGCGAGAAGCGCGGCGGCGCGGGAGGGGAGCTTTTCAAGAACGACGAGCAGGCGGATTTCCGGCTCGTTGCCGAGAAGCGTGGCGCGCGAGGCGACGAATTCAAGCGAGTTGGTGCTGTAGGAGCTGCCGTCGAACGGTACGAGAATCTTCATATTTCCCTCTTTAAGACAAGGTAAGTGTCTGAGGCGGCTCGCTTTTGTTTTTCTAGTCGATGTTGAAGGCTTTTTCAGAGCGCTTCAGGGAGTCGCCCTCCTAGTGACGTTATACCGCACCTTGAAGAAAAAAGACAGTAAAAACGTAGTACGTCTTCAATTTTTGTCAAAGGGGGTGAAAGCGGCGACGGGAGCAAAGCGCTGCGCAAAGAAAAGGCCGCCCGGAGCGGGCGGCCGATGGCCAGTAGATTTCTCTGAGAAATCAAAAGCGTCGGGAAACAACGCGAAGATCGAGACGTCCCTCGAGCTCTTCGACGGCGTCTACAAAGAGCGACTCGAACGCGAGTCGCTCCGCGGGCGTGAGATCGGCTTCGTCCCAGCCGATGAGGTCGACCGCGAGCGCGTCCTCGCGGTCGGTGAGAAGGTCGTAGAGAGCGTCCAGATTGGCGCCGAACCAGTCTTCGGCTTCAAGTCCTGCGGCGAAGGCCTTGAAGACGCCGTCCTTCTTGAGGCCGCGGCAGTCGATGGAAAGAATGTTGGAAAAAGAGGGCTTCATTTCTTATTGCTCCACAATGCGGCGGAAGGTCTTGTAGTGATCGGCGGTGTACCAGTATTCGCCGGAGGTGGCGGGATCGCCGGTTTTGCCTTGGCCCGCGATGATGCGCTTGGGGCCGCGGTTCTTGAGGCCCGGCGTCCTCACGGTGTATTCAGTGTAGTAGCCGCGCTTCTGGCGAGGAAGGATTCGCTCGTAGTTGCCGAAGACTGTGCCGTCCTTGGTATAGGGGAAGGGGCCGCCCGACTTGATGAGGGCGAGCGTTTTCTGCGCTTCCTGGGGGAGCGATGTGGCGGCGACGGTGTCGCTGCCTTGCAGGAAGGAAAAGGCAGCGGCTGGTGAGGAAAAGAGAGAGGTGCATGCCAGGAGCGTTACGGCAGTGGCAAGCCCTGTAAAGTGAGTCAGAAGAGACTTGAAGAAGCGGTGCATAAGTTTTTGAAATCAGCAGATAACAAAAACGCCGCAAATTGCGGCGCTGATGCATGGCGTCCCCATGGGGATTCGAACCCCAGTTCTAACCGTGAGAGGGTCATGTCCTAGGCCTCTAGACGATGGGGACAGAGGCTTTCTGAAGGACCGCCATTGTATAGGGCGGTCCCCCGGAATGCAAGCGATTTTCGAAAAAAGTTTACGAGGCCGGTTGGACTTCGGCTTTGGGCGTGCGCTTCATGGAGCCCGCGACGAGGTCGAACTTGAAGAAGCGGCACTCCAGCGGTCCGTTCATGAGCGGAATCTTGCGGGACTCGGAGAGGCGCATCTGCCGCGGCAGCAGCCGGTCGCTTGTCAGAAGCCACGCCGTCCAGCCAGGAAACTGATGCTTCAGGTTGTCGGCGACGTCTTTCATCATGGCGGCGACTGAGGCGGACTTCGGGTTCGACTGCTCGCCGTAAGGGGGATTCGAGATGAGCAGTCCGCTTGCCGCGCAGGGCGCGGCTTTTCGGGCGTCGCACGCCGTGAAGGTGAGGCGGCCGTCGTCCAAGAGGGCGCCGAGCCCCGCTTTGCGGGCGTTTTCTTTCGCCTTTTCCACGACGAGGGAGCTGATGTCGCTTGCGGCGATCGTGACTTTCGCCGAGCGGTTCACTGCAGCAAGAGCGTCGTCCTTGATGTCCTGCCAGAGCGCCTTGTCAAAGTCCGCGAAGTTTTCAAAGAGGAAGCGGCGCTTCAGGCCGGGCGCCATGCCGCAGGCGATTTGCGCGGCTTCGATCGCGATCGTGCCCGAGCCGCAGAACGTGTCCTGCAGGGGCTGCTCGGGCGTCCAGCCCGCGAGCGTCAATAGCGCCGCCGCCAGATTTTCCTTCAGGGGCGCCTCGCCTTTTTCTTCGCGCCAGCCGCGCTTGAAGAGCGCTTCGCCGCAAAGATCAAGGTAGAACGTGCAGAAGCGCTCGCTCACGTACGCAAAGACGCGGATGTCGGGATGCGCGCGATCGACGTCCGGGCGCTTTTCAAAGAAGTGCACGAAGCGGTCGCAGATGCCGTCCTTGATGCGCAGGAGCGCAAAGTCCAGGCTCTGCAGGGGCGAGCGGCGGGCGTTGATGTCGACTCGAAATGTCTGCGAGGCGTCGAAGTAGTTCTCCCACTTCGTGCGGCACGCGAAGTTGTAGATGTCCTCGGCGTCGCGGTAGTCGGAGGAGCCGAGTCGCATCAGGATGCGGCTAGCGAGCCGGCTTGTGAGACAGGCGCGCATGGCGCAGGCCATGTCGCCGTCAAAGGCGACGCCGCCGCGCTCCGTTTTGTAGATCGTGCCGCCGGCGGCCTTGAGCTCCTCAGCGAGCAGTTCTTCAAGCCCCAGCGGGCACACGGCGTAGAAAGAAAGAGGTTTAGCCATAAGAAGTCAGTGACGGCACTCGCCGTTTCCAAGAACAATGTATTTGAGGCTCGTGAGTCCTTCGAGCCCCACGGGGCCGCGGGCGTGCAGCTTGCCGGTGCTGATGCCGATCTCGGCGCCCAGACCGTAGACGAAGCCGTCCGCAAGGCGCGTGGAGCAGTTCACCATGACGCTGCCCGAGTCGACGGCGCGCAGGAACTTTTCCGACGCTGCGCGGGAGTCGGTGATGATGGCGTCAGTGTGGTGCGAGCCGTGCGCTTCAATGTGGTCGATGGCGGCGTCAAGGTCCTTCACGACGGCAATCGAAATAACGGGCGCGTTGTATTCGGTGTCCCAGTCGGCGTCGGCGGCGGGGACGGCGGGAAGGCGCGCCGCCTGGAGAATTGCAAGAGCGGCCGCGTCACAGCGCATCTCGACGTTCTTTTCGGCGTAGACAGCGCCGATTTTGGGCAGAAAGTCCGCCGCCACGGCTTCGTGCACCAAAAGCGTCTCCATCGCATTGCAGGGCGCATAGCGCTGGGTTTTGGCGTTGTCGCAGACGGTGACGGCCATCGCAAGGTCCGCAGCCTTATCCACGTAGGTGTGGCAGATGCCGTCCAGATGCCGGATCATGGGCACGGTGGCTTCTTTTTCCAGCCGGGCGATGAGGCCCTTGCCCCCGCGGGGGATGATGACGTCCACGTACTGCTGCGCGGTGATGAGGGCGCCCACGAAGGCGCGGTCGGCGGTGGGGGCGACCTGCACGGCGTCCGCGGGAAGGCCTGCCGCGGAGAGCGAGGCCTGCACAAGACGGCCGAGCACGGCATTCGTGTGGACGGCTTCAGAGCCCCCGCGAAGAATGGCGGCGTTGCCGGACTTCACGGCGAGCGCCGCGGCGTCCACCGTGACGTTGGGACGGGCTTCGTAAATGATGCCCGCCACGCCGAGCGGCACGCGCATGCGGCCCACGCGAATGCCGGAGGGCTGAGGTTTCACGTCCGTCACTTCGCCCACGGGGTCGGGGAGCGCCGCGATGTCGCGGCAGCCTTCGGCCATTTGTTGAAGAATCGCGTCCGTCACCGTGAGGCGGTCGACAAAGGCGGGCTTGAGGCCGGCGGCTTTCGCAGCCGCCACGTCGTCGGCATTGGCGTGGAGAATCTCGCCGCGGTGCGCGAGCAGCAGGTCGGCGAGCGTCACGAGCGCCGCATTCTTGGCGGCTGTGGTCGCCGTTGAAAGACGACGCGCGGCGGCGCGGGCGCGGCGGCCGACGTCCTCCATGAGCGAATGCATGTCATTCGTCATACAAAAACTTCCTATTTTTTCGGGTTGGCAAGGAAGGTGGTGAGCGACGCCATCTCAAGCCATGGGTCGCTGTCGCGCTCCTTCACGACAAGGCCTTTGCCGAGGCGCTCAATGTCGGCGCAGAGCATGAGGGCCGCTTCGAGCCGGGGGCGCGAATTGCGCTGCGCGCAGGCGCGGATGCGGGCCGCCTTGTCGATGCCCCGGACGCCGGCGTCCCAGAGGGCTTCGCGGGCCATTTTCCCGGCGTCCATGAGGCTGCGGGTGAGCAGCGCGAGCCGCACTTCGTCGGTTACCTGCCAGAGCACGGCGGGAATGGATTCCCCTTCACCCTCAAGATTTTCCAGAATGCGCAGCGCCCGGCCGGCGTCGCCCGTGAGCGCGGCGTCAAGAAGCTTTTCCGTGTCAAAGCGCGCGACGTCGAGAACGCCGGACTTCACCATGTCGCCCGTGATGCGCGTGCCTTTTTCATACTGGTACGCGAGCTTCAGGACTTCCTGCGAGGCGGCGAGCAGATTTCCTTCGCAGCGCTGGGTGAGCAATTCGATCGCTTCGGCGTCGGCGGAGAGCTCGTGGCGCGCGAGACGCTCTCGCAGCCAGAGCGGCAGGTCGGAGGCAGTGACGGGGGAGCATTCCACGACTTCGGCCGCCGCGGTGAGCTTCTTGTACCAGGCGAGCTTTTTCACCGACCAGTCCGACGGCATCGACACGATGACCACCACGCCTTCGAGCGGTTCGGCGGCGAGGGCCGTGAGGGCTTCCGATCCTTTGGTGCCGACGCGAAACGAGGCAAGCCGGACTTCCACGATGCGCTTTTCGGCAAAAAGGCTCATGGCGCGGCAGGCGTCAAAGACCTGCGACCAGTCCCAGTTGGCGCGGGCGTCGAGAATCTGCCGCTCCGTGCAGCCTGCCTGGCGGGCGGCGGCGCGGATGGCGTCGCACGCTTCGATCATGAGAAGCGGCTCTTCGCCCGTCACCAACCACAGGGGGGCGACGCCTTTCGCAAGGCGCCCGGCCAGTTCCTTGAAGCGCATGAAGGCCTTCCGTTATTGCGCCGCCTTCGGGGGCAGGGGCTTCGCGGCTTCGACGCGGCGCAGAATCTGGTTGGCGGCGTCCGAGTGCATTTCCTGATAGACGAGCGCTTCGGAATTCTGGCGGCTCAGGTATTCGTCGTCGCTGTAGGAGACGGAGCGCGCGGCGTTCACGACGGATTCGGGGAAGTACTCCCGGCCGTCGGGCGCGGCGAGCTTGAAGCGAATGGCGAGCTTGAGCTCATATTCCGCCGCGTCGCCCTTCGTGTTGTAGGAGAGAACGTCGCGGGACTGCGAGACGGATACGATTTTCAGAATGGCTTCGGCCTCGGAAGCGGAGTCCACGAGCTTCACGGAGGAGCCCGATGTCAGAAGGCGCGCGAGCCGCGCGCGGAAGGGCGAGTTTTCCTCCATGTCGAGGTAGAGCGTCTTGAAGGGCAGCGAAAAGCTGCCGCGCAGGTGAAAGCCGCACCCGGTGAGGGCGAGAAGAGCCGCAGAGCTCGCGAGCAGCCGGCGGGAGATGGTCATCACAAAACCCCGTTAAAAAATCGTTCGACCATTATAAAGAGCGAAGGCCTGAGCTAAACTCATCAGATTGCATTTCAACGGACGGTGTGACGCATGTTCGCAGTGGGTTTTGTCGGTTCGTCGGGCGCCGGAAAAACGACGCTCATGGAAAAGGTGCTGGCGGCGCTCGTCGCCCGGGGGCTTCGGGTGTCCGCCGTAAAGAGCACGCATCACGACACCGACGTGGACAAGCCCGGAAAGGACAGCTGGCGGTTTCGCAAGGCGGGCGCCTCCGAGGTGATTCTTGCAGGGCGCGAGCGCTGGGCGCTCATGCGCGAGACGCCCGAAGCTGAGGTGACGCTGGCCGAGCTTCTCTCGCGTCTCGCGCCCGCGGACGTCGTGCTCGTCGAGGGCTTCAAGAGCGAGGAGGGCATTCCGCGCATCGGGGTCGCTCGAAAGGCGTTTGGAAAGCCTCTGCCGCCCTCTCGCGAGTACGTGGCGGTGGCGACGGACGATGAAATGCTGGAACTCCCCGCCGGCGCCGTGCGGCTCCCCGTGGACGAGCCGGAGGCGGTGGCGGACTTTGTGGAACAGCTCAAGAAAAAGGTCGAGGCTCAGAAGTGATCACGTACAACGAAGCGCTGGAGCGGCTCCTCTCAGCCGCCGTCCCGGTGACCCGCACGGAAACCGTGCCGACCCTTTATGCCGAAGGACGCATTCTCGCGGACGCCGTGAAGAGCACGGTGGACGTGCCGCCCTGGGACAACTCTCAGATGGACGGCTACTGTCTGCGCTCGGAAGACATCGCGGGCGCAACGCCTGAAAATCCCGTGCGCCTGCCGGTGAGCCAGCGCATTCCCGCGGGCAGCACGGGCTCTCCGCTGGCGCTTCGCACCTGCGCGCGCATCTTCACCGGGGCGCCGATGCCGCCGGGGGCGGACGTGGTGGTGGCGCAGGAGGATGTGGAGCGCGAGGGCGACGAGGTGATCTTCAAGGCGCCCTCGAAGGCGGGGACGTTCGTGCGCCGCCGCGCGGGCGACGTGGCCTCGGGCGACGTGGTGGCCGAGGCGGGCGAAAAGCTTACGCCGGGCGTGCTGGGCCTCATTGCGAGCGTGGGCGCCGCGTACGTGACGGTCGTGAAGCCTCTGCGCGTTGCGGTCTTCTTCTCGGGAAGCGAATTGGCGATGCCGGGCGAGCCCCTGCCCGCAGGCGGCATCTACAACTCCAACCGCTACACGATCCGGGCGCTTCTCAAGGGCCTGGGCTGCGAGGTTTATGACTTGGGCACCGTGCCCGACTCCTTTGAAAAGACACAGGAGGCGCTGGCGAAGGCGTCCCGTGAAACGGACCTCATCATTACGTCGGGCGGCATGAGCGTGGGCGAGGAAGATCACATCAAGCCCGCGGTGGAAAGCCTCGGCAAGATCGACCTGTGGCGCGTGTGCCTGAAGCCCGGCAAGCCCGTCGCCTTCGGCGAGGTGAAGGGCGTGCCCTTCATCGGGCTCCCGGGCAATCCGGTCTCGAGCTTTGTGACTTTCCTCATGCTCGCCCGCGCCTTCATCCTGCGCCGTCAGGGCATGAAGAACGTGCGCGTGATGCCGTTGGCGGTGCGCGCTGACTTCACGAAAAAGAGCGACGCCCGCGAGGAGTTTGTGCGCGTGCGCCGCAATGAGCAGGGCGGGCTCGATCTCTACCGCACGCAGAATTCGCAGATACTCGCGAGCTGCGCTTGGGCCGACGGCTTGGCGGACATCCCCGCGGGCGCGGAAGTAAAGCCAGGCGACATCGTTTCCTACTATCCCTTCCGGGATCTTTTCCTCTAAAAAGCCATGCAGATCAAGGTAAAGTATTTTGCGCTCCTGCGCGAAGCCCTCGGGCGTGATGAAGAAACGGTGGCGTTGCCCGACGCCGTCCGCACCGCGGGCGAACTGAAGGCGCATCTGGCGGGGCTCGATGCGCTCCACGGCGAGGCGTTCTCTACGGTGAAGCGCATCCGCGCCGCCGTGAACGGCACCATGGTGCAGGAAGGCGCAGCGCTTTCCGACGGCGATGAAGTCGCCTTCTTTCCGCCGGTGACGGGGGGCTAGCCGCCATGGCCTACACGAAGGTCGTTGTTCAGACGGAAGACTTTGACGCGGCGGCGGAGTCCGCGGCGTTGCTTGCGGGCGACACGGTGAACGGCGCGCTCGTTTCCTTCACGGGACTGGTGCGCGGCGGCGATGTTCGGGCGATGGAGCTGGAGCACTATCCCCTGATGACGGAAAAGTCCCTGCGCGAGATCGTGGAGGACGCCCGCCGCCGCTGGCCGGTGCTGGGCGGGGTCACGATCATTCACCGCATCGGAAAGCTGCTGCCGGGGGACCAGATCGTGCTCGTGCTGGTGGCGAGCCCTCATCGCGCGGCCGCGTTTGAAGCGGCGGAATTCATGATGGACTGGCTGAAGACTGAAGCCCCTTTCTGGAAGAAGGAATACCTCGCCGACGGCACGGCGCATTGGGTGGACGCCCGCGAGACGGACGAAAAGGCGAAGGAGCGCTGGCAGTAAATGCTCGCAACGCGTGACGGCAGTCTTCTCGCTGTGATGCTGGCCGTGGGGCTCGGCGCCGCCTGCGGAGCGATCTTGCGATGGGCGCTTTCCTATGGGTTCAACCGCGCGTGGCCCGTGATGCCCGCAGGGACGCTCATGGCCAATCTGCTGGGCGCTTTTGCGATCGGCGGCGTGACGGCGTATCTGGCGCTGCATTCGGGACTGCCGTCGTGGCTCCGTCTCTTTGCGGTGACGGGGCTGCTGGGCGGCCTCACGACGTTCTCCACCTTTTCAATGGAAAACGTCACGATGCTGATGGCGGGCGCCTACGGGCGCGCCTTCTGCCATGCGGCGCTGCATTTGCTGGGGTCTTTCCTTATGACCGGCGCGGGCTTTGCGCTCGTGAAGACTTTTTTCAAAGCGTGATTTTGATGAAGAAGATTTTTCTCGTGACGGCGCTGTGGCTTGCCGGCGGTGAG
>CAVJUB010000028.1:0-22741 GCA_963652545.1 Hallella faecis | reverse complement strand
AGCTAATTCACTATGATCGTTTCGGTAAAAAAATGGGGCAACAGCATGGCTGTCCCACGGCGACCGCCCGTGGTTACAAAGTATTTCAGTTGTTAGGGTAATCCCTATCAACTAAGACCCCTTATTTTCCTCCTTGTAATCGACTGCCAACTCGGGGCATGCGGCGGCAATATGCTGGAGCGCCGCGGTGGGGCGATCCAGATTTCGGGCAAGCCGTCGCAGCGAATCCTCATTCAGCTCAGTTCCGCCGTTTTCCAAAATTTTCTGCAGAAGGTTGGTGGCAATCTTTCGAATGGTCGCCGTCGCCATCAAGTAGGTGGGGTGCTTGCACTGATGAGCGTCCTGGCCAAAGTCCACGTCCAGGATGTAATGAGCTGATTCAATGCCCCAGTGCTTGCGAATCGCAGTCGCCAACAGTTCCGGCGTGTCCTTATCTTCAAAACGGCGGGACGATATGTAGTATCGAATTTCTTCGGTTTCGGCATTGGCCTTCTCCGCCTGAACTGTCTTGTTGTCGAGCTTGTCCCAACGCTTGCGTTGCTCGACGCTGTAGTGTTTTACCATCACAATGGTGCCGGAAGAACACCCGGGCCACTGGTCTTCAAACTCAATCAATCGATTTGATGGCAGAAAGAAATAGTCTCGATAATCCTTACGTCCGTGGCTGACTTTTACTTCGTCGAAGATGGTTTTAGCATCGCGCTTCAGCCACAAACGGCTGTTGAAGTGATCCTTGATTGCATCTGCCAACCCACCTTTATTGTCTTTGACTGCCAAGCAATAGTGACCGCCGCTAGAAAGAATGGCTGTGGCCAGCTCCACCACAGTGTTGAGGGCGTCCGCAGTTACGGTGCAGTTGCAGAGATTCAGGGTTCTGACGAGTACCGGAAAGGTCGGGATTTCGTTGGTCTTAGCTTCAATGCGGATGTGGTCAATCCACTGCTTTTGGGTGGCATCATAGACACCTGCAATCTGAAAAGGCCGGGCAGTTTCTTCGTTGCGAGAGGCCTTGGCAACTTGACCATCGAGACCGACACAACGATGGTGGGAGATGTCCACCATGCGGTCGTACATCGATGTCATCAGAGCAGAATTTACCGACTCCGGCGTTGTGCTCAACACTTTCCACACGGTATCAGCGGAAATGGTGACATTGTTGAAGTTGGGTATAACCTGAGCCAACTCATCTTTATGTCGATTCCAATAATCCGCGATGCAGACGGCGTCGCACCCGCCGTGCATTCCCGAGAGGATGGCAACAAGCAAGATGTGTTCTCGCTGGTAGCGAATCAGGACTAACGGCTCGTTTTCTTTTTCATAATTTAAATTGGCTTCCGATATAAATTTCATAATACCTTCAGCCAACTTGATTTCAGCAACCGTCATTTTTGCCGGCTGAGCTTCCAACTTCTCCATGGTCGCGGCAACTTCTTTCTCCGTTTGCCGAGCCAACTCCAACGCCTTCCAATTTCGAGGGCGGTTGGGAATCAACACTGATTCATCCCCGTTGGCAAAGTGCCCCAGCATGCGGGACGCCACGTATTTGGTGCGATTCACACCTTTGGCATCCCTTCCGGTGTAAGTGGCATTGGAAATAACGTACACATCGCCATTGTCGCGTTTGACTTTGGTCAGATGGAAGCGCAGCTTCTTGCCAGGAGGCAGCTTCGCGAGCTGTGCCTCTGTAAGTTCGAACTCTTTTTTAATCTTTTTAGACATTTTGCCTCGTGGCGAGGTTGGTTGCACGTATAGGGGATTTTACCATATACGTGCAACCAAAGTCAAGAAAAAGCTGAAAATTTCTTCAATTTTCAGTTAAAAGGTTTGCAACAACTCTAGAAAAGACTATTTTTTCAGCCAGTCGCCCTGTCACTACAGTGAACCACTACTGTCCAGGGCACTTCTAAAAAATAGGCCTACTGAAAAGGCTAGAAAATCTCTATCGAGATTCGTATAAAAAATCACCCCAAAAACAAGCAAAAATGATGGGGATATTGTAAAATTAGAGTGTGTTCAACTAAATTACAATTCCCCATCATGGAATCATTGTACGCTCCTGTCAACGACCTTGTCAAGGAGTTCGCGGCTCCTCGAAAGTCTCAGAACCCCTACAAAAACCTGACGGACGAGGAAGTAGATCATATTGCTCGATCCGACGCCATCATGCTTGCGGCTTTGCGTAAGGCCCAACCAGATGAATATGAGGCTCTGAAACAGTTCATTCCATTCGAAAAAGTCAAGCCTTATCTGATGCATGGAGTGCTTGCAGAGTCTATTTTTCGTAAGACACTCAAGACTGAGGGGCTAGTTTACGAAGAGCTCCGCTTATCGGAACGCCAAGAGCGTCGCCAGAAAGCTGCCATCCAAGCCTACGTCGATCTTGTTCGAGATGGTGTCTTCGATGCCGACATACTGTCGGGGCTTGGTGACAACCTTCCTGCTCCCTCGCCAATAGTTGCACGCGGCCGCCCACCTCGGGATCTCGAGACCATGTTTCGTTGCGTCATGTTGGGGTGCCGGCATCGATTATCAGACAAAGCCTTGCATGATCGTCTGTGCAAGAACTTTGTGGCACGCGCTGCCGTAGGTATCGCCCGCATCAACAACATCCCCGCTCCCCAAACCATTTGGTACTATCGAGAAGCGTGGGCACAGCACAACTCCATGCTACCTGTATTTGAACTATCGCTTCAACACAACATAAGCCTGATTCCAGATGAATTTAAAGAACAAATCGGAAAGTATGTTGGTGTCGACGGTTCCTTTGTAGAAGCCGAAAAGCGACACGTTTCGTCTGATGTGCATAAGCTCATTATTGATGGAGAAGATCCCATAGATATCTTTGAAAATCCTGCAGAAAGACGCCAACGTGATGTGGATGCTCGCCATACTAAAAAGAACAACGAATCGCACTTCGGCTACAAAGTGCACGCCAAGGTATGCTTATTTGCGAAACTAATCCTCAAAGTCTTTGTTTCTCCGGCAAATCTACATGATTCTCAGACCCTGAAAGATCTCTTCGATTCTAACGACACAGGGGCAATGGTCTTGGCAGATTCGGCTTACAACGGCAAAGCACAGCGCGCGTACATCGAAAGCGTAGGAGCTATACCATGCTTCATTCAAAAAGTGTCTGAGATCAAGAAGTTAATTGACAATCCTTTGGAAGTTCTGCAGAAATTAGGGCAACTATGTCTTGAGCGTAACACACAAATTTCGCGTTGCCGCGTTCGGATTGAACATGTCTTTGCCTACATCCAGAACTCCTTTGGCGGTTCCTTCGTTCGATCCGTCTCGCAGATTCGAGCACTTGCCTACCAACTGCTGACGGCTTGCTGCTACAACGCCGAACGCATGCGCACTCTACTTTCCTGAACGCACTAGCCGGCTGCCACTCCGCGAGATGTTGGCCTCACCCTCGAGTAACTGACCAACCACCGGTCCCCCCGCATTTACTTGGTTACGGGGTAGGGGCGATATTTTTCTCATGTTTCCCAAATAAAGGGTTTACCCGAATAACTAAAACTACCCTTCTATTTTTTAGAAGTGCCCTTAATTGGCCAAGCACATTTAGCCCATACATCAGTTCAGCACTACAACAATGAGCAGGCATTGCGCAGTGTCGTTTTGTTGGCCTACCTAAGTGCAACCGATCATTACCAAAAGTTCGAGGAACTCGCAGGTGGGCGAGGTTTCATTGACCTACTTTTTTACCCGCGTAGAGGATCCGACAAACCAGCGCTCATCATTGAACTTAAAAAAAACAGCTCGGTTGACAAGGCTATCCAGCAAATTGAAGATCGGCATTACATAGAAGCTCTGAAGCGGTTTGATTACCACGGGAAAGTTTTGCTGATTGGCATCAGCTACTCAGAAAAAACGAATCAGCACCATTGCCGAATCGAAAGCACTGAGATGTAAGCACCTTACCCAAAATCTCACCAACTTGTATGTACACAACGTAAAGATAATTGTAAAGCAAGGAAATTTACAGTTTTTGGCACCGCTTTGAGACGCATACATTACATGCGCCAATTAACAAAGATTATTTATTTTCAAATAACTTCAGACTATGTACACATCCCCTCAATGCCGAGACTTTGAGTACCTTGACAACATCGAGCCGTTTGTCATCACAGACGAGACTATTTTGTTTTATATTCAAAGATGATTGACTTGAAATTTCCAAGTGCCGCCGCAAGTTCAGACTGTACTAAGTCAGAATCATGGCAAATTAAGGTCAAGAGATGCGCGGCTTGCAATTTGTCAGTAGCTTCCTGAATTTTTCTAGTTTTCAGAGCTCCTGGATGCAAGCATCTCTTCGTATGTTTTTCCGCCTTTCAATCTTGAGAAAACCTCGGACAGACAACATCCCCTGCCTCTGAATACGACTCTTTCGCGGACAGAACTCGCCTTTCCATATTTATTATGGAATCAATTGTAAACAGGTGATCTGTCTCATGTCTGTCCTCCAACAAACCATCCACGAAAAACCGCTCCTCCCAGAAGGAAAGAGCGGTTCTCAAGCTTCGATCGCGTCAGGCGGTCACGCCGCCTGACTCACCCAATCAATACTGATCGAAGTACTCCTGCAGCTTCTTGTAGTCGTGGGTCTTCGTGAGGCCCAGCTGCAGCAGGATGCGGGCCTTCTGCGGATTGAGGGTGCCGGAAGAGACGAACCCGTACTTGTTGTCGTCCACTTCAGCGTCCTTCGTGGTGGCGCCCGTCGGCACGCGGGAGCTGCGCACCACGGCGACGCCGTTCTTCGCGGCCTTTTCAAGGATCGGGAAGACGGCCTTGTGGATGTTGCCGTTGCCGACGCCGGCGTTCACGATGCCGTCGTAATGGGCGTCAACCAAGGCCTGCGCCTGAATGCCTTCCACGCCGCCGTGCGTGTAGACGATGCCGACCTTCGGAAGCTTCGTGAGCTTTGTCACGTCAAACGGCGTTTCGTACGTGTGCTTGCGCAGCGACGTGCTTTCGTAGGTCACCTTGTTGTTGAAGATCGTGCCGACCTTGCCGAAGTTGCCTGCGACGAACGTCTCCGGCTGCACGGTGTTCGACTTCAGCACGTCGCGCGCGTTCACGACGATGTTGTCCATCGCGACCACGACGCCCTGCTTGGCGGTCTCCTTGTCGGACGCGACGATCACGGCGTTGTAGAGATTGCGGGGGCCGTCAGCGCCGAGGCCGGTGGACGGCAGCATGGCGCCCACGAGCACCACGGGCTTCTTGCAGCGCAGCGTGAGGTTGAGGAAGTAGGCCGTCTCCTCCATCGTGTCGGTGCCGTGCGTGATCACGAAGCCGTCGTACTTCTTGCAGTCTTCGTTGATCGTCTTGTTGAGCTTCAGCCACACGTCGTCCGTCATGTCCTGAGAGCCGATCTGCACGACCTGCTTCGGGGTGATTTCCGCAATGTCGGCGAGCTGGGGCACGGCCGCCACGAGGTGGTTCACGGACACCTTGCCCGCCTGGTAGGCGGTGCCGGTCGCCGAAGCGCCGGCGCCCGCAATCGTGCCGCCGGTGGCCAGCACTTCAATCTTGGGAAGGGAGGCCGCCGTCGCCGCCACGCAGGCGCTCGCCGCCGCGAGGGCGGCCAAGGTCTTGATGTACTTCATTCTTCTACTCTCCATGCCGACCCGCGGCTCTTGCGTCCGCCGCCGGCGTTTTTTTTGAAAGGGAGCCGCAGGAATCCTCCCGCAGCTTTCCGACAGCCTCAAGACTCAGCCCGTCCGGGGGAAACGAACGATGCGGCCGGCTCCTGACGCCGTCAGCCAACACGAAAATTCCCCGTCACAGGGGATGAATCTAGGTGTTTAGCCTAGGCAGATTACCCTACATTTGCAGACAACGCAATGGCTCGAAGCAACTTTTCCTTGGCGCGTCCCCCAAACGGCCCCACCCGGCCGGTTTGTAAAAAGGCCGGCTCACCCGTAACAAAACGTTTACGAACACAAGATTGTGCGTTCGCCCCTTCGTAAAATCCCGTCCCTACTTATTTTGCGGACCTTTTCACCATCATGAGCCGGCTGTCAATCCTTCTCTCGCGCGTCACCGCCGGCCTGACGTCGCTTCTGCCCCGGCGCCAAGACGGCGAATCCGTCGCGCACTTCCTGCTGCGGCTTTTCGTGCCGCTTGAAAACGCCACGTGGCAGCGCTTTCTCACGAACTCGCCCTTCGAAATCCCAGCGAAACCCCGCCGCCCGGGCGACGCCGTTCGCTCGCTCACGGCCGCTCTCGCCGCCCTCTTTCTCCGCCGCCCGGCGCCCCGGCCTTCCGCCGCTCCCTCACGCGTTGCAACCGCCACGGATCGCGCCGCGCAGTCCTTTCTCGGCGTCTGCCGCCGAGGGTTCGCCGCGCTGGGCCGCACAGCCGCCGAAGACGAAACCGCCACTGAATCCGCAACGCCCTTGAAGCCCTCTTTCAAGAAGGGCCTCGTCTGGGCCGGCGTCACCGCCACGATCGCCTTGGGGCTTCTCGTCATGACGCAGCCCTTTACGCTCGCCGAGCAGATAGTTTTTCTCACGGTGATGCTCGCCGCCGCCGTGGTGCTCTCGCAATTGAAGGCGAAGCTTCCCCTGATGCTCCTTTTCGTGATTTCGATCGTGGTGTCAGGGCGCTACCTCTGGTGGCGCATCACCTCGACGATCAGCCCCGTGAGCGTCACGGAGGTCGTGCTGGGACTGCTGCTTCTCGCCGCCGAGCTCTACGCCTTTGCGGTGATGGTCCTGGGGTACTTTCAGGTCTGCTGGGTGCTTGACCGCAAAGAAGCGCCCCTTCCCGCCGACGCGTCGCAGTGGCCGACCGTGGACGTCTTCATCCCCACCTACAACGAGTCGCTTGACGTCATCAAGCCCACGGTGTTTGCAGCGCTCAACCTCGACTGGCCCAAGGACAAGCTGCACGTCTACCTTTTGGACGACGGGAGCCGCCCCGAGTTCGAAGCCTTCATGACAAAGCTCGGCGCGGGCTACATCAAGCGCGAGGAGCACAACCACGCCAAGGCGGGGAACATCAACCACGCCATGACGGTGACGCAGGGCGACTTCATCGCGATCTTTGACTGCGACCACGTGCCGAGCTGCGACTTCCTGAAGGAAACCATGGGGTGGTTCTTGAAGGACCAGCGCACGGCGCTCGTTCAAACGCCGCACCACTTCTATTCCGCGGATCCCTTCGAAAAGAACCTGCACCTCTCGCGAGCGCTTCCCAACGAAAACGGCCTCTTTCACGACTTCATCCAGAAAGGCAACGACACTTGGAACGCCGTGATGTTCTGCGGCTCAAACGCCGTCATCCGCCGCGCCGCCTTGAATGAAGTGGGCGGCATCGCCGTGGAGACCGTGACGGAAGACGCGCACACCTCGCTGAAATTGAACCGCCGCGGCTGGAATTCCGTCTTCACGGAAAAGCCCCTCGCCTCGGGCCTCGCCACCGACACGCTCGCCGCCCACATCGGGCAGCGCATCCGCTGGGCGCGCGGCATGATTCAGATCTTTCGTCTGGACAACCCGCTTTTGGGGCGCGGCCTCACGCTGCCGCAGCGCCTGTGCTTCTTCAACGCCATGCTGCACTTTCTGCACGGGCTGCCGCGGCTTCTCTTTCTTCTGGCGCCGCTTCCCTACCTCTTTGCGGGGAACTACATCATCTACGCGGGCGCGGCGTCGATCTTCGCGTACGTGCTGCCGCACATGATCCATTCGGCGATCACGAACTTCGAATTACAGAAGGGCCACCGCATTCCGTTTCTGGGCGGCGTCTACGAGACGGTGCTCTCGTGGTACATCCTGCTCCCCACCACGGTGGCGCTCATCTTTCCCCACAAGGGAAAGTTCAACGTGACCGCCAAGGGCGGCACCATCGGCAAGAAATACCTTGACTGGCGCATCGCCGCCCCTTACCTCACGCTGCTTGCCTTGAACGTCGCGGGACTCGCCGTGGGCGTCACGCGCGTCCTCACGTCGCCCGAGCCCGAGTACCTGACGCTGGCGATCAACGCGGGCTGGATCGGCTACAACCTTCTCATCCTGCTTGCGGCCACCGCCGTCGCCGCCGAAGAAATTCAAACGGAAGCCTTCCCGCGGGTGCCGCTTTCGACGCCCGTCACAATCCGCACGGAGGACGGCGTCTTTGTCGCCGAAACCCGCTTCTTCTCGCAGCACGAGCTCCTTCTCGCGCCCGACGCCGCTCAGAAGCTCACAGAGGGCGACGCCGTCACGGTCACGATCTCCACGGACGGCGCCTACGACGCCTTCAACGCCCGCGTCGCGGGAAAGACGCCCGAAGGCCACGTCGTTCTCGCGATGGACCTTCCCGCGCTCGAAGTCGAGCGGCGCTTCAACCGCTTCACCTTCGCCCGCCGCGGCCACTGGGCCGACCGGTGGCCGGGCGAAGCCGACGCCGGATTCCTCGCGGGCTTCAAGATCCTCGTCGCGTCCGCCGCGAGCGGCCTCGCGTCCCTCATCACGCTGCTCCCCCCGAAGCTGCAGTGGATTCACCGCAGCCTTGCCTGGGCGGCGAGCTTCCTGCCCCGCTTCAAGCCGATTTCTTCTGAGACGAACCACGCCTGATTGGTCACCATGAAAAAAACGCTCCTCACGCTCTCTCTGCTTCTTGCCGCAACGGCGCCCTGGGCCGCCGTCACCGTGCAGACGGCCCCGGCCGCGACGACGCCCGCCCCCGCGGACGCCGCGGCGCTGCGCCACCGCGATCTGGCACTTTCGGCGATGACGCCGGGCGGCGGCCAGTTTCCCGTCCGCCTCACGGGCACGGAGCCCGCGCAGTACTTTGACTTCGCGCTGCGCCGGGACGAAGCCGCGGCGTCCGCCGTGCTCGATCTGACGCTCACCGCCTCGCCCGCGCTTCTCCCGGAAACGAGCCAGGTGAACATCTTTTTAAACGGCGAGCTGCAGACCACGGTGCAATTGAAAAAAGAGCTTCTGGGCCAGCGCGCCCGCGCCGAAGTGCCGCTGGACGTGAAGCTCTTGAAGCCCCAGAACCAGCTCATGCTGCAGTTCGTGGGCCACTACCAGCCCGTGTGCGAAAACCCCGCCAACGAAGCGCTGTGGCTTTCGATCGCGCCGGAAAGCCGGCTGCGCCTTGCGACGGAGCAGGTGAAGGTCGCCAACGACCTCGCCCTCTTCCCCGCGCCCTTTCTGGATGCCGCCGGAGACGGCGACGGCCCCGCGGTGCTGCCGATCGTTCTCCCGGCCGATCCCTCGCGCGACGTGAAGGAGGCGGCCGCGCTCTTTGCGTCGCTCGCGGGCCGCTTGGCGAACTGGCGCGGGGTCGAACTCCCCGTCTACTACAACGAAGCGCCCCCGGAGCGCCACTTCATCGCCTTTGCGTCCAAAGCCGCGGCGCCTGACTTTTTGAAAACCTGCGCGACCGACAGCCCTGCCGTCACCATGGCGGACGCCCCGCTCTCGCGCACGGCGAAGATGCTCGTCGTCTCCGGCGCGAGCGACGCCGACCTCATCCGCGCCGTGCTCGCCCTGGCGGACAAGAACCGCGTCCTCATCGGCGAAACGCTCGCCGCCGCAGGCGCTCACCCCGAAAAGGCCGCGCCATGGACCGCGCCCAAGTGGCTTCCCGAAAACCGCCCCGTGACCTTGAAGGAGCTTGCGCAATACCCGGGCCAGCTCACCGCCAAGGCGCAGTCGGAAGCGACGGTGTCGCTCCCGCTCGCACTCGCGCCTGACCTCTGGCTCACGGACAAGGGAAACCTCACCCTGAACCTTGCGTACCGCTACACGCGGCCCGTGAATGACGCCGACGCCCAGCTGCGGGTGACGGTGAACGGCGTGCTCGCTGAGTCAGTGAATGCGCCCGCCTCCCAAAGCCGCGCCGAAGTGAAGACGCCCCTCGTGACGCAGACAGGTCCGCTCGCGTCTCGCGCCTCCGCCGCCCCGGCGCTTTCGTCTGCCAACACGCTGAATCTCACGCTTGCCTACACCCGTCACTTTGCGGAAGGGTCGCTCACAAACTGCCGCTCGGCCTCGATTCTGCCGCAGCAGCTCGAAGCCGAGCCCGGCTCCACCGTGACGCTTCAGGGCGCCTACCACTGGGCGACGCTCCCCAGCCTCGCCCTCTTTGCGGCGGGCGGCTTCCCCTACACGAAATACGCCGACCTCTCGGAAACGGCGATCGTGGCGCCCCAGGGCATTTCTTCCGGGAACCTTTCGGCGCTCCTCACCGCCGTGGCGCGCGCCGCGCAAGCGACGGGCCAGGCGGGGCTCAACCTCACGCTCACCGAAAATTGGCAGGACGCACAGCTCGCAGGCCGAGACATTCTCACCGCGGGCAGGCTCCCCGCGGACGAACTCGCGGACTTCAATGAAAAGGCCGCCCGAACGCTCACCCGTCATCTCATCGCCGACCTCAAGTCCGGTCAGCCCCTCGGCCAGGCGGCCGACGCCGCAAGCCCCGCGGCCGTAATCGCGTCCTTCGAGTCCCCGATCACCTCCGGCCGCACAGTGACCGCGCTTCTCACCGAAGGCGAAGCGGGCGCGCGGCTGCTCACCCGACGTCTCGCGGATCCCGCCGCCCTCAGCGAACTCACCGGCACGCTCGCCGTCTTGACGCCCGACGCCGTCTACGCCTTTGACGCCGCCGACACCTATCAGGCGGGGAATCTCCCCTGGTACCAGCGCGTCTGGACCGCCGCCTCGGGGCACCCCTTGTGGATGAGCCTTGCAGCCCTTCTTTGCGCGCTTCTTGCGGGCACCGGCGTCTACCGCTTCATGCGCCGTCAGGTGAAGGGGAGAAGCGAATGAAAAAGTCCCTGCTGATGCTTTTCGCCGCCCTCTCGTGCGCCGTGCAGACCGCCCGGGCCGAGTGGGCCGACTGGGACGCCTTCAAGGCGGCCTCCGTGGAAAACGGCCGCGTCGTGGACGCTTCCGACGACCGTCTCATCACCACGAGCGAAGGCGAGTCCTACGCCCTCTTCTTTGCGCTCGTCGCAGGCGACCGGGACGCGTTTGAAACGCTCCTCGCGTGGACCGAAAAGAACCTCGCCGCGGGCGACGTCGCCCAGCGCCAGCCCGCCTGGCTCTGGGGCCGCAAAACGGCGGAAGGCGACGTTCGCTGGACGATTTTGGACAGCAACAACGCTTCCGACAGCGACATGTGGATTGCGTACGCGCTGCTTGAAGCCGGCCGCCTCTGGAACCGCCCCGACTACACGGAAAAGGCCCGCGGCCTCATGGCGCTGCTCAAGAAAGACGTGCGCCGCGTGAAGAACCTGGGCGCGGTGATTCTGCCGGGCCGCACGGGGTTTGAGCACGCCGACGGGTCCGTGAAGCTCAACCCAAGCTACGCCCCCTTGTTCATTCTCTCGCGGTTTGCCGAAGAAGACGACTTCTGGCGCGACGTCCGCGACGGCTCCCTTCGGATGCTGCTTCGCAGCGCCCCGGACGGCTTTGCCCCCGACTGGGCGACCTTTGACAAGGACGGGCGCCTGGCGGCGATCGACGACGAGGACAACGGCATCGGCAGCTACAACGCGATCCGCACCTATCTCTGGGCCGCGATGACCGCGGACGCCGGGGGTGCGGCGCTCGTGCGACGGTTTGAGCCCATGGTGAAGGCGGCGGAGCTTCTCGGCCGCCCACCTGAAAAAGTGCGCCTTGCCGACCTCACCTTCAACCGGCCGGGGAACGCCGGCTTTGCGGGGTGCGTTCTGATGCTCGCCATGATGACGGGGCACGACGCGACCGCGAACCGCCTGCGCACGGCGCTCGCTGCGCACGACATCCGCCGCGACAGCTACTACACCAACGTCCTCGCGCTTTTTGCGCGGGGGCTCGATGAAGGCCGCTACGCAATCGACGCCGCCGGCCAGCTCACGCTTCCGAAGGAATCGAAATGACGACCGACGTCAATGCACGCGGCGAGAGCCGCTCGCCCTTTGCGCTGCAGGGCCTGGGCTGGTTCAACGTCTTCTTTGCGGCGGAGTTTCTGCTTGCCGCGGGCGACTGGATTTCGCTCAACCTGGCGGCGAACGCCCTCCTCATCGTCGTGCTGCTTCTCCCCTTGCAGCACCGGGCGCTGAAAGCGCTGCGCACCGTCTTGTGCACCGTCGCGGCGGCCGCTCTCTTGTACGCCGAAAGCTGGCTCCCCGGCTGGGATAGCCTCGTCGCGAACACCCGGAACATCCTGGGCTTTTCCGCCGACTACCTTTTGGAGCTCGCCGGGGACTTTGTGAACTGGCCCATGGTCGCGTGGGGTCTCGTTCTCATCGCGGCCTATGCGTTCCTTAGAAACTGGCTGCGCGTCTCCGTCTTCACGGTGCTCTATTTTGTGGCGGGGGTTTTGGCGCCTGCGGCGTGGCAGACCTTCCATCCCGCGGAAACCGAAACGACCGTCGCCGTCCCCGAAGCCGCCGCCCCGAGCGAAACCGCGGACGCCGGCGCCGTGGCGCAGTGGTACGACGCCTTCATCGCCTACGAAAAGAACCGCCGCGCTCGAATTCCCGCGGGGCTCTCCGAGAAAGACACGCCTTTTGACATCCTGATTCTCAACATCTGCTCGCTCGCCAACGACGACCTCGACGCGTCCGAACTCGCGGACCACAGCGTCTTCTCGCGCTTCAACCTCGTCTTCGACCGCTTCAATTCCGCGACGTCCTACTCAGGCCCCGCAACGCTGCGGCTTCTCAACATGGCCTGCGGCCAGCCCTCGCACGACGCCCTCTACACGCCCCGCACGGAGTGCCAGATCATGACGCGGCTCGACCGCCTCGGCTTCAAGGAGCGTCTCTACATGGACCACTCGGGCGAGTACGACGACTACCTGAAGACGCTGCGAGACAAGGCGGGGCTCACGGCGCCGCTTGCGCCTCAGCGCACGTCTTCGCCCCGCTACATCGCCTTTGACGACGAGCCGCTCGCGGACGACCTCACGATGCTTCGCGACTGGCTGCGGACGGTGCGCGCGGACAAGAGCACCCAGCGCAGCGTGACGCTCATGAACCTTCTGTCGCTTCATGACGGCAACCGCCTGCCGCGCCACGGCCGCAGCGAAAACTTCAAGCCGCGCGCGAAGCTCCTTCTCGACCAGCTGCAGACCTTCATGCGCGACATTGAGAAGTCCGGCCGCCGCGTGATGCTCATCGTGGCGCCCGAGCACGGCGCCGCCGTCCGCGGCGACCGCATCCAGATGCCGCGCCTTCGCGACATCCCGAGCCTGCGGATTACGGAAGTCCCGACCATGGTGAAGTTCTTCGGCGTGAAGGACCTTCCCGCCGCGCCGGTGCACGTCACGGGCGACACGAGCTACCTCGCGCTGGGCGACCTGATCGGGCGCGTTCTCTCCGAAGACTTCTTCGGGAAAAACCGTCGCATCGATCTCGCCGACCTCGCCGCCGACCTTCCGCGCACCAACCCCGTGAGCGAAAACGCCCAGGCGCAGGTGCTCTCCTACAAGGGGCGCGAGTACTTGAAGCGCGGCGACAAGCCCTGGACGCTCTACCCGCACTGACCTCGTGATGACGCCTCTGATGACGCCCCGGCGGACGCTGCTCGCCCTGTCGCTTTTATTCGCTTCCTGCGCCGCCTCGGCGCAGGATCCGGTTTTGCTGCGCGCCGTGAACGAACGGCTCGCGGGCGACAACGCCGCGGCGCTTTCCACCCTCAACGCCTACCTCGCGGCGCACCCCGAAGACGATCATGCGCGGCTGGAGAAGCTGCGGCTTCTGGTGCTCACCGACCCGGACAAGAACCGGCGGCAGGCGCAGGAAATCGCGGGGAGCCTCTGCCGCCGCAGCGACACGCGGCTCTGTCTCGAAGCCGAAGCCGTCGCCGAAATGACCGACGCCCTGAACCTCTACAAGCTTTCGCCGATTCTTGCGGCGGAGGCCCGAGGCGACGCCGCGACGGCGCGGCGCTTTTACGACGCCGCCTGGGGCGATGCGCCGGGTGAAGACGGCCTCCGCATCCGCTGGGCGGTGAACCTTCTGCAGTTCCCCGGCCGGGAAAAGGAAGGGCTCGCGCTTCTTGCGCCTCTTGCCAAGCGCACCGACGACGCCTTCATCGCCCTGCGCGCCCGCGGCGAGATTCGCCGTCATCAGCTCGCCTCCGCCGTCCGCCGAGGGATGCAGGACATTCAAAGTGATAAAACGAGGGAGTCCGGCATCCGCCATTTAAGTCGAGCGCTTGCCCTGGCGCCGGACGATCCGAGGGCGGAGGGATGGCGGCATGAAATCACCTCGGCTCTAAAAATCCTCGAAGCGCGCCGAGCGGCCGCCGAAAAGCGCCGCGCCCAAGCAGCCGCCGTCCGAACGGCGGCGATCACGCCGGCAGCCCCGCGGCCTCGGCCCGCGAGCGAAATGGACGTCCTCAAAACGTGGGCGCAGAAATGCCGCGAGGAAAAAGACGAGGCGCTCCTCATCTTCGTGCTGGGCGAAATGCTGGATCGCACCGGCCCGACGCCCGCGGTGACGGACGAGCTCGCCCGCCTTTATGTGAAGGCAGGCGCCCCCGAAAAAGCCGTGGCGCTCTTTGGACCGCTCTCGGAAGCAACGCTTCTTTCGCGCGACTGGATCTATCCCTATGCGCGCACGCTCGCTGACGCGGGCGACGGCGCCAAGGCGCTTGAAGCACTCGCGAAGTCCGGCATCACGTCGCCGCGACTCACCGCATTAAAGGAAAAACTCACGGCCCGCGACATCGTGCGCACCGCCAAGGCCCGCGCCTCGCGCGGCGAATGGCAGCAGGCCCTGAAGGAAATCAGCGCCGCGGGGCTGGCGGATCCCGCGGCGCTTACGCTGCGCGCGCAGTGGTCGCAGAAGCTTGCGAACCAGAAGGCGGCCCTGGAAGACTACGAGCGTCTTTTCAATGAACCTGACTACGCTCAGGACGCAAAGCTCGCCGCAACCGAGATTCACCTCAATCTCGGCGAAAAAAACGACGCCCTGAGGCTTCTCGAAGAACTCACTCAGCCCGACGCCGGCGAACTTACGCTCGCGAACCTTCGGCGCGCGGCGCTTCTTTACCGCAAGCTCGGCCGTCCGTCCGACGCCGGGCGGCTTTACGACGAAGCGAGCCGCCTCGCGCTCGTTTATGAGCCGGAAGCCGCGCAGCTCGCGCGCGACCGCGCCGATTTTTTAGAAAGCGAAGGCCGGCCCGACGAAGCGCTTGCCGCCTACCGCCGCGGTTTTGTCGCCGCAGGGCTCGCGCTCACCGAACCCCGCAGCGACCGAGACTTCACGCGGGCCATGCTGACGCCCGACGCCGAAAGCGACTGGGTGCGGGAAGCGATGCGGCTGCACGCCTCGCTTCTTTATCAGAACCACAATGTCATCGTGACCACCGGCGTGCGGCGCCTTCACGACGAAGGCACGCACGGCTACTCCGACACCCGCGGCACGATCACGATGGCCGAAGCCCTGATGCCCGCCGCGGGCGGCACGCTGATGCTGCGAAACGACGTCGTGCACTACAACATGGGGAGAATCCAGCCCGGCGCCTGGGAGGCGATGACAGGCACGTGTTTTTCCGGCGGGTGCGATCCGGCGAAGGGCCACACCAAAGACACGGGTGACTCGATCGCGGTCGGCTGGACAAACGGCACCGTCGCCTTTGACGTCGGCACGACACCCGTGGGATTTCACTACGTGGACGTCGTGGGCGCCGCTTCCGTCAACTTTTCCGCGGGCCCTCTGTCGCTCACGACCGAAATCTACCGGCGCGCCAAGGACGGCTCGCTTTTGGCGTACGGCGGCCAGCGCGATCCAGCCACCGGCCTCTGGTGGGGCGGCGTGCGAAAGACGGGCGCCTCGATTTCCGCGAGCCTCGACAAGGGCGGCGCGTTCGGCTTCTGGGGAAAGGCCGCGTGGGAGGCCGTGACGGGCCGAAACGTCGCGCGCAATTCCGACTGGCAGCTGATGGCCTCCAACTACGCGCGTCTTGTGAACCGCCAGAACCACGAGCTCTCCGTGTCGCTCTTTACGATGCTCTACGGCTACGAAAAGGACTTGTCAGGCTACACGTTCGGCCAGGGCGGCTACTACTCGCCGCAGACGTCGCTCTCCTTCACGGCGTCGATCACGGACACGGGGCGCACGGAAAACTGGGCCTGGCGCGCGACGGCGTCCGCGAGCCGCAGCTACGCCAAGACCGAGGGACGCCCCCGCTACTTTCACATTGACCGCATCCCCGCCTGGCAGCGCGCCGAAATGAGCGACCTTGATTCCGTGAGCGACACCGATTCGGACTGGAGCAAAGGCTGGTCCGTCACGGGAGCGCTTGAAAGGCGAGTCAGCGCTCACTTTTCCGCCGGAATTGCGGCCGGGATGTCCAAGGCGCCCGACTACGACTACCGCTGGGGGCTTTTCTACCTGCGCTGGTACCAGAAGCCCTGGCTCGGCAACCTGCCGATGCCCGTGCCGCTCTTGACGCCCTATTCGTCGCGATAGAAGCGATCGCTCACTTTTTCGCCGCCCGCGAAAACGCCCGGGAGCCGCCAAGCTCTCGGGCGTTCTTTCGCGAACCGCGTCCGGCTGGAATTACAAGTTGGCGCTCTTGTCGATTCGGGCGCCCTTCACGGGCTTTTCGCTTCCGAGCTTCGCCTTGAACCACGTCACGACGCGCTCGATCACTTCGGGCTGGTACCAGGGATCGTCGCCGTGGTGCGCGCCCTTCACGAGCACGTAGTCCACGTCCACCTTCTTCGCCTTGAGCGCTTCATAGAAGTGCTTGCTCTGCATCGGGCTCACGAGCGTGTCGTCCGACCCGTGCATGAGGAGAATCGGCGGCTCGCTGCCGTCCACGTGCCCCATGGGCGACGCGTTCATCGCCTTCTTTTTGTCTGCCTGAATGGAGGCGCCGGGGAACTTTCCGAAAGCCGGGCCGTTCACAAGCAACGCTTCCGTCACCGCGGGCGACGAATGCACCTTGTCCTGGTTGAGCCCTTCGCCAATCGTGGTGAGGTCCGAAATGCCGTAGAAGGAGACTGCCGCCGCAATGTCGGAATTGACGTTGAGCCAGTCGCCCTTGTCCCAGTTCTTTTCGCCGTTCGTCGCGGCCATCATTTCGGCGAGGTACCCGCCGGCGCTGTCCCCGAGCACCGCGATGCGGTCCGGATCCACGCCGTACTCCGCCGCGTGCGCCTTCAGGAAGCGCACGGCCGACTTGCCGTCTTCCAAAAGCGCCGGGAACTTCGAAGGCACCACGCGGTACTGCACCGCCGCCACCACAAAGCCCGCCTTCGCGAGCGCCATGCGCATCTCAATGAACTTTTCATGATCCGCGGACGAGAAGCCGCCGCCCGGGAAATAAACGATCGCGGGCTTCATCCCCGTCGTGCGCGGCTGCAGCACCGTCATCAGGAGCTGGTCCACGCGGCGCGGCATCTTGATCTGGCTGTAGACAATGCCGCTAATCGTGTCAATGCGGCCCGTGGTGACGGGAACCGAAATCACGTCGGCGCCCTTGGCGTACCCCATCAGCTTCGCGTCGCCCGAAGCGGCCGCCGCGCCGGCCGTCACCGCCATCGCCGCCGCCAAAGCGGCGAGCTTCATCGTCATCTTCATTGTTTTCTCCCAAATGCGTTTTTGAATTGCTTCGCCCGAAGGCTGGCGAGGCATTGTGCCGAAAGAGAAGTCCGCAAGAAACCCGCCGCGCGACCGTTTTGTCACCGCGTTTTCCCCACCTCTTGAAGGATAGAAAGAAGGCGCCGCAGGCGGCGACGATCACTTCGACTGAGCGACGTCTTCGTCCGCGATCGTGGGATCGACGCCCATGGCATCGAGCTTCAGAATGAGCTCGCGCACGGGCTTGAAGTCATGCCCGTGGATCACCATGTCCACCACGATGTTGTGGCAGTTGAGCAGATTGTCGAGCCCCACAAGGCGCTTTCCCACGTAGCAGTAGATGCGCACCGAGGTGAGAATCTTCTTTTCTCGTGAGAGCTGCGGCGGATCGATGAAGATCTTGAACTTCGGATCAGGCGTCGCGCGCAGGTATGGCAGAAAATCGATGATCTTCGTGCTCGGCGCCTGAAAGCAGGGCTGCAGCGTGCCGTCGCGCAGCAGGGCGTGGATCTTCTGGTACGTCGCCGTCGTACAGAACTCATCCACGGCGTACTTGCGGTACGCCGCGCAGAGCTGGTCGTAGTAGATGCCGCCCTTGCGGCGCCGCGCAAAGGAGCTCCCCGTGAGGACGAAGGACGCGAGGTAGATCAACAGGTAGCCCGCGGCGCAGGCCACCACGACGCCGATCAAAATGCCGCCCAACGACATGCCGTCCGCCTCCCGTCAGAGGTAGACGGGCTCGGGCTCGAGCTCCACGCCGTAGCGGCGCTTCACCGCGGCCTTCACGCGCTCGGCGACCGCCGCAATCTCGGCGCCCGTGGCGCTGCCGTAGTTGACGAGCACGAGGGAATGCTTTTCCGACACGCCCGCATCCCCTTCGCGCCGGCCCTTCATGCCGACGGCGTCAATGAGGCGCCCGGCGGCGAGCTTCGCGCGTCCGCCTGCGAGCGGATACACCACAAGCTTCGGATCGTCCTCGATGAGATGCACCATCTTCACGCGGGAGACGATCGGATTCTTGAAAAAGCTCCCGGCGTTGCCGATCTCCGCGGGGTTGGGGAGCTTCTTTGCGCGCACTGCGCGCACGGCCTCCGCCACGTCTTTCGCGGACGCGGGCGTGCGGCCGTCAAACCAGGCCGCAAGCTCCTTGTAGCCCACGCGGGGCTCGAAAGTCTTGGGAAGCGCCAGCACCACCGAGAGCACCACCCAGTCCTTCTTCTCCGTCTTGAAGACGCTCGTGCGGTAGCCGTAGTCGCAGTCGTCCGCGGAGAGCGTCACCACGCGGTCCGCCGCGGGATCGAAGCACTCCACTTCACTCACGCGCTCCGCGAATTCGAGCCCGTAGGCGCCGATGTTCTGCACGGCGGCGCCGCCCGCGGTGCCGGGCACGGACGCGAGGTTTTCGAGGCCGTTCATGCCTTGCGCGACCAAGTCGTCCACGGTCGCCGTCCAGTCGGCGCCCGCGCCGATCCGCACGAAGACATAGGCGTCGTTTTCATCGACAACCGCCACCGTTTCGTCCGTGCTCTTTAACATGAGCCCCGAAAAGTCCTTCGTCAAGAGAAGGTTCGAGCCGCCCCCAAGAATGAATTTCGGCAGCGCCGCAAAGCGCGGATCGGCGTAAAAGCGCCGCAGGTCATCCGCCGTCGCAAAGCCCCCGAGCCAGCGCGCCGTCGCCGCCACATGAAACGTGTTCAAGTCCTTCAAGGGCGCGTTTTCCACCACGCCCTCGACACCCGGCTTCATCTTCATTTCGTCATTCCTATGCGAGCCAGCCGCTCGTTCACCGCTTTTTCAATGCTTTCAGCGTCAAGCGCCAGATCCTTCATGAGCCGCGCCTTGTCGCCGTGCTCCACAAACCAGTCGCCGATCGCCTTCACCAACACCGGCGTCGTCACGCCGGCGTCGCTCAGCACCTCGAGCACCGCGCTCCCGGCGCCTCCCGCCTTCACGCCTTCTTCGGCGGTGACGAGCAAATCGTGCGTGCGCGCGGCTTCCAGAATCGCCGCTTCATCGAGGGGCTTCACAAAGCGCATGTCAATCAGCGTCGCCCCGAGCTTTTCCGCCAGAGGCATCAAGTCGTAAACCATGCTGCCGAAGGCGAGAAACGCCACGCGGCGCCCGGCTTGCGCCGTCGCCTGCCGCAGCGTGCGGGACTCACCGACTTTGATCGTTTGAAGGTCATCCCCCGCGGGCACGCCCGGCCCCTTGCCGCGCGGATAGCGCACGGCGGCCGGGGTTCCCAGCTTCACGGCGGTCGTGAGCATCTTTCGGGTCTCGGCTTCGTCTGAAGGCGCCATCACCGTCATGTTCGGGATGGAGCGCAGGAACGCAAGATCAAAGACGCCGTGGTGCGTCGCGCCGTCGGCGCCCACGAGGCCGCCGCGGTCGATCGCAAACGTCACCGGCAGGTTCTGAATCGCCACGTCGTGCAGAATCTGGTCGTAGGCGCGCTGCGCGAAGGTGGAGTAGATCGCCACCACGGGGTGCATGCCCTCGCAGGCCAGGCCCGCCGCAAACGTCACGGCGTGCTGCTCGGCGATCGCCACGTCGCGGTAGCGCTCCGGAAACTGCTTTTCAAATTCCACGAGCCCGCTCCCCTCGCGCATGGCGGGGGTGATGGCGTAGAGCTTTTCGTCGGCCTTTCCCATGTCGCAGATCCAGCGGCTGAAGACCTGCGTGTAGGTCGGATGCGCCGGATCCGCGGGCTTTTTGACGATGCCCTGGGCAGGATCAAAGGGCGAAACGCCGTGGTAGGTCGTGGGATCGGCCTCGGCGGGCGCGTACCCCTTTCCCTTCAAGGTCTTCACGTGCAGGACGATGGGGCCGTCGAGCCTTCTCAGGTTCGTGAGGAGCTTCACGAGCTCCACGACGTTGTGACCGTCGATGGGCCCGAAATAATTCAAGTCGAACGTGGAGAAAATGGACGAAGGGGGACTTAAGAAGTTCACCGTCTGCTTTTCAAGGCGCTTCGCGAAGTCCCACAAGCCCGGCCAGCCCTTCAAGGCGCGCTTGCTCAGGTCTCGCGCCTTCCAGACGGGGCCCGTGGCGACGAGCTTGCCCAGATTGCCAGACAGCGCCCCTACCGCGGGCGAAATCGAGCAGTTGTTGTCGTTCAGAATGATGAGAAGCTTCACGCCCTCTTTATAGATGCCGGCGTGGTTCAGCGCCTCCACCGCCATGCCGCCCGTGAGCGCCCCGTCGCCGATCACCGCGATGTGCCAGCGGTCTTTTTTTCCGGCGAGACAGTCCGCCACCGCCATGCCAAGCGCCGCCGACACGGACGTGGACGAATGCGCCGTGCCGAAGCTGTCGTACGGACTTTCCGTGCGCTTCGGGAATCCCGAGATGCCGCCGTAGTGGCGCAGCCCCGCCATGGCGTCCCGGCGCCCCGTGAGAATCTTGTGCGCATAGGCCTGATGCCCCACGTCCCAGACGATGGGATCCTCGGGCGTGTTGAAGACGTAGTGAAGCGCCAAGGCAAGCTCCACAGCGCCGAGGCTGCTCGCCAAATGGCCGCCCGTCTTTGAGACGCTTTCAATCATGAAGCGGCGCAATTCGTCCGCCACCATCGGCAGCGACTCCACCGAGAGCGCCCGCAGGTCCTCAGGCGACTCGATGCCGGACAAGAGCGGATAGTCCGTCGTCGGCGCCGTCATCAGTGGTCTCTCCGAATGATGTAGTCGGCGATCTGGCGCAGGCGCTCCGCAGGCGCAAAGCCTTCGGCGAGCGCCTCCTGCGCTTCCTTTCCTTCGACTGTCTCGGGATCCAACTGCATCAGTTCTTCGGAGCGCACGGCGTCAATCGCGTCCAAGGCCGCGAGCGCCTTTTCTTCACAGGCGCCCGCGAGCGTCCGGGCTTCCTCAAGCCCCAGCAGCGACACATAGGTGGGCTTGTCCTCGGCCTCGTCCTTGCCGGCGGTCTTTCCCAAGGTCGCCGTGTCCGCCGTGACGTCCAGAATGTCGTCAATCACCTGGAAGGCGAGCCCGAGCGACTCGGAATAGGTCGTCAATTCGCCGCGAACGCGCTTTTCAATCTTCGCTCGTCCCGCGAGCGCCCCCATGCGCACGGCCGCCGTGATGAGCGCGCCGGTCTTCATTTCATGCATGCGCTGCAGTTCGTTCACCGCAAGCTTGCAGCCCACGCTCTCCAAATCAATCATCTGTCCGCCGCACATGCCGGCGGAGCCCGCGGCGCGCGCGAGCTCGGCGATGATCGCCACCTTCTGCTCGTCGGCGACGCCGAGGTTCGCGAGAATGGAGAAGGCAAAGGGCTGCAGGGCGTCGCCCGCCAAAAGCGCCTGCGCCTCCCCGAACTGCACGTGGCAGGTGGGCTTGCCGCGGCGCAGCGTGTCATTGTCCATGCAGGGCAGATCGTCATGCACGAGGGAATAAGCGTGAATCGCCTCGATCGCGAGCGCGATGTCGGTGAGCACCTCCTGCGGCGCCTCGGTCACGTCGCCCGCGGCGTACACAAGAAGCGCCCGAACGCGCTTGCCGCCCCCCAAAAGCGCATATTCCATCGCTTCGTAAAGCTTCTTGAGCGCAGGCTCCTTCACCCGAAGCTGCACCGCCTTGAAAACCGCCGCGGCGCGGCGCTCGAAATGCGCCCGATGCGCGGACGCCCAGCTCTCAAAATCGTTCGCTGCCGCCGTCATTGCGCCGCTCCTTCCGGATCAAAGGCCGCCAGACGGCCGTCGCTTTCCAGCTTCTGGATGCGAAGCTGCGCATCGTCGAGCTTGGCGCGGCAGAACTTCGCGAGCTCCGTGCCGCGCGTGTACGCGGCGAGGCTTTCGTCGAGCGTCAGTCCGCCCGCCTCCATCTTGTGCACGATGCCCTCGAGTTCTTCCACGGCCGCTTCAAAGCTGAGCTCGTTCTTGGCTGTCTTGGTGGTCATTTGATTCTCGCCGCCGTCCGAAAGCCCCCGCTACAACATCAACGCCGAGGCAGTCTCTGCTCGGCGCGGCGCTGAAACGGCGGCTCAACCGCGGTTTCCTTCGAAAAATTAAGTGGTTCGATTTTACCGCAGGAACTTTGCGGTTTTGACGCCCGCGAAAACAGGCTTTGCGCAGAGAGGCCGGCCTTTACGCAGCGAGCAGACGCGACAAAAGAGCTCTCACGAGCTTTCAGCGTTTTTTAAGAGGGAGAAAAGAGAGAATGGAGCGGGAGACGAGTCTCGAACTCGCGACCTCAACCTTGGCAAGGTTGCGCT
>CAVJUB010000027.1:0-23454 GCA_963652545.1 Hallella faecis | reverse complement strand
CGGACAACGTGAAGCCTCTTTCCAAGCTCACGCGCATCGCCGCGCTTTTTGTCGGGCTCAAGCTCGAGAAGCTGGAGATCGATTGAGCTTTCGGAAGAGAGAATGCTTCCCGCTAAAATGCGTCTCAACCGATGCAATTAAATGCCGGGCGGCCGCGGCGCGTGAGCGCTGCGCCGCCCTTTTTCCAATGGATGCTCTCTTAAGAATCTTCAGCTGGCTGCCGCTTTCCGCGCTGCACCGTCTGGGCGCCTTTCTGGGCGTGCTGGCCTTTTGGTGCGGGCCCAAGTACCGCCGCAAGCTTCGCACGAACCTGCGGCAGGCGGGCCTGGACGAGGAGCGCGTGATGCCGCTTGCGGCCCGCCACGCCGGCATGCAGGCCGTGGAGATCGCCTGGGTTTGGAAGCGCTCCAACGCCGACGTGATGGCGCACATCAGCGACGACGAGTCGGCGGTGAAGGCGGTGGCGGAGGCGGTCGCCGAGGGCAAGAGCCTCATCTTCATGACGCCCCACGTGGGCTGCTACGAGGTGAGCCCCGTCTGGGTTTATGAAAAGTGCCTGAAGCCCTTTGGAAAAGCTTTCACGGTGCTCTACCGCGAGCCCAAGCAGAAGTTCATTCGCAAGACCGTCGCCGCCGGGCGTCTTCGGGAGGGCATGGATCCCGCGCCCGCCGACTTGTCGGGCGTGCGCAAGATCCTGCGCGCGATGAAGGCGGGGGGCGCCCTGGGGTGCCTGCCGGATCAGGTGCCGGGTCGCGGTGAAGGCGTCTGGGCGTCCTTTTTCGGGCGTCCCGCGTTCACGATGACTTTCCCCATGAAGATGGCGCGTCAGTTTGACGCCGCCCTTTTCATCGTCTGGACGGTGCGCCACCCCGGCAAGGGGTGGGAGGTTCATCTGCGGCGCTGGCATCTTCCTGAAGAAAAGGGGCCGATCGAGTCTGACGTCGAGGCGATGAACCGCGAGATCGAGCGGGCCATCAAGGAAGCGCCGGAGCAGTACATCTGGAACTACAACCGCTACAAGCGCCCCAAGGGCGCTTCGGAGCCCCCGAAGGAGACCGCCTGATGGCATTGAATCGAATCCTCGCGCGCTTTTGGATCGGCGTCGTGAAGTCGCTCGTGCATGTGCCGCTGCCCGTGCGACGGTCGATGGCCCGAGCCGTGGCCTGCCTTCTTTGGATCGCCATTCCGGCGCGGCGCCGCGTGACGCTCACGAACCTGCGGCTCTGCTTTCCGGAAAAGACTGAGGCCGAGCGGCGGGCGATCGCGAAGTCAACCTATGTGCACCTGGCGCGCGCGGCGCTTGATCACGGCGTCCTCTGGGCGGGCTCGGGAGAACAGATCTCCCGGCTCGTGAAGTTCGAGGGGCTCGAACATGTCACCGCAGTGGAGAACAATCGGCCGCTCATCATCGTGGCGCCGCATTTTGCGGGGCTTGACGCCGCA
Source organism: Hallella faecis (assembly GCA_963652545.1). Classification (GTDB taxonomy): domain Bacteria; phylum Pseudomonadota; class Gammaproteobacteria; order Burkholderiales; family Burkholderiaceae_F; genus Duodenibacillus. Next base: position 22,011 of record CAVJUB010000027.1, on the reverse strand, counting down.
GGGATCGCCTTCAACCTTCACGTGCGCGGCGTGTCGCTTTACCAGAAGCAGCGCAATCCCGAATGGGACGCGGCGGCTTTGGCCGGCCGCAAGCGCTTTTCGGATCCGGTGTTGATCGCCAAGGGCGGCGGCCGGCACGATTTGATGGCGGTCATTCGCGCGATGAAGGAGGGGCTTCCCTTTTACTATCTTCCTGACATGGACTTCGGCGCGCGCGACGCGATCTTCGTGCCCTTTTTCGGCGTGCCGGCGGCGACGCTCGCGATGTGCGGGCGTCTGGCGAAGGTGACGAAGGCGAAGGTCTGCCTCTGCATCGCGGAGATGACGGACGAGGGCTACGTCGTGCACGTGAGCGATCCGTGGGAAAACTATCCGCAGGGCGACGACGTCGCCGACACCGTCCGCATCGTTTCTGAGCTCGAAGCCTGGATTCGCAAGCTTCCCGATCAATACCTCTGGACGCACCGGCGCTTCAAGACGAGGCCCGAGGGCGAGCCGTCCGTTTACTGAGAAAAATCCATGATTCTGCCTTTTGTGAAAATGCAGGGCGCGGGCAACGACTTCATCATGGTGAACGCCGTTGACACGCCCTTTGACGATTCGCCCGAAGCGATCCGCCGCCTCTGCGACCGGCGCTTCGGCGTGGGATGCGACCAGCTGCTCGTCGTTGAAAAGCCGACGCGCCCTGACGCCGACTTCAAGTACCGCATCTTCAATTGCGACGGCGGCGAAGTCGAGATGTGCGGCAACGGCGCGCGCTGCTTTGCGGTCTTCGTGCGCGACGCAGGGCTCACGGACAAGACGGAGATCGTCTGCGAGACGAAGAAGGGCCTCATCCGCCCCCGCGTCGAAGCCGACGGCCGCGTCACGGTGGACATGGGGGCGCCTGACTTTGATCCGGCGGCCTGCCACTTTGACGCCGCAAAGCATTCGCACCTCTCGCGCGACAAGGACACGCTCTGGCAGGTGAAGACCACGGAGGGCGACGTGTGGCTTTCCGTCGTCTCCATGGGCAACCCCCACGCCGTCATTGTGACGGGCGACGTGAAGACTGCGCCCGTGGCGGAAGTGGGGCGCGACCTGCAGGTGAAGCCTGATTTTGCCGAGAAGGTGAACGTGGGCTTTCTGCAGGTGGTGGACCGCGCGCACGCGAAGCTTCGCGTCTTTGAGCGCGGCGCTGGCGAAACGGCGGCCTGCGGCACCGGGGCGTGCGCGGCGGCTGTGACCGGCATGCGACGCGGCATGCTGGACGCTGCAGTCGAAATCGACATGGCGGGCGGCCGTCTTCAGATCCGCTGGGCGGGCGAGGGCGAGTCCGTCTTTTTGACGGGGCCGGCGGAGATCGTCTTCCGCGGCGCCGTGGATACCGAACAACTCAAGGCGCCGCAGGCGTTCTAAGGAAAAACATGATTGAAGTTCAGTTGAAGAAGGGCAAGGAGAAAAGCCTCCTGCGTCGTCATCCCTGGGTTTATGACACGGCCGTGGGCCGCGTCGCCGGCAAGCCTTTTTCGGGCGAGACCGTGAAGGTGACGGCGGCCGACGGGCGCTTTCTGGGCTACGGCGCTTATTCGCCGAAGTCCACGCTGCGCGTTCGCCTGTGGACGTTTGACGAAGCCGAGAATCCGGACGTGCCGGGCTTTCTCGCCGCGCGCATTGAAAAAGCCGTGGCGGCGCGAAAGGGCCTTCTTGCCCGCACGACGGCGCGCCGCCTCATTTTTGGCGAAGCCGACGGTTTGCCCGGCCTCATCGTCGATCAGTACGGCGACTGGCTCGTGACGCAGTTTCAGAGCGCGGGCGCGGAATTTCGGATGCAGGAGATTGTGGCGGCTCTGATGAACGCGACGGGCGCGAAGGGCCTTTATGACCGCTCGGACGCCGCGACGCGCCAGCGCGAGGGGCTTCCCGTGCGCACCGGCGTGCTGGCGGGCGCCGAACCGCCGGAACTCATTGAGGTGGTGGAAGACGGCGTGAAGTACGGCGTCAACGTGCGCCTCGGCCACAAGACGGGTTTTTACGTGGACCAGCGCGAAAGCCGGCTCGCGGCGCAGCAGCTCGCGCGCGACTTTGAGAAGACGCACGGCCGCAAGATGCGCGCCTTGAATTGTTTCTGCTACACGGGCGGCTTTTCGCTTGCGCTCGCCCTGGGGGGCGCCGCAGAAGTGGTGAGCGTTGACAGCTCGGCGGAGGCGCTCGCGCAGGCCAGGCGCAACGCCGAGATGAACGGCTTTGCGGACGAGCAGATGAAGTGGGTGGAGGCGGACGTCTTTGCGTTCCTGCGAGAGGCTCGGGAAAAGGGCGAGCAGTTTGATCTCGTCATTCTCGATCCGCCGAAGTTTGCGTCAAGCCACTTCCATGTGGAGCGCGCGGCCCGCGCCTACAAGGACATCAACCTGAACGGCCTGCGGCTTCTGACGGCCGGAGGCCATCTCTTCACGTTCTCCTGCTCCGGGGCGATCGATCCCGACCTCTTCCAGAAGATCGTGGCGGGCGCGGTGATTGATTCGGGGAAGGACGCGTGGTGCACCGGGCGCTTCGGCGCGGGCGTCGATCATCCGCTCTTGATGACCTACCCCGAGGGCGAGTACTTGAAGGGGCTGCACCTCGAAGTGCGCTGAAGCACCCGGGTGTTCAAGTGACAAGGTTTCCTGGCAGTGAGGCGCATTGCGCCGCTGGGGGGCCTTCACGGCGGCCACGCCTCTTGAAAAAGGGCGTCGCCGCCCCCATATGAGACGGCAATTGAGGAAGCGCTTTTTTCCTGCGAGCGGGAGAAGGCGCTTTCCTTTTGGACTGAATGAGGCTGACTGATGCAGAACGAACCGATGGGCCAGATGCCGGAGCCCGAAATCCCGGTCACGATCCTGACGGGCTTTCTCGGCGCGGGGAAGACGACGCTTCTCAATCGCATCCTGACGGAAGACCACCAGCACAAGATCGCCGTCATTGAAAATGAATTCGGCGAAGAGGGCATCGACAACGAGCTGCTCGTGCACACGAGCAAGGAGCAGATCGTTTCGATGAACAACGGCTGCATCTGCTGCACGATCCGCGGCGACCTTTCGCGCATCCTCACGGACCTGCGCCTGCGCCGCGACAAGGGCGAGATCGACTTTGACTACGTCGTGATCGAGACGACGGGCGTCGCCAACCCGGGGCCCGTCTGCCAGACGTTCTTCATGGACGATGCGGTGGCGGCCTATTTCCGCTTGGACGGCGTCGTCACGATCGTGGACGCGAAGCACGGCGAGGAGACCTTGGACAAGCAGCCCGAAAGCAAGGATCAGATCGGCTTTGCGGACCGCATCTTCGTCAGCAAGACGGACCTCGTCACCGAAGAGGAGTACCAGAAGCTTCGCGACCGCATCGTGGCGATCAATCCGCGCGCGCCGATCGAGAAGGTGAACATGGGAAACGTGCCGGTGGAGAAGGTGCTCAACCTCTGCGGCTTCAACATCAACGACGTGCTGGACATCGACCCCGCGTTCTTCACGGGCGCGCACCGCCATCATCATGACGAAGGCGTGGCGGCGTTCGTCTTTGAAAGCGACAAGCCGTTCAACGCTCCGCGCTTTGAGCAGTACCTGCAGAGCCTCGTGTCGGTCTACGGACAAGACATGCTCCGCTACAAGGGCGTCATTTACTTTGCGGAGACGGACCAGCGCTGGGTGCTTCAGGGCGTGCACATGGTCTGCTCGGCGGACCCGGTGGGGCTCTGGGGCGACGGCAAGAAGCCGCAGAACAAGATCGTCATCATCGGGCGCCGGCTCCCGCAGAAGGCGATTCTCGAAGGCTTTGAGACGTGTCTTACGGAACCTCAGCAGGCCTGAAGAGAAAACTTCTTAAGAATCAAATAAAGAATCGCGCCGGGCCTAGGCAACTGGGGGCGGATGTGGTATTGTTCGCCCCCTTTAAAACGTCGAGGGAAAAGACTTCCTCGCGGAACCGCCGGCGTTCCCTTGGTATTTCAGTGACGGTTTTCCCAAAACACATTTGTTAGAGAAACATCGATGGCAACCAAGAAACTTCTGACCGAGCAGGAAATCCTCGCGATGGGCGAAGACGACTACATGAATGAAGCGCAGCTCGCCTTCTTCAAGCATCGCCTTCAGCAGATGGAGGCTGAGCTGCAGCACAATGCGGACAAGACCTCCGAGACGCTGCGCGAGACTACCGTCGTGCCCGATCCCGCCGACCGCGCGACGATCGAAGAGGAGCACGCGCTTGAGCTGCGCACCCGCGATCGCGAGCGCAAGCTTCTGAAGAAGGTGAAGGCCGCGCTTCAGCGCATCGAAGACGGCGAATACGGCTGGTGCGAAGAGACGGGCGAGCCGATCGGCGTCGCGCGCCTCATGGCCCGTCCGACCGCGACCCTGTCGCTTGAAGCGCAGCAGCGTCGCGAAATCAAGCAGAAGATGTTCGGCGACTGATTCGCTTCGCGTGAACTGAAATTGCAAGGGAAGGTGTAGATGCCTTCCCTTTTTCGTCCGCGCTCGCTAATCTTCGCCGCGCTTTCAATTCTTTTGTTTTTAGTGGTTATGGAACAGTTTCACGGAACAACCATTCTCTGCGTGCGCCGCAACGGCGTCGCCGCCATGGCGGGCGACGGCCAGGTGACGCTGGGCAACATCGTTTTCAAGGGCACGGCCCGCAAGGTGCGCCGCGTCTACCACGACAAGATTCTCGTGGGCTTTGCGGGCGCGACGGCCGACGCCTTCACGCTCTTGGAGCGCTTTGAAGGGAAGCTCGAGAAGCATTCCGGCATTCTCATGCGCGCTGCGGTGGAGCTTGCCAAGGAGTGGCGCACCGACCGCGCGCTGCGGCACTTGGAAGCCATGATGATCGTGGCGGATGCGGACATCACGCTGATCCTTTCGGGCAACGGCGACATCATCGAGCCGGAGCACGGCATCGCCGCCATCGGCTCGGGCGGCGCCTACGCGCAGTCCGCGGCCCGCGCGCTCGTGGACCACACCGAAATGGACGCCGAGGCGATTGCGAAGGCCTCGCTCGCGATCGCGGGCGACCTCTGCATCTACACGAACCACAGCGTCACCTGCGAAGTGATCGGCAAGGAAAAGCAGGGCGCGTGAGCGCACGACAGGTTACCGGTAAATTACTAGTAAATTTACTAGTAATTTAACTAGGAAGTTACTAGTAAAAAGAACAAGACATGACGAACGAATCGATGATGACCCCGCGCGAGATCGTAAGCGAGCTCGACAAGTACATCGTGGGCCAGAACGCCGCCAAGAAGGCGGTGGCCGTGGCGCTGCGCAACCGCTGGCGCCGCTCCCGAGTGGACGAGCCGCTGCACTCGGAGATCACCCCCAAGAACATCCTCATGATCGGGCCCACGGGCGTCGGCAAGACTGAAATCGCCCGGCGTCTCGCCAAGCTCACCGACGCGCCCTTCGTGAAGACCGAAGCGACGAAGTTCACCGAAGTGGGCTACGTCGGCCGCAACGTCGAGTCCATCATCAAGGACCTGATGGAAGCGGGCATGAAGCTCATGCGCGAATCCAAGAAGCGTCTGGTGAAGGAGCGCGCCCGGGAGGCCGCCGTGGAGCGCGTGCTGGACCTTCTCGTGCCGCCCCCGAAGGCGGTGACGGACGAAAACGGCAACCCGGTGAAGCCCGAAGAGAACGCCGCCCGCCGGCGCTTCCGCGAGGATCTGCGCGCGGGACGCCTGGACGACAAGACGGTGGAGGCGGACGTGCAGTCGCAGGCGCCTTCGGTGAACGTCCTCGCGCCCGACGGCATGGACGACATGGAGACGCAGCTTCAGGGGATCTTTGAGAAGATTCAGCAGCAGAGCCGTGAAAAGCGCCGGCTGCCGGTGAAGGAAGTGATGGAGCTCTACACCGACGAAGAGGCGGCGAAGCTGATCGACAAGGGCGAGTGCACCCGCGAAGCGATCGAAAACGTGGAGAACAACGGCATCGTCTTCATCGACGAAATCGACAAGATCGCCAAGGGCAGCGACGTCACGTCCGGGGGCGACGTCTCCCGCGAGGGCGTGCAGCGCGACCTGCTGCCCCTGATCGAAGGCACCACCGTGCGCACGAAGTACGGCTGGGTGAAGACGGATCACATCCTCTTCATCGCCTCCGGCGCGTTCCATCTTTCAAAGCCCTCCGACCTTGTGCCCGAGCTGCAGGGGCGCCTCCCCATCCGCGTGGAGCTTGCCAGCCTCACGGCGGCGGACTTTGAGCGCATTCTCACGACGACGGACTGCTCGCTGGTGAAGCAGTATCAGGCGCTGCTTGCCGCCGACGGCGCGCAAGTGACCTTTACGCCGGAGGCGATCAGCCACATCGCGCGCTACGCCTTCGAAGTGAATGAACGCACTGAGAACATCGGCGCGCGCCGTCTCCACACCGTGATGGAAAAGCTTCTGGAAGACGTGAGCTACGAAGCGGGCAACCAGCCGTCGATGACGCTGGAAGTCAACGCGGACTACGTGAAGGAGAAGCTTGGCGCGCTCGCCGAAGACGAGGATCTGTCGCGCTACGTGCTGTAAGCGGCAGCTCGCTTTGAGAGCGAAGACGGCGTCCGGGCTTTGGCGGTGCGGGCGCCGTTTTTCTTTGGCTGCAAGGCGCTTTGGAAAAAATGGGTCGGGATGACTCGGATACAATGAATCTGCTGGATGTTGAAAAAATTGAGGATGGGTGCCATGGCAGAAAAACAACTCCCGTTGAGCATTTCCACGTTTGCGGCATTGAGATCCCGAGAGAACAAGATTTATGTAGACAAGACCGAGTTGATTGCTGATTTGGCCGAGGTGGATCAGGCCCAGTGGTTTTTGTCGCGTCCGCGTCGATTTGGCAAGACGCTGCTGGTGTCAACGTTTGAATCGCTGTTTCGGCACGGCTTGAGGGATTTTTCAGGACTTGCTTTGGAAAAGCGATGGCATGACAAGCAGTATCCGGTGATTCGACTGGATTTCTCAAGCTGCAAGGACTTCAAGTCATTGGCGGAATTTGAGGCCGCCGTGGCGGACATGTTTGATATTGCGTTTGCGGCGGCCGGCGTGAAGCTTGACGCAGGGCAGTCCTTTGCAATGAACCCCTTTGGTGCTTTTGCAAAGTATCTGGCGCTTCAGCCGGTGGTTTCTCTTGTCTTGCTGATTGATGAATACGATGCGCCGCTGTCTTCGCACCTAGATGATCCGACGCTTTTTGACGAGGTGAGACGGAAGCTTTCTACGTTTTACAGCAACATAAAAGCCTATTCAGGCTGCCTCCGATTTCTCTTTGTTACGGGCATTTTGAGATTTCGGCAGGCGAGCATTTTTTCAACGCTGAATACATTGACGGATCTGTCGCTGGAGCCCGCTTACGGAACGCTGCTGGGCTACACCCGTGAAGAGATTGAAGTTTATTTTGGGAATTATCTTGACCGTGCGGAGAAGGTCTGCGGTCTCAGTCGCTGTGAACTGATGGAGCAGCTGGCTCGTTATTACGACGGCTTTTGTTTTGACCAGAAAGCGAGGACGCATGTGTTTTCTCCCTGGTCAGTCCTTAATTTCTTGAGGTCGCCGGAGAACGGGTTTGAAAATTATTGGTATGAATCCGCAGGAACGAGCTCGTTGCTGATGAATTATTTGCAGCAGCACAGCCTTCAGCGTCCCGAGGAATACGATGTTGAACAAACGGTGTCCGTGGAAAAGCTGAAGGATGTCGTGTCGCCAGAAATGATGAGTGACGTGGTGCTCCTCGCGCAGACGGGATACCTCACCATCAAGTCGGTGGAGGATTCGGTGGCTGTTTTGGGTTATCCGAACGAAGAGGTGAAGCGCTCCATGGCGCGGCTTTATAGCGATCGGTTGCTGGGCGATCGAAGTCCGGTGGAAATCGCGGGACGCATCGGCGAAAAACTGGCCCGGGGCAGCGTTGACGAGGTGTTGAATAGTTTCAATGCACTGTTTGCTCGAGCAGATTACCAATATTATCCGATCACATCCGAATCGATTTGTCGAGCCTGTCTTCAATTTTTCCTGGAAGGAGCCGGGCTGGCGCCTCGCATAGAGGTTCATTCGTATCGGGGGCGCAGCGACTTGGAAGTGAGCGTCGCTAAACGACAGTGGGTGTTTGAGCTCAAGTTTGCCCGACAAGGAGAGGATGAATCCGCCTTGCTGGACAAGGCCATAAGCCAGATGCGGTCAAGAGACTACGGCCGCGGGTCCGCCGAAGGGCGTGAACGCCTTCGGGTGGCGTTGGTTTTTTCCGAGCCTCGTCGTCAGTTTGTGCAGTGGCGTGTGGTGCAGGATGAGGACTGAGGTCAGTCAAGCGCGGGCTTTTGCTTGATTCGATTCCAGAAGCGGCGGCGCCGGTTTTTGTTGGCGGCACAGAGGACTGGACTAAAATCCTTCGTTTCGAAATTTCAACGAGTGCCTGCCTTGCTTACGCCTGACCTGCAGCTGCCGGACGCCGTTCGCGCGATCCGCACCCCGAAGCTTTGGATTTTTGACATGGACGACACGCTTTACTGCGCGTCGGCCGGCATGTTTGACGCCATTCACGCCGCCATGCGGCATTTCGTCGCAGACCGCCTCGGCGTGTCGGTGGAGGAAGGCCAGCGCTTGCAGGAAAAGTACTGGTCCGAGTATGGCGCGACGTTTCTGGGGCTGGAAAGGCATCACGGCATCCGTCCGGAGGAGTTTCTCCCGGCGACGCACAGCTTCGCGGTGGAGCCTCTGGCGAAGTCTCGCGCCGACCGCTGGGCGCTGCGCCGGCTGCTTCTGAACTTGCCGGGGCGCAAGGTGGTGTTGACGAACGGCCCCCGCGACTACGCGCACCGTGTGCTGCGGGCGCTTCACTGCGACGATCTTTTTGCCGGCGTCCTGACGTCCGAGGACTTCCATCTCATGGGACGCTGGCGCTGCAAGCCCGACGACGCGCTGCTGTATGCGGCGGCCCGTCTCGGGGGCGCCCAGCCGCGCGACTGCGCGCTGGTGGAGGACAGCCTGCGAAATCTGCGCTGCGCCAAGCGCCTCGGCATGCAGACCGTGTGGTGCATCGGCAACGCGCAGACGCATCGGGCGGTGGAGCGGCCCTTTTATGTGGACTCCGTCATCCGCACGCTGAAGGATCTGCCGCATCTCACGGTGAAGAAAGCCGCGCCAGAAAAGCCCGGCATTGACGGACGCTACCACTGAGGAGGCGTGTCATGGTGAATTTCGTGAAGGACGTTTTCAAGGCGGCGTGGAAGACCGTGAACTTCCTGCGCCGCGCTTGCGTGAACTTGGTGTTTCTCGGGATTCTGGGCGTGGCGATCGGCGCGGCGGTGCTCGTTTTCCGGGCGCCGGAGGTGCCCGAGGGCGCCGTCCTCGTGGTGCCGCTCGAGGGCACGGTGGTGGAGTCGGGCGCCGGGGCCGCGAAGCGCGTTTCCTTGACGCGCCTCATGGCGGGAACGACCGAGCAGACGCAGTTGAGGGACGTCATCGAAGCGATCGACCGAGCGGCGCAGGACAAGCGGATTTCTGGCATCCTCATGCGGCTTGAGGACCTGCAGTCGATCGGCATGGCTTCCATCCATGAAATCGGCCTCGCCATGGATCGCTACAAGGCGACGGGGCGCCGCATCACGGTATGGTCGGGCGCCTTCACGCAAAAGCAGTACGCCGTGGCGGCGCACGCGAGCGACGTCTACCTCCATCCCATGGGGCAGGTGATGCTCACGGGGCTTGCGGGCTCGCGCCTTTACTGGGGCGAGCTCCTCAAGAAGGCGGGCGTCACGGTGCACGTTTTCAAGGCGGGCGCCTACAAGACGTTCCCTGAAGCTTATGTGCGCAAAGGGCCTTCGGAAGAAGCGCTGCAGGCGGATCGCTGGTGGATGAACGACGCCTGGGCGCAGATGACGGACTCCATTCAGACGGCGCGAGGACTTCTGCCCGGCACGGTCGCGGGCGTCATTGACGCCCTGCCGCAACTACTGCGGGAGGCGCGCGGCGACATGAGCGCCGTGGCGCTCAAGGCGAACCTCGTGGACGGCCTCAAGACGCGCGACGGCGTGAACGACCTCCTTGTGGAGCGTCAGGGCGGGAAGAAAGAGGACGCGCTGAAGTCGATTGACTACCGCGACTATCTAGCGACGCTGCCGGCGCCCGCGACGAAGGGGCAGTACGTCGCCGTGGTGACGCTCGAAGGCGAGATCCGCGACGGCGAGTCGGGCGTCTCCGGCGTGGGCGACCGGACGATGGCGTCCGACATCCGCTCCGTGCGGACGGATCCCGAGGCGGTGGCGCTCGTGCTGCGCGTGAACAGCCCGGGCGGCAGCGCGGTTGCGAGCGAAATGATCCGCCGCGAGCTGGAGCTCGTGCGCGAAGCGGGCAAGCCCGTCGTCGTGAGCATGGGGGACTACGCCGCTTCAGGGGGCTACTGGGTGTCGCTCGCCTCGGACCGCATCGTGGCGGACCCCGTGACGGTGACGGGCTCGATCGGCGTTTTCGGCATGATGCCGACGTTTGAAAAGACGCTCGAAAAGCTTGCCGTGGGGTCGGGCGGCGTGTCCACGACGTGGCTGGCGAAGGCGCAGGACGGCACGCAGCCCATGGACGCCCGGTTTGAAGAAGTGATGTCCCTCACGGTGGAGCGCACCTATCGCAACTTCATCGAGCTTGTGGCGAAGTCTCGCAAGCTCAAGACCGAGCGCGTCGCGGAGCTCGCGCAAGGCCGCGTCTACACGGGGCGGCAGGCAAAGGACAACGGGCTCGTGGACGAGCTGGGTGGATTGGATGTGGCGATTGAAGTTGCCAAGAAGCTTGCGAAGGCGCCGGAAACAACGGAAGTTTTCTGGGTGGAGCCCCCGATGTCGCTCAAGGACGTGTGGGCCGAGCGGCTGCTCTCGCAAGCGGCGTCAGCGCTTGATCTGCAGTCCTTCTTGTCGGGCGCGGTGCGTGCGGTCGGTCTGACGCCCGATGTGGTGAAGGCCGCGGCGCACGACGTCTCGACGCTTACGGCGCTTCCGACGGAGCCCGTGGCGCACTGCCTCTGCGGTCCGCAGCTTTGAAGCGGCGCGGGCGTCAGAGGACGACTTTGGCGATGACGCCCGCGGCGAGCAGCCAGAAGAGCACGGCGCTCGTCTTGTTGAGCCAGAAGGAGAAGGCCTCGCCCTTCAAGTGTTCGGCGATCAGGGCCGCCGTGTAGCTGTACGCGAGGTGCACGCAGAGCACCACGGCGAGAAAGAGGCCGATGAGCAGCGTCATGCGCGCGGCGTAGTCATCCTCCGGATGCACGAAGGGCGGCAGGAGCGAGAGCAGAAACACGATCAGCATCGGGTTCGTCATCTGCAAAAGGGCGGCGCTGCTCAGAATGCCGAGCGACTTTCGGGCGCCGGAGGAAGGATTCACGACTTCAGAGAGTCGGGAGAGATCCATCGGCCGCGCCCGCCAGCTCTTCCATCCCATCCACGCGAGCACCAGCGCGCCCGCGATTTCAAGCGCCGCAAACAGCGTCGGCGAAGCCGTGATGACGGCTCCGAGCCCGGCGGCGGAAATGGCGGACATCACCGCACACCCCAGCATGTTGCCCACCGGCGAGAGAAACGCCCGGCGTCGTCCGTAGCGAAAGGCGTTGGTGAGGGTGTAGAGGACGCCTGCGCCCGGAGTGACGCAGGTGATGAAGGTGATGGTGAGAAAAAGCCAGAGTTCGCTGGACATGGAAAACATCGGAAAAAAGGAAACGGGTGACCAATATAATCGGACCCTCAGAGATCCAGTGTCATAAATTTTGTGGCACTCTGCCTCGAAAAACCTGCCGGAGGAACGCCGATGCTGCACCGCTTTGACTATCGATTGATTCGCCAGCTTCTTTTATGGGCGGTCGTGGCCGAAGAGAAGAGCTTTCGCCGGGCGGCGGCGCGCCTCAACATGTCGCTGCCGCCGGTGACGGCGCAGGTGGACGAGCTCGAGGACCGGCTGCGGGTGAAGCTTCTGGTGCGCACGCCCCGGGGCGTGAAGCTCACGGCGGCGGGCGAAGCCTTCATGCCGGAAGTGCGGCGGTTTCTCGCGTCTGCTGAGATGCTTGACTACGCCGTGAAGGAATTGCAAAGCGGCGGGGAAGGCGTTCTCACCGTGGGCGCCGTGTCGGAGGCAATGCTGGGCTGGATGCCTGACTTTCAGGCGCGGCTTGCGGCGGCGCTTCCGCGGCTTTCGGTTTTTACGAAGGAAATTGACTCGGCGGACGTGGTGAAGGCGCTCCTTTCCAATGAGGTGCTCCTTGCGGTGGGACACTTCAAGACGCTGTCGGAGGCGACGCTCGCCACGCGCTGCATCCGGCTGGAAAAGCCCGTCGTCATGGTGGCCCGCAGTCATTGGGCGGCCGAGCGCGGCAAGGCGTCGCTCGCGGAATTCGCGCAGGAAGACTGGGTGATGCCGGGGCGGGAGCTCTCGCCCGACTACCTGGACATCCTCTCCGGGCTTTGCGTGCAGCACGGTTTTCACGCCCGCGTGAAGCACCGCGTCGGCTCCACGATGCGGCAGATGGCGTTTGCGGCCTGCGGGCAGGGCATTGCGCTTGCGCCCGCCTGGTTTGCCGAGATGGCGCCCTCTTCCGTGCGCGTGGTGGAGCTCACCGACGTCGATCCCGTCATTCCGCTCACGGCGGCGTGGAATCCGGCGGTTTCGTCGCCGCAGCGGGACGCAGCGCTGCGATTCGTGAGCGAGACGCCCGAGGCTTGATGAGCGTCTGGGCGCCAGCAAAAAGCCCGCTCGAGCGGGTTCTCGAACGGGCCTTTGGATCGAATCCAATCGGCGGCGCTTAGTAGTTGTAGCCTTCCTTGAGCCACTTCGCCACGTCCATGGCGCAGTAGGTGAGGATGCCGTCGGCGCCGGCGCGCTTGCAGCAGATCATGCTTTCCATCGTGATGCGCTTTTCATCGATGCAGCCCGCGGCCGCGGCGCACTTGATCATCGCGTATTCGCCGGAGACGTGGTAGACGTAGGTCGGGGCCTTGAATTCGTCCTTCACGCGGCGCACCACGTCAAGGTAGGGCATGCCGGGCTTCACCATCACCATGTCGGCGCCTTCGGCGAGATCGAGCCCCACTTCCCAGAGGGCTTCGTCGCCGTTGGCGGGGTCCTGCTGGTAGACGGCCTTCGTGGACTTGCCGAGGTTGGAGCTCGAGCCCACGGCGTCGCGGAACGGGCCGTAGTAGGCGGAGGCGTACTTCGCGGAGTAGGCCATGATGCGGGTGTGGATGAGGCGCTTTTCGTCCAGGGCCGCGCGGATGACGCCGATGCGGCCGTCCATCATGTCGGAGGGGGCGACGACGTCGGCGCCGGCTTCGGCCTGCGCGAGCGACTGCTTCACGAGCATCTCGATCGTTTCGTCGTTGAGGATGTAGCCCGTCTCATCGATGAGGCCGTCCTGGCCGTGCGTCGTGTAGGGGTCGAGCGCGACGTCGCACATGACGCCCAGCGTCGGGCAGGCCGCCTTGATCGCCTTCACGGTGCGGGGAATGAGGCCGTCGGGGTTGGCGGCTTCCAGGCCGTCCGGCGTCTTGAGGCTGTTTTCGATGTGCGGGAAGAGCGCCACCATCGGAATGCCGAGCTCCACCATCTTTTCGCATTCGGCGACGAGCTCGTCCACCGTGTAGCGCACCACGCCCGGCATCGTCGGGATGGCCTCGCGATCGCGCTCGCCTTCCTTCACGAAGACGGGAAGAATGAGGTCATTCACGGTGAGCACGTTCTCGCGCATCAGGCGGCGGGAGAAGTCATCATGGCGCATGCGGCGCATGCGCTTCATGGGGTACTGGCCGAGGGTCTGCATGTTGTTTGTCCTAAAAAAGAATCAGGCGAAGCGGCCTTCGGGATCGATCCACGAAAGCAGGGTCGTCGTCAATTCGTCGACGCCGGTCTTCTTGAGGCCGGAGAAAAGCTGAACGGAAACGTGAGGACCGGTCTTTTCGGCGCGGCTGCGGGCGGCGGCGAGCACTTTCGCCTGCTCCTGCCGGCCGATCTGGTCGCTCTTGTTGATGAGCCAGAGCTGGCGCACGTGCGTCTTGTCCGAGAAGAACTTGATGAGCCATTCATCCGCGGGCATGAAGGGGCGGCGCGCGTCCATGACGATCACGACGCCCGTGAGGCACGGACGGTCCGCCAGGTACCCGCCCACGAGCTCGGACCACGAGGCGCGCATTTCGGGCGCGGCCTTGGCGTAGCCGTAGCCCGGCAGGTCCACGAGAAAGGCGATGTCTTCGCGGTCCTTCGTTTCACCGATGCGGCGCGTGAGCTTGAAGAAGTTCACGAGCTGCGTGCGGCCCGGGGTCTTCGACGCAAACGCGAGGCGTCCCTGGCGGGTGATCACGTTGATCGTGGTGGACTTCCCTGCGTTGCTTCGGCCGGCGAAGGCGATTTCGGGCAGGCCTGCGGCCGGCAGCTGCGACACTTTGGCGGCGGAGGTCTCAAAACGAGCGGAATCAAAAAGCGACACGGGGAGAAATCCTCAGAAAGGGCCCGCGGCGACGGCCGCAGGCTCAATGGCGTTGATCTTAGGCAGTGAATCTAACCGCATGATTAAGCGGCGGGCGCTTCGACAGGACGGACTGCTTCGATGAAGCCCCCGCCCAGACATACTTCGCCCTGATAGAGGACGGCGCTTTGTCCGGGGGTCGCCGCCCACTGCGGGTCGGGGAAGGCGAGGTCGCAGGTGGCGGCGTCGGCGGCGAGGAGCCGGCAGCTGCCGTCGGGCGCGCGGTAGCGCGTCTTCACGGTGACGGGCGCGTCCGCTTCGGGCGCGACGCCCGCGGTCCAGCTGCAGTGCACGGCTGTGAGGCCCGAAGAAAGGAGCATCGGATCGTCGTGACCCTGCACGACGACGAGGACGTTGCGCTTCAAGTCCTTGGCGGCGACGAACCAGGGCTCGCCGTTGCCATCGCGGCTGCCGCCGATGCCGATGCCCTTGCGCTGGCCGATGGTGTAAAAGGAAAGGCCCACGTGCTCGCCCACGACGCGTCCGTCGGGCGTTTCAATGCGGCCGGGCTTCGTGGGCAGGTAGCGGTTCAAGAATTCGCGAAAAGGGCGTTCGCCGATGAAGCAGATGCCGGTGGAGTCCTTTTTCGCAGCGACGGGAAGACCGATCTCTGCGGCGAGCTTTCGCACGTCGCGCTTGTACATGCCGCCCACGGGAAAGACAGCTTTGGAGAGCTGCGCCTGGTTGAGGCGGTGCAGAAAGTAGCTCTGATCCTTTCCGGGATCCGTGCCTCGAAGAAGTTCGAAGCGCCCGTTCGCCTCGCGCACCTGCGCGTAGTGGCCGGTGGCGATGTGGTCGGCCCCCATGCGCATCGCCTGATCGAGAAACGCCTTGAACTTGATCTCAGCGTTGCAGAGCACGTCGGGGTTGGGGGTGCGGCCGGCGGAATACTCCCGCAGGAAGTCCGAAAAGACGCGCTCCTTGTATTCCTTGGCGAAATTCACCGCCTCGAGGTCGATGCCGATCACGTCCGCGGCGCTTGCGGCGTCGATGAAGTCCTGGCGGCTCGAGCAGTATTCGCTGTCGTCGTCATCCTCCCAGTTCTTCATGAAGAGGCCGGTGACGTGGTAGCCCTGCTGCTTTAACAAGTAGGCGGAGACGGCGCTGTCAACGCCGCCGCTCATGCCGATGACGACATTGCGCATGGTGGTGAAGGTGCGTGAATGGAAAGCGGGAAATTATAGAAGCCGCCCGAGCGGCCGATCAGCGCGGCGGGCGGCGTGGCGTAGCGCTAGCGGGGCGGCGGCAGCAGGCCTTCTTCGACGTAGTGCCGGCGCTTTTCTTCGTACATGGCGCGGTCGGCGGCTTCCAGAACCGCAAGGAAGGCGGGCTCGGCGCCGCCCGAGCAATCGCCGGCGGCGATGCCGATGTCGCAGGACACGGTCTTTTCGCACCCGGCCACTTGAAGGCCGCTGAGGTTCTTTTTCAGCCGGTGAATGATTTGGCGGGCGTTGGCTTCGTCGCAGTGGTTGAGCACGGCGACAAATTCATCGCCGCCGTAGCGCGCCACGTAGTCGCCCTCGCGCACGCAGTCGCGGATGCGGGCGGCGACGGTTTTCAGGACCAGGTCGCCCGTGAGGTGCCCCTGCGTGTCGTTGATCTCCTTGAAGCGGTGCACGTCGATCATGACGAGCGTGAAGGCGTGGGTGAGGCGCTGCTTGACGATCTTCTCAAAGAGATAGCGGCGGTTGAAGGCGCCGGTGAGATCGTCCGTGTAGAGCATCCGCTGGTTCTCGTCGATGATGTCGATGATCGAGCGGTGCTGGAAGCGGCCGCCTGCGAGGTGGTCCGAGACGTGGCTCACGATCTCCAGCACCACCGGATGCTCGCGGCCTTCGGCGTCACGGTAGGCGATGGGATTGGAGATCACGTAGAAGATGCTGTTCTTCACGTACTCGTACTTGTCGCGGCGGCAGTGCTCCCGGTCCGCGTCGCGGCTCGTGCAGTTTTCGCATCGCTCGGTGCGATTCCACACCTTGAAGCAGGTGTAAGGCTTGCTCGTGACGCTGCCGTCCTCTTCAATCGTGAGGATGGCCGTGTCGTGAGGATTCACGAGGCGGGCGATGTCAAAGAGCGAAGAGAGCACCGTGAGGAGGCGCTTCAATTCCAGAACGGGCAGAACCGGGGGGATGGCGTTGGTGTCAGTCACAGTCAGGCTACGGGGAGGTTGCAGGCGTTGACAAAGTATTTTCGGTTGAAAACAAAGTTTCCGACCGACGTGAACTTTCAAGGATATCACGATTGGCGGCTGATGGTTTCTTGAAAATGTGACAAAAAAAGAGCGCCCCCGAAGAGGCGCCCTTTTTTGTGCGGGGCGGCTGTTGGTTGTCAGTCCGTCCCGCTGTCCACTACCTTTGTGTTTTTATATTTTTTGTATTAGATGTAACCGTAGATCATGCCAAGCACGTAGCCGACGGCGGTGGCAGAAATCACGCCGATGAGGCCCGGAAGGATGAACGAGTGGTTGATCACGAACTTGCCGATGTGGGTCGTGCCGGAGCGGTCGAACGTAAGGGCCGCAAGGTCAGACGGGTAGGTCGGCAGGATGTAGTAGCCGTAGCAGGCAGAAGCCATGGCCACGATGATTCCCGGGGGCGTGCCGATGGCGAGGGCCACAGGGGTGACGGTCGCGATGGCGGCAGCCTGAGAGTTCACGAGCTTGGACACGAGCAGAAGCACGATGCCGTAGGCCCAGGGAGCAGCCTTCACCCATTCGGTAAGGCCGGCCTTCAGGGCGGGCAGGTGGTTCGAGAACATCGTGTCGGACATCCAGGCCACGCCGTAGACGGAGACGATGGCAACCATGCCGGCGTTGAAGACGCTGGTCTTGTTGATCTTCTTCGCGTTGCAGAACATGACCATCAGGATGCCGGCGAGGAGCATGAACATCTGAATGACGAGGGTCATCGAGAGACGCTTCTTGCCGACGAGCGGACGGAGTTCAGGAACAGAACCCATCACGGCGACGACAGCCACGGTGCCGAGGAAGATCCAGAGGGAAGCCCACTGCTTGCCGGTGAACTTCACGCCGAGGAGGGTGGTCGTTTCACCGTAAACGTACTTCTTCTGTTCCGGATCGGCGATGAGCGCCTGGAACTTCTCATCCTTGTCGAGGTCCTTGCCGCGGAACATCGAGAACGTGCCCACGAGGAAGAGGCCGACGATGGCGGACGGGATCACCACAGCGAAGAGCTGCATGAAGCCGAAGGGGCGGCCGCCCACGAGCTGGCCGTCCATCAGCGCGATGATCGACACGGCGGCCACAGCAGCCGGCGAGCAGATCACGCCCATCTGCGCAGCAATCGTGGAAGCAGCCATCGGGCGTTCCGGACGAATGTTGTTGCGGATGGCAACGTCGTAAATAATCGGGAGCATCGTGTACACCACGTGGCCCGTGCCGCAGAGAACCGTGAGGAACCAGCAGATGTACGGAGCGAGATAGCACACGGCGCGAGGATGCTTGCGGAGCATTCTTTCAGCGATCTGCAGCAGGCAGTCAAGACCGCCCGCGGCCTGCAGAGCGGAGCTCGCGCAAACCACGGCCATGATCGTGAGAATCACGTCAACGGGAGGCTTGCCCGGCTTCAGGCCAAAGCCGAAGCAGAAGATCACCAAGCCGATGCCGCCCATGAGACCGAGCGTCATGCCGCCCTTGGGAGCAGCATAGAACAAGCACGCCAGAAGGACGAGCAGTTGCAACCAGAAATCTAAACCTAGATCCATTTTCTTTCCCCTAGGTAGTTAGGACGGCGCTATTTTCGTCCAAACATGCCCCTAAAGGGGTAAAACTTTTGGGTTATTTGATCTGTGTCGAATTGTTAACAAATTCTGTTAGGGAAAAGTACCTAGACGCACAAAAGACACGCGCGAGGATGCCGCAAAAAGGGGATCCGCGCCTGCAGGGATGGGGGTTTACGGCTATTTCACGCTCGGCAGCGTTGGACGTGTTTTTCGAACAAATCGAGGGAGGCGGCGTGCTAGCTCCGAAGAAGTAGAGGAGAAATGGGGCGAGTGCGAGCTTGGGGAGAAAGGCGAGCCGCCATGCCACCAAGGTGGTAGAGCCGGCATGAAAAAAGCGGCCTTCCGCCCGTTTGGACGAAAAGCCGCTGTTGGCGCAGGCGGTGAGGATTATCGCGTCATGCGGTAGGGCCAGGACTCGATGCCGCCGAAGTCGTAGACCTTGGTGTAGCCCGCCTTCACGAAGATGTCGGCGGCGAGCTTGCTGCGGCGGCCGCTGCGGCAGTAGATGAGGATCGTGGCGTCCTTCTTGGCCTTGAAGTCGGCGGGGATGCCCTTTTCAAGGACGGAGAGCGGCAGGTTGTCCGCGCCCGGAATGCGGCCGCGGTCGTATTCCATGGGCTCGCGCACGTCAAGAATGAGCGCGTCGGGCTCGCTGTCCATCATTTTCTGCGCTTCTTCGGGGGCGATCGTCTTGTAGGTCGGCGTCATGGCAGTGGGGGAGCAGGCCGACAGGGCGCAGGTGAGGGCGGCGAGAGCCGCACAACGGAGAAATCGGGTCATGTCGGTAAAGCTAGGGAAAGTGAAAGGAGCGATCATTGTAGAAGAACGACGCGGGCCGCGGTGCGCCGGAGAATGAAAAAATCCGCAGAAACCGTAAGGAATCTGCGGATTTTCAAGATGTCTGGTGCCCCGAGTCTGACTCGAACAGACGACCTACCGCTTACAAGGCGGTTGCTCTACCAACTGAGCTATAGGGGCGAGATCGGCAAGTCTACCGAAATTTACAACTTCGTGAAAGTCGGAATGTCATCGTCGTCGGCGCGGGCGGCGGGGGCTTTGTCGCCGCCCCAGTCCGCCGGGGTCTCCAAGACCGGGAAGTAGCTCACCTTGTCGGTGTCTTCCTTGGGGTAGATCGCCGCCACGCGGCCGAGCGGCACGTCGATGTCGCGCACCGCCTCCCCGAAGCGCGCCTGAAAGCGGATGCCGTCGCGGTCGAGCTCGAAGTGGTGGGTCGCTTCTGAATGGACGCAGAGGACGATGGTGCCGTCCTTGTTCACGTATTCACGCGGCACGACGGTCGCGTCGTCGACGGCGACCAGCATGTAGGGCGTGTAGCCCTCGTCTTCAGCCCAGTCAAGCAGCGCGCGGATGACGTAGCTCTTGAAGGAGGGCTCGGACAAGGGAAGGACAATGGTGTTCTGGCTCATGGACATGGTGCCCGTCCTTTTTTAGCGGCGCATCACCTTTTCCGACGGCGTCATCGAAGCGATGAAGGCCGGGCGGGCGAAGATGCTTTCGGCGTACTTCAGGAGGGGGGCCGCGGACTTCGGCAGTTCAATGCCGTAGTAGCCCAGACGCCACAGGAGCGGCGCCATCGTCACGTCAAGCATCGTGAACTCGTCGCCCATGAGGAACTTGTTCTTGGCGAGCACGGGCGAGAGCTGCATGAGCTGCTCGCGGATCTGGTTGCGGGCGATCGACTTGCGCTTTTCGGTTTCGTCGCGGTTTTCCAGAACGCGCACGAAGCTGAAGAGCTCGCGCTCGAACGTGTAGATGAAGAGGCGGGCGCGGGCGCGCATGATGGGATCCGCGGGCATGAGCTGCGGATGCGGGAAGCGCTCGTCGATGTATTCGTTGATGATGTTGGCCTGATAGAGCGTGAGGTCGCGCTCCACGAGGATCGGCACTTCGCCGTAGGGGTTCATCGCATCGATTTCGGGCGGCTTGTTGTAGAGATCCACGTCCTGGATTTCAAAGTCGCAGGCCTTTTCGTTGAGCACGAAGCGGCAGCGATGCGAGAACGGGCAGGTCGAGCCGGAGAAGAGAACCATCATGGCGAAAATACCTCGGAAATAGTGTGAATTTGCTCACCGTGGCGGCCTTCAGCGTTTCTGTCGCAAGGCCGCAGAACCTATTATTTTAGCAAAAGCTGACAAATTTTGCACAAAATCGGCCGCAAGGCCTTGATTTCAAAGACGGATGAGCGGCCGATTCGAAAAGATGGGCGGCTATTGAAATCAAACGGGATTGTCAATGTCGACGAATTCCACTTCAAGGCCCTTCTCCCGGGCGATCCACTGGCCCAGCGCCCGGATGCCGAAGCGCTCCGTGGCGTGATGGCCGGCGGCGAAGTAGGTGATGCCGGCCTCTCGGGCGATGTGGGTGGTTCTTTCCGAGATCTCCCCCGAAATGAAGGCGTCGCAGCCGCAGGCGGCCGCCTCTTCAATCAGGTCGGCGGCCGCGCCCGAGCACCAGGCGACGCGGCGGATCACCTGATCCTGCGGACCCACGACGAGCGGCTCGCGATGAAGTTCGCTGGCGAGGCGGTGCGTCAGGTCGCGGACGGTGACGGGCGATGTCACGCCGAGGCGCCCGAGCGCCATGTCGCCGAAGCGGCCGGTTTCTTCAAAGCCCAGCGCCTTTCCGAGGAGCGCGTTGTTGCCGAGTTCAGGATGGTCATCCAAGGGCAGGTGGTAGCCCGCGAGGTTCATGTCGGCATTGATCAGCGTGCGCACGCGGCGGCCCTTGATCCCAGTGATGCGCGGATCCTCGCGCTTCCAGAACCAGCCGTGGTGCACGAGAAGAAGGTCCGCCTTCTTTTCCACCGCCTTCTCGATCAGCGCGAGGCAGGCGGTGACCCCCGTCACCACGCGGGTGACTTCCGGCCGCCCTTCGACCTGCAGGCCGTTGGGGGCGTAGTCATGGTAGTTCTCGGGCGTGAGGAGGGCATTCAAGTCGCGGATGAGGTCGGCGGTGCGCATGGCGGGCTCCGAAAAAATCAAAGGCGGGTGACGACGCGATCGAGCGCAAGGCGGGACTTTGGACGCGTCGCGTTCGAGTCGTTTGCGGCGCGGTAGCCGAGACTCACGCAGCAGACGCTGCGCAGGCCCTTTTCGCGCAGGCCGAGGATTTCGTCGAGCTGAGCGGCGTCAAAGCCTTCAAAAGGCGTGGAGTCGATGCCCTTTTCGGCGGCCGCGAAAAGAAGAAAGCCCATGGCGATGTAGGCCTGGCGCGCGGCCCAGGCAAAGCCGCCCATGGTGTCGGAAAAAAGCTGGGCGGCGCGGCGGCGTCCGGCGTCCTGATCCGCCTTCACTTGTTCGTTCGGGAAGCGTCCGTCGGCTTCTTCCTTGGCGAGCACTTCCTTCAGGTGATCGTCCGTCACGGGGTCTTCGACGACGAAGACGATGCAGTGGCTCGCGTCCGTCACGCGGGGGCGGTTGAAGTCCCAGAAGGCGGGGGCGATCTTCGCCTTGGCTTCGGGCGTGTCGGCGACGAGGAACTGCGTGATCTGCGCGTTCACCGAGGTGGGCGAGAGGCGCAGGACTTCCAGCAGCTCGTTGATGTCGGCTTCGGGAATGCGCTTTGCGGCGTCGTAGTGCTTGGTGGTGTAGCGGCGGCGGACGGTGTCAAGAACAGTCATGAAAGTCTTCCTGAAAAAAAGCGCCTCCCGCGATGGGAGGCGGCTTTACAAAGTGTAGCGGCAGACGGCGCCGCCGTCTCTCATGCGTCAGACGTAGTTCGAGCCTAGCAGAGGCCCACGAGCTTTTTCACGAGCTTGAAGAGCATCTGGTCCTGCATG
>CAVJUB010000026.1:0-25805 GCA_963652545.1 Hallella faecis | reverse complement strand
GGAGAGCACTACCGACTTGCCGAAGCGGCGAGGCCGGAGGATGACGGGGTATTCGGAGTCCAGATTTTCCAGCAGCGCAATGACGGACGTCTTGTCGACGTAGGCGTACTTTTTCTCGCGAATGGAGGAAAACACGGGTTTTCCAATGGGAATGCGAAGCTTCGTTTCAAGAGAAGAAGGAGTCATGGCTTGGAAAAGCAGAGGCTGATTGACGCAACAAGGCCATATTAGCCCAGGCGCTTCACCAAAGGTGGTTTTCAGAGCGTGAAATTGCCCAGGAGACCTCCGCCGGCGCGCTGGGCATTGCTTCTATAATCAAAGCTGTTTGAGCGGCGGAAGCCGCTCTGTTTTTTCAAGCGAATCATGACCATCGAATCCCAGCAGCTCCCCGTCACTTTGGAAGACGTCAACGTCGAAGCGTTTGAGCCGATGCCGTCCCCGGCCGAAATCAAGGCCGCCGTGCCGATCACGAAGAAGGCCGCCGCCGTGGTGGCCGAAGGGCGCGCCGTCGTGCGCCGCATTCTGGACGGCGAGGACAAGCGTCTTCTTGTCATCACGGGGCCGTGCTCCATTCACGATCCCGCGGCCGCCATGGACTACGCCCGGCGCCTGGCGAAGCTCTCGGCGTCCGTTTCCGACGTGCTTTACCCCGTGATGCGCGTCTACTTTGAAAAGCCGCGCACGGTGACGGGATGGAAGGGCTTCATCAACGATCCGGGGCTGGACGGCTCCTTTCGGATCGGCGAAGGCATGCTGCGCGCCCGGCGCCTGCTGCAGGAGGTGAGCGAACTGGGTCTTGCGATCGCCACCGAGGCGCTCGATCCCTTCAGCCCGCAGTACCTGGGCGAATTCGTGAGCTGGTACGCGATCGGCGCCCGCACGTCCGAAAGCCAGACGCACCGCGAGATGGCGAGCGGCCTTTCGGCGCCCGTGGGCTTCAAGAACGGCACGGACGGCACTTTGGACGCTTCAATCAACGCCATTCGCGCGAGCCGCTCGCCGCATCACTTCCTGGGGCTCTATGAAAACGGCCGCACCGCGGTGATTCTCACGAAGGGGAACGCCTACGGCCACCTCGTGCTGCGCGGGGGCGGCGGCCGCCCGAACTTTGACACGGTGAGCATCATGCTCGCGGAAAAGGCGCTGGAAGCCGCGGGGCTGCCCCGCCGCATCGTGGTCGACTGCTCGCATGCCAACAGCTTCAAAAATCCCGCCCTGCAGCCCTTCGTGCTCCGCGACTGCGTGAATCAGATCATGAACGGCAACACCTCCATTCGCGGCGTGATGCTTGAAAGCTTCATCAATGAAGGCAGCCAGAAGATCCCGGCCGACCTGTCCAAGCTCCAGTACGGCGTTTCCGTGACGGACGCCTGCGTGAGCTGGGAGACGACGGAGGCGATTCTCCTTGAGACGGCCGCAAAGCTGCGCGCGAAGGCGTAGGGAGCGATCATGAAAGCCATTCTTTCGCGCTTTTCGGGGGCGCCCGACGCCGGACGCCTGCGCCAGCTCGCGCGCTTTGCCCGGGACCGCCTCGCGGAAATCAACATTCAGGAAGTCGCTTCGTCGATGGCGTTGGCGACCCTTCTTGCCATCGTGCCGGTGCTCGCCCTGTCGCTCGCGGTCTTTGCGGCGTTCCCCGGGTTTTCCGACACGCGCGCCGCGCTGGAAAACCTCATCATCACGGGGTTTCTGCCCGAGCAGTACAGCGGCGTGCTGGTTCAGTACCTGAGAGACTTCGCGAGCCATGCGGCGGGCCTCACGACCTTCGGTCTCGCGGGCCTCGCGGTGACGGCGCTTCTCATGATTGACAAGCTCTTCATCACGGTGAACCGGATTTTCAAAGTGCGCGCGCCGCGGCCCTTGATGCAGCGCGTCCTGATCTACTGGGCCCTGATGACGGTGGGGCCGGCTGCGGTGGCGCTGAGCCTCACGATCACGGGGCAGGCGACGGCGCGGGCGTTGTCGGGCGTCGATTCCGGCACGTCGGCGGCGCTTCTTTCTCTGGGGCAGTTCCTTCTTCAGGTGCTGGGCTTTTCCGCGTTGTACAAGTACATTCCCAACTGCCCCGTGCCCTGGCGCAATGCGCTCGGGGGCGGCTTTGCCGCGGCGGCCGCGGGCTTCGTGGTGAAGGTGGGCTTTGAGTACTACGTCACGGCCGGCACGCTCACCAACATCTACGGCGCCTTCGTGGCGCTTCCGGTGCTCGTGCTCTGGATCTACGTGGCGTGGTTCCTCTTCTTTGCGGGCGCGGCGGTGACGGCGACCATTCCGAAGCTCACCGCGGGCCGCTACATGGACAGCTACCGGGCGGGGAACGACTTTCTCACAGCGCTCGTGATTCTGCGGGCGCTCGTGGAAAAGCACCGGGCCTCCGAACAGCCGGTGCTCTCGCTCACCGCGCTCTGCCGCGCGGCGGACGCCTGCCCCGAGTCTGCGTCGGCGGCGTTGGAAGGCCTCGTGCACGCAGGCTATGCGGCGCCGGTCGCAAGCGACAAGGAGGCGGCCTGGGTGCTCACGGTGGATCCGGCGCGCGCTTCGCTGCTGCCGCTTTTCCGCGAGTTCTGCATCGATCCGCGCTCAAGCCTCGTGGCAACTGAGGTGCGAAGCGGCGCTTCGAGCGGCGTCCTCGCCGCCTGGTGGCAGCGCTGCCGCGAAAACGACGCGTTCACGAAGCCGATCGCCGAGTCGCTCTTCTGAAGAAGTCCTTGAAAATCTGACGCCGCTCGCGGCCTGAAGCGCCGCTCGGGCGACTTGAAGCGCCTCTGAACTTCGCCGGCCTCTGCGCGGGCGGCGGTTCGGAGGCGTTGCTTTACATAGAGGGCGCGAGGCTCGCGGCGGGCGGCGCTCTAAAATCGAACCTGTCAAAGTCAGCGAGGGCGGGCCGGCGCAAGCGTGAGCGGCCCGGGCGCCTCGAGAAAAATCAACGGAAGGAAAAGAAGTCATGGTCGCGCCGGTGTCAAGCTTGATGAGCTCCTTGGAGTCCATTTTCAACAATCAGAATCTCGCGGACAACGACTACGTTTATGTGAAGGGCAGCCAGGCGCAGACGGAGAACTCGTCCCGGCTTTACACGACCCGCAGCCGCAAGATGAAGACGGCCGAGCGCGTCGTGTCGGAAATTCGCAGCCGCTACGGCGAGGCCGCGGGCGACGTGCTGTCGCGGCAGTTGGCGACGTCCCTCTCGGGCGACCATCAGCTGAAGGTGGGGGAGCTGCGGCGGGCGTTTCAGACGGCGCAGGCGATGCGCTTGAATGAGATCGCCCTGTCGCTGCGGCAGCAGTACGGCGACGGCCTGGGCAATGCGCTGGCGCCGCTTTATGATCAGATCGCGGAGCGCCGGCTGGTGTCGGCTCGGGACGTGGCCGAGGCCGTGCAGCGGCAGGTGGGCGAAGGAGCCTATGCCGTCGCGATGGCGAGCGGCCGAGGCGTTCACGTGAGCGACCGGCTCGACGCGCTGCCCGAGCGCCTCACCGAGGTGCAGCAGACGGTGGATCGATTGAATGCGAGCGCGGCTGGGGTGCGCACCGCCATGATGGCGTTCTGCCGCCGCGGCGAGATGACGCGCGCCGGCGCGCTGGCGGTGGTTCAGGCGCAGCGCGAGCTCCCTCAGAAGTACCAGGAGGAATTGAACGAGCAGCTGCAGCGGCTGCCGGCGACGGGCGTGACAGTGGACGAGGCGTTTCGGTTCTTCGGCCGGGTGAACTTCCTTTGGAAGCAGGCGGCGTATGACGACTACATCGCGCAGCAGCCCGATCCCGTGCTCTGCCGCATGACGGGCATCATCCATCTGCAGGACCGGGCGACGGAGCTCACGCAGAGCGTGAGGCAGGAGATTGAAGCCAAGATGGCGGCGGCGCGGCCGGCGGCGCAGCCCTGGCTTGACATCGTGGCCAAGGTTCGGAGCGATGCGCAGCAGCGCGGCTTCGTCATTTCCGAATTGTTCGACGAGGCGGCGGCTCAGATGGTGAAGGAGGCCGTGCGTCATTCGGCGCCGGACGAAGCCTCCTTGAAAACCTTCAAGGAAGCCGTGGAGACGCGCTTGAAGCGCGAGACGGATTTTGACTTCGGCGTGGAATACGAAATCCGGCAGCATGCCTGGACGCCGCAGCAGAAGGCGCTCTTTCGGGAGGCGATGACGTACGCGCGCGACGAAATGCCTCGCGAGAACCTCTTCTTCGGCTTCGGCAACGTGGCGAGCACCGTGGTGGAGCTCATCAAGGAAGGCGCCGCGGGCACGTCGGATCCCTCGACCTACTTGAAGGCCTGCGTCCTCGCGGGTCTGCGCCAGGCGCCGTGGGTGCGGGAAAAGCTGCCCGAGCTGACGTCGCTCTATCAGAGAACGGGCGGCCGGCCGCCGCTGGCGGATTTCTGCACGACGCTTTTTGGCGAGAGGGCGGCGGCGCCCGACAAGTCAAAGGGCCTGAAGGCGGTGAACGCAGCGTTTGAGAAGCATTGGAGCACGCTGTGCGAGCGGCTTTTGGAAGACGAAGGCGGCTGGGTGATTCCGCAGCGCTTTGACGGTGACATGGATCCGCGCCAGCTGGTTTGGAACGCGGCGTCGATGGGAATGAAGCTTGAGAAGGCGGTGGCGCAGTTCAAGGATCAGAGCCGCCGCATCGATCAGTCGGACTTCTACAAGATGCCGGGATCGGGATTTGAGTGCAGCAAGAAGGATTCCGTGCTGGAGGCGTCGCTCGTGCAGGACTTCAGCCGCCAGAAAACGGTGGGCGGCCGTCTCGGACAGGTCGTGATCAACATTGATCAGGGCGACGGCACCGGCACTTTGATCACGAACGGCACCGAAGGCATGACGGCGGAGGAGGCGGCGAAGTTTGCGAACGGCGTGAGAGGACCGAAGCACGAAAAGCTGTTTGCGGCGCTGAGAAGACTGAGCGGCGGACATCCGGAGCAGTACCGGCGCCTGGTGGAGCATCTCACGCAGGTGGGGGCGGCCTTCGGCATGAAGGCGCTTGTTCAGATCGTGAACGGCGGCCGCGATTCGGGCGGCGAGCACGCGCCGTTTGAATACCATTTCACGAAGGAGGCGGACGGCAGCGTGGTGCTGGAATGCCATACGCCCGAGCAGCTGCCGGTGGCGAAGATCAGCGCGCAGTACGTGTTCAGTCCCGAGGGCGACGTGCAGTGCACCCGCTGGCAGCTCACGCCGTACAGCGAGCCGCAGCCGGCGGCGCCGAACGCCTGAGGCGCTCATCGTCATCGCGGCGGACAATTTTTACAAATCCGGGGGGCGCAGCGGCTGTCAGTCGATAGAATCTTGAGAAACAGCCGGCGGCTCGCGGGCGCAGCCTGTGGCGGCGCACGGCGACGGCGACCTATTTTGGAGGAAGACGAATGATTCATGCAACGGAGATTCCGAATCAGCTGGACAGCCTGTTGGGAATTTCGATCCATGCGGGAGAGAACGGCGCCTGCCGCGTGCTCTTTGACGACGATGCCGTGGACTTTCAGACGGCGGGGCCGGCGCTTTTTCTCATCGCCGACCTGGGGAGCGCCAAAGGCTGTGAGGACGAATTCGGCGCGCTGCTGCGCGCGAACTGCTGCGGCGCGGAGACGCTCGGGGCCGTGATCGGTTTGGACGCCGAACGGCAGATGCTGACGCTTCACATGATGTTGACCGGCGCCATGGAGGAAGAGGAGTTCAAGTCGATGCTCGCGGCTTTCCTGAAGGCGGTGCGCTACTGGAAGGCCTGGGTCGCGGCTGAGCCGGCGGAAGACGACGAAGAGGAGGAGGCCGAGAGCCTTCCGGCCTCGGGGCTTCCGGGCGGGTTCCTCGCGGTTTGACGCTCTGGGCGCGGCGGGCGGCGTGAGGCCGTTTGCCAAGCGAAGGCGGTGCAGCAAAAGCTTCTTCACGCGAAGCTTTTGAGCGCCGCCTTTTTCATGCCGGTTGCTTTGGCCGTTCGCCTTGATGCGCGTCTTTCGCCGCGAGTTCCTTTACAAAGCCTGGGGCGTTGGCTGCGGCGGCGGCCGATAGAATCCGAAAAACGGCCGGAATTTCTGTCCGACGCGCTGTGCGCGGCAGAAGCGGCTTCTGAACCCTGCGGGAGAAAAGAAAAATGATTCATGTAACGGATGTTCCGAAGGAGCTCGGCGGCTTGCTGGGCATTGCGATCGAGTCCGGCGACGGCAGCGCCTGCCGCGTGCTCTTTGACAACGACGCCGTGGACTTTCAGACGGCGGGGCAGACGCTCTTTCTCATTGCCGATCTGGGAAGCTCCAAGGGGTGCGAAGACGAATACGCGGCGCTGCTGCGCGCGAACTGCTGCGGCGCGGAGACGCTCGGGGCGGTGATCGGCCTTGATGCCGAACGGCAGGTGCTGACGCTTCACATGATGCTCACCGGCGCCATGGAGGAAGAGGAGTTCAAGTCGATGCTCGCGGCCTTCTTGAAGGCGGTGCGCTATTGGAAGGCTTGGGTGGCGGCGGAGCCTGAGGAGGGCGACGACGAAGATGACGAGCCGGAAGCGATGACGGGCGGCGCGGGCGGTTTTCTGGCCGTTTGATGAAACAATGACAAAACGCTTGGTCGTTCAATGGACGACCAGGCGATGACAAGATTTTTGGGAGTGGACAAATGACTGGTCCTGTTGGTGGTGTCAATAATGTGAATCCTCAGGTGCAGCCGGGCGCGCTGCCCGAAGTGCAGCAGCCCGCGCAGCAGCCGGCGCAGCAGGCGCCGGCGGCGCACGAGGCGGCTCCGGCGCAGGCGCAAGCGGCGCCTGAACAGGCGGGGGCGGCGAATCAGGCGGAGGAACTGCCTGAGCTTTTGCAGATGAGCAAGGCAAAGCGCGTCTTGATGGGGATTTTCTCCTTCGGCCTCTCCGAACTCATCGTGAGCGAATGCAAGATGGTGCACGCCGCCAAGCTGCACGCCCTGCAGCCGGCCTTGCGTGAGCAGGACAAGGCGAAGGCGGATCGCGCCAACGGAAAATTCCGGGCGGCCCTGGAAGGAACGGGCAAGCTGCCGAGCAAGTACGAGACGGCGAAGCAGGAGGCGTTTGCTTCCGTGAAGCAGCGCTTCGGCGAGAATGCCGTTTCGGCCGGCGTTTTCGAGAAGGGCGAGAAGCTCGCGAACAAGGCGCTTCTGAAGTTCATGGACAACGCCACTCATGCCGTGAAGAAGAGCGAGGCGCTCCGCATTTATGAGTCGAGCTTTGCCAAGGCGCATGTCGAGGAGCTCGCGAAAGCCCGGTGCCAGGAGAAGATGCAGGCGCTCGAGCAGCCTGGCGCGGGATTTGTCAATGAAAACATGGCGCAGCAAGTCATTCGCCACAGTGATGAAATGGCGCGCAAGATCGAGTCGGTCCAGTCGCCAGAAGATGTGGCGGGCCTGATGCAGGACATCGACGCCGGCATTGACGCAGAGCTTGGCAATCGGCAGTTGTTCGACGAGACGGTCAAGAAGATGCAGGAAGGGTTCGTGAAGCAGCTCATGGCGTTTTATGGCATGGATGAACAGCTGGCGACTGAGCTCGTGGGCTCCGTCCGTTTTGAAATGAGCGAAGTCGCGGCGCTCAACTCCGCCGAGGATCTGCCGGAAGTGCAGCGAGACGCCGGCTCGGGCCAGCTGACGAATGCTCAGGCCATTGTGGATCAGATCAAGCACGACTTCAAGGTGGCCATGAAGGGGCGCGTGGCGGCGCTTGTCAGGGTGAAGCAGCTCAAGCTGGCCGACGGTCCGGCCAAGATCGCCATGCAGAAGGCGGCCTTCAGCCAGACTGGGATCAGAAAGCCGGAAGTCGTGACGCTGCTGAGCGGTGCGGTGAAGGGACTGGATCTGGCGGATCTTGTGACGGCGCTGACTGCTCAGCCGCCCAAGGCTTCCGATATTGCCAAGGCCATGCAGCCGCTTCAGGAAAGAGTCAGCGAGTATCTCGTCGCCGGGGCGGCCGAAATGGAGCTGGGCGACATGAGCGAGGCGGATTGGAGCGCGCTTTATGAATCGGCGGTGACGCTGATCTTCAATTCGGCGCCGGAACTCGCGCGTCTTGCGGGAAGTCATCCGGAAGAGATGGTGCAGGCCGCGAGCCAGCTCGCGAGCAAAGCGGCGGAGGAGGGCGCGTCCTTTGTCCAGGCCTTCGTGAAGAATCCGTGGATGCCGAGCGTGAACGTTCGCTGGCAGCGGCAGCTGGAGAGCGCGCAGCTCGCCAAGTCGCTTCAAGGCGATGAAATGCCGCAGGAAATTCTCGACAGCGTGTTCAAGCGGCAGCAGGAGCTTTGCCGGCAGTTTGGTCCGGAAGGCCTCTACAACGAAAAAGGCGAGATCCAGAACTCGGCCGCCTGGAAGGGCGTGGTGGCGGAGCTGCAGTCGCGCATTGACGAAGGCCGGACGATCAGTGCGGACGATGTGCTGAAAACCTACGAAATCCATGCGGTTCGGCAGATGATGACGCCGAAGATCCAGGCCATCGCTGATGAGGCGGCGCGCGAGATCGGCATGACGAATCCCGCCAACATGAAGGCATTCGTGTCGAGTGACATGATGCAGAAAAAGTTCAAGGCGTTGAAGAGCCGGCAGGAGGTGGCGGCGCTGCTTGAATCAGTGAAGACGTTCGTCCGGGGAGAAGTTAAGCTTCAAAAGACGATTTTGGATGAGTGCGCTCGCCTGCAGGGCGCGGCGGTTGCGGCGCTGAAGGCGCAGCTCGCGAACATGTCCGATGAGGCGATCAGCCAGCTCGCCGTCGTCAAAGAGTATCGCCAGCAGGTCGATGCGGCCGTGAAGGAGCTGATCGAGAAGGGCGGGGAATACGACCAGGCTTTCGCTGCCAAGCTGGAAGGCATCTCCAACAACATCGTGAAGCCGTGCATTGACGTCTTGAAGCCGATTGCGGCGAGCGGTCTGCCGGCCGATGTGAAGCAGATTTTGCAAGAGGCGGCGCTCCAGGGGAAGGCTTTTGACAAGCCGGAGCAAGTCGCGGCTTTCAAGAAGTCGGTGGACGGCTTGAAGGCGGCTGTCAATGAGGCGATGAAGTCTCTGAAGGAGCCGGAAAAATGCATTGATGCATTGGGCGCCGCCTTGACGACGGCGATGGCAGAGCTCAATTCCAGTCTGGGCGACGGGCTTGATGAGAAAGGCCGGCGGGTGCTTTACGGCGCTTTGATCGGGAGCGTTCTTGAAGAGGGCAATCCCGTGGGCCGAATGATGGATGAAAACGAGGACGAGGCGGCCCAGCTGCTGGTGACCTTGACCTCGCGGCGCGACAAGGACCAGCGAAATCTGGCGCTGGACGACGAGCGCGTCGGCGGGGAGAACCTGAAGCCTGAGCTGGCGGCTGAGCTCGCTGCCAAGGAGGGGGTGCGGGCTGAACGCGCTTTGATGAACAGAATTGTTTTGGATTTTGTGCAGCAAGCGGCGAGCCAGGACGTCGCCGATCATGTGGCGGACATCGTTGATCAGATGAAGCTGCTGAAGCAGGTCAATTTGGGAAAGCCTGACGCCGTGCTGACGAGTGCGATACGTACGCAGCTGACGATGATGAACCTGCAGCTGGGAGATGCGCTGGTGCCGGAAGACACTTGGCAGATCACGCGGAGCGATGTGTGGGATCGATTGAAGAAGCGTGTTCTTGAGCCGGACATGCATTTGACGACAGCGACCATTGCGCTGGAGTATGCGAAGCAGGCCCGGCTGGTGTTGTTCGAAAACGAAATGACGAGCCGCATGGAGGCTTATGTCAACCGTCGGATGCGGAATGAGCAGGACTTCAAGATCCTCGGCACAGTGAAGGACCTGGTGCATGCGGTGACGGAGCGTTTGACGAATTTGAATCTTGAAGATGGATTGCATATCAGAGATTTGCTCCCCATCTTCGAACAGGAGGCGGAAGACCAGTGCGTCATCAGTCGTCGAAGTCTGCTGGTGAAGGAGGCGGTGGTGACCAGCTTCCAGGAAGCGACGGGCATGGATCGCGCCGAAGTTCAGGCAAGACTCAACTTGACCGGGGTCGACCAGGCCGTGCAGCAGATTTATGCTTCCGCCGAGCGAAAAGGACGCCCCGTGGATGGCGTGCCGGCTGGTGTTGGCGGCGGTCTCATGAATCGGGACGATTTGATGGCGACGCGGAAGGCGGTGGAGGCTCTGCCGGCGACTTTCGGCGCGGAGTGCAAGGCGTTTGTCAAAGCCGTGAAGGAGGATCCGGAACTCTCAGACGGAATGAAGGGCTTCCTGGTGAAGATGGCGCTGCGGCATCCGACCTTCGGCAAGTATCCTGAGTTGCTGCCGCAGTTGAAGACGGCGCTCAAGGCGGTGGATGACAGAGCCGCGCGGAAATTGGCGGCGATTGTCAGAGAGGACGGTGACGATGTTGGCAAGGCGTTTGTTGACCAGCTTGCGAAGGTTTTTGAACCGGTGGCAGCGAAGTTTGATGAAGTGGCCGGCAGCAAGATGGACAAGAATGAATTGCTCATCGCGCACCACTGCCTTGCAAAGTTCTACCTGGATACTCATCTAACGCTGCAGGGGGCTCTGAGGCGGCATCCGGGCGTCGTGCTGAAGGCGCAGACCGCGCTTTCTGCCAGCGAAGAACTCAAGGCGCCGGAGAAGGCGGGCGTCGTCAAGATGTGCGAGCGATTCTTCAATCTGACGTCAGTGAAGGAGCTGACGCAGAAGGCGTACGGATTCGAAATTATTTCTGCTCCGTAGTGCTGGCGTAGGAACCAGACGGCGCCGGAAGACTGGGTGATTCGGTTTTCCGGCGCCGCTTTTTTTGGTCGGACGATGAAGGCAGAACATGCCGTCCAGCGGCTGAAATTGACCGAAAGGCGGTCTGCGCTGTTTTTCGGCTGTCGGTCGCTCTACTAAGTTTGGTAGGTTTGAAAAAACGGATAAGTTCGTCAGACCGCCAGCATGGCGCCGTCGCCGTCCGTCACCGGAGCCGTGTCCTCGGTGACGCTGCCGCCCGAGGCGGCCCATTCCTTCCAATAGCGAAGCGCCTTCACAAACTGTGCCAGCACATTTTGGAAGTCCTCATCGGTCCAGTCGCCTTCGATAATGCGGTGCAATGTCAGAACGCGACGTTCGGCGTCAAGACCGATCGTGCAGCCGAGGGTCTCAGCCCCCAGACAATTGGCTTTGAGCAACGAGCCGTAGAGGTTTTCACAACCGTCGGCGGATCCGATATCCGCCATCACGAAGAGGCGGCCGTCCGCAACCTGAAAATCCACCGCATCATCGTCGAAAAGAACCTGTGCGGTATCTTCATCACTGACCGCAAGTTCAATCCCAAGCATCGGGCCGATGGAATGGATAAGTTCGGAAGCTTTCATGTTTTTTCCTTGTGACTTGATTGTCAACGCGGAGCATTATGGCGGAAGTGTTGCTCCGCGGTGACGCATCAGAATTTTTCGCGAATCAGAGTGCGATCCAATCCGGGGGCGCAACGGGAGCACCGTACGCGAGCCGAGCCACATCCCCCAGAGCGTTGACCTGCATGAGCGTCATGATGATGTGCACGAGAGGATCCAAGGCATCTGTGTTGGGCATTTCGCCCGCCATCATAGTCTGCAATGTGTAGACGAGGAAGTTCTTTTTTTCCTGAGTCATCAGGCGGACGAGGTCTTCATGCTCGCCTGCGAAGAGCGTCATCGTCACAAGTCGTGCCGGTGTGTACAGCTCGGCATCGCCGTCGGCGAACGCCGGCTCCTGACTGATGCCCGCGCCGATTGCCAGAGCGAAAGCCTTCAAGGCGTCGAAGACAGCCACAGGATTTGCGGGATCCGCTCTTAAAGCGTCCTCAAGAGCTTGAGCCGGAAGGGCTCGCGCAGCGTTCACCATGGCGGTGATTCGACCGGGAGCGAGGAAGAGCTGGCCGGAAAGGGCTTTTGAGCACCACTCTCTCTTTGTGTGAGCCGGAATGTCAAGCTCGTTGATGCGCTTAAATGTCGTGCTGTAAAGCGTCACCTGTTCATTGAGCAAAGGCAGGGCGTCGGCAAACACCTTCGCTTCCCCGGCTTTGTCGGGCTGGCCGGTGCGCGGATCTCGCGTGATATCGCCGAGAAGCTCCGGTCTCAAGTGGTGATGTCGGAAAGAATTAAATGTCAGAAATGTCTTTACAAATTCCAAATCAAAGTCGCCGGCTTCTGCGATTCGGCGTTGCGCATCTTCAATGGCGGCGTCGCTGCGTGCGTCAATCTCGAGCTTGCGAGTGAGCATGTCAGAGAGGATGCCGCGGGCTTCTTGCTCCATGGCATCGATATCTTCGGGGCGCTCAATTCCTGCAATAAGTTCGCGGATGCGGGAACTCTGACTGATGGCCGTCATAGGCAGGGCCGTGGCATCGACGTTCTGACCGCGTTCCGAAATGACGGACTGACTCCAAGTGTAAAGCTTGGATTGCACGTAGGCTTCGGTTACTCCCTGCACGAAGGTCTCTTCAATCGTCTTGTTGCTGACGGCGTGTTGGGCGAGTTGATGGAGTTTGGTCTTCACTTCGCTCGCGAACTGTATTTGCAGAGGCTTCGCGTTGAGCGGGATGACGGCCTCACCGAGACGAGCCCGCAACCTGGTCATGGCGTTTTCAAAGGCAGGAACGAACTGTTGCGGAATCGGATCGCGCTCGTGGTTGTTGGTAAAGAGCGCCTTTCTAAGCGCCTGGCGGACGTCCTTGGTGCGTTCGTCTTCGAGATGCTGACGGAACTTGTTGCCCGTTTCGGACACGGCGTCAGGTTGCAGGAGCACGCACCCGGCAACAATGCCCGCGGGCGGATTGTTCATCAGATCCTTCAAGAGCAGTTGCAGTTCTCCCGTGCGCACAAAGTCGCGGTTGATGCCGGCGGCAAGTTCGGGCTTGAGCTCATAAACAACCGCCAGGGCGTCCGCAAGAAGTGCCGGAATATTGTTGCTGTCAAGTTGAGCGGCATCTGTCGCAGACAAGCCGGAAGCCAGTCTCTCAAAGAGATTCGCACTGATTTGCGTCAGCAACTCGCGCGCACGATCCGCGCTGTATTCTCCGCCTTCGGCAAAGAGCGCTGTAAGCTCAGTCACCTGCGGCATGTCGGCGACGGCGCGGCCTGCGTTTACCGCCGCGGTGAAAGCGGCCGCGGGGAAGACGGCGCCGCGGCTGAGAAGATTGCTCGTGAAGCTGTTCTTAAGACCGTCACTCACATGGCTCGCCTGAATCGCCTCGAAAACGGCGTGCTTTGATGCGATGCACAAAGCCGTCTTTTCTTCAAGAAGCGGATAGATTCCGGGGAGCGCTTCTTTTGCTATGAGCCCCGTCTCAGGATTGCGGGGCGCCTTTGCGTCGAACACCTGATCAAAGGTCTGTCGCAGGGCGCCCTCAAGGTGTGCCGAGTGTTCTCTGACCTCTTCGACGGTCTTCCCCGTGAGTTGAGCCAGATCGGTGACGAGGCGCTCCGAGAGCTCTGTCTTTTTCGCGGCGAATTCGCTGCCGATGGCCAACTGTTCGTCAACAACGCCGCGCAGCGCCTCACGCATGGGTTCGAGGTTGCCGCCGACCACGTCGTTTGCGAGCTTTTTCAGCAATGCGGAATTCAAAATGAGCGACTGCACCCGGTCGGACTCCGCCTGAGAGCACAGACCGGCCTCGCGCTTGGTGTCAAGGATAGGATCGAGCACCTGCCGCTGTACAAATTTCTCAATGAGCCGTTCGCGGATGATGTCAAGCGCCTGATTGGTGTCCAACTGCGCGGGATGCAGGCGGATGTTGTTCCAAAGAAACGCATGCAGACCGATGCCCGGGACGGCGAGCTCGCCGGCGGGAACGACGGCCTCACCGAACTTGGTGCGCAGATCGGCCGTCATCCGGTTGACGGCGTTTTGAATCTCGGCAGAAAGCGGGTTTTTCTCGAACACCTCACAGACTGCCGCGTTATGCACTTCGACGGCTCGGGCTGCCGCTCTGCGGCGCTCGTTGCCGACGCTCTCGGCAAACGCCTTCATGCCGGGTTGGGAAGCTTCAAAGAAGACGCTGCATTCGCGTGCGTTGGCCAGTTCGGATGCCTTCAGGACGGCTATATCCTGAGGATCGGTTCCCGCGAGTTCTTCGTCAATCCGGGCGCTGATCCGGTCTTCGTCCAGCGAGAGAACCGCCGCCATGAGCCGGTCGCGCAACCGATCGTCCCCGAAGAAGTTCTGCAGGCGGCTTTCCCGGCTAAAGAGCAACGCGACCAGGGCTTTTCTCAGGCCGTGAAGCTCTTCGGGCGAGATTCCTTTCAGTTCCGGCCGACTCATGAGCTTGTCGCTGATGTGACGCATCTGGAAGCGGAAGACGTTGGCCAGTTCATCCGCCGAGAGTTCTCCGGCTTCGGGCAGCGTATTAAGAAGCAGTGAAACATCGACGGTCGGAGCCGTTGCGACAAGGACGGTCACGTTTCGCGGATCATTAAATGCCTTCGTGAGTACGACGTCCCGGCGCCAGGCGATTTTCGTTGCCATCGGTACGTCGACGTGTTCGATCACGTCAAAGCGCGTGTCGTATTCTGCGGTGAGCGCTGTGAGCCATTGCCCCATTTTTGCGGGAGCGGCTTCGGCGGCGCGGGCGAATTCAAGCGAATGCGCCGGGCCGTCTGCGCTCGTGTAGAAGGGGCGACACAGTTCGTGGGCAAATGCGGCAAGCGGCATGGCGCTTTTCACTTCATCTGCGGAGAGACCGCTTCGCGCGGCAAGGTGCGAGACAAACCCGTCGTAGTGCACGGCCGCTTTCTCAACGAGCGTTTTTTCAGCGCCGATCAAGGCGCGGATTTTGTTGTCAAGCCCTGCGATGATCTGATTGAGCTCTTGGGCAGACTGCGCGGCTTCAAATTGCGCCTTTATTTCCGGATTGCGGTAAAACGCACGCATGTCGGGCAGGAACTGTGCTCCCAGCTGTTGAGCGATCGGACGCGCGGCGGCTTCAAGCAGATTGGTGACATGGTTTTCAAGCACGAACGACTGGTAAAGGCTGCTCACGGCACCGTAACTGATGCCGGCACCCTCGTGCTCACGGGCAAATTTCCTGAGCTCATCCATAAAGCCTTTTTCGTTTTCGCTCTCAAACGTGAGAGTGAAGCTGCGGCCTGAGAGGTTTGCACCGGGAAGGATGTCTTCACCGAACCGCGCAATGAGAAGCCGCCGTCCGCCGGCGGCTCCGACGAATTCATTGGCAATCGAAGAGGGAACCGGTTCGTCAGCGGGGAGGGCAAGTGCATTGAGAAGCTCGTCGCGGCGCTTGCCGTCCAAAAGCATGTCCTGCTGGCGACGATACAGTGCGCCGATGTCCTTGCTGTGTACTGTTTCAAAGACCGACTGAGCGACCGCGAACTCTTCAGCATTTGTGCTGTTGATGAGCTCTCCCTGAATCTGAGCCAGGAAGGCTTGATTATTGTGAAAGAGCGTGCGCAATTCCTCATGACTGTCGAGGACGGCGCCGAAAACGAGAATGCCCACATGACGCATGACTTCGCCGTCGTACTTTGCCTTGTCAGCTTCGGAGGTCGTGAGGGTGGCAAGATCCGTCCTGGCTCTGACAAAGAGATCGACCATGGCGGACTTCAACGCCGCCGCATCAATGGGGGCGGCGCTCATCACCTCGATAAGCCGGTGCGCTTCCCAGCTGTAGGCGATGTTGCCTGCTACGTTGAGGGCATTGCGGGCTGCGGATTGATTAAAGAATGCGCCGCCGATCAGAGCCTGTTCGGCCCATTCTTTCCGAACCGCATCGGAGTAGTTGCTTTGGCGAATGAGATCAATGATGCCGCGTTTCTCATTGATCATGTCGGCTCCCGCCTGAAGAGCCCGTGCGGCGATATCAGGCAGTTGGTCAACGCTGCAAACGCCTTTTTCAGGATCAGGCGCGGTGTTTGATCCGATGGCGAGCAGCTTTGTTTCAATTTTCTTGAGGAATTGGTTAACGCTTTTTTGGAAGTTTTCGTTGTCCTCAAGCCCGGTTGCTTCGAGCATGCTCGCACGAGCCCGAGCCTGAACGTCTTTGATCTTGCTGCAGAGCGTAAAGCAGATCGAGATTTGTTCGCGTACGAGCTCCGCCACATTCTGTTTGAAGGTCTCAAGCTGCTGAGGATCCTTGAAATTGACGTTCTGCGCGAGAGCCTTCACTTCATTGCTCTTGTACGCCAGTTTGTAGGCAATCGGATTTGCCACCGCGGGATCCACACCCAATACCTGAGCACTGTGAGCCGCTTGTTCGCGGACAAGTCCGGAAAAGATCTGGTGTTGCAGGTAGTCGGACAGAACGGCCTGCTTCATCATCGAAGCGAGGATTTCGGGCGTCACTTTGACGTTGGCGTTTCGGATTTGCCTGACGACTTCGGAGCGGGCGCCGTCGGTGAGGTGTGTGACGGGCAGCACCCGCCGACAATCGACGGAGGCCCAGGCCGCTGCATCCACGTACTTGTGCGGGACACTTCCTCGGGCAAAGATGACGGCAAGCTCGGCATTGGCCCGCTTGTTCGCCGGAGAGATCGCCGGCAGCTGCATGTTGAGATTGCGTGCCGGGGCCGGGTGATCGGAACTGCGGCACCAACGAACAAGTTCCGACAAGCCGATCGTGGCAATGCCCAGTACGACCCGTCCGAAGACGGAAGATCCGCCGGCATGCTGAGCCTGATTGACATTGTCAACCTGCTGGTTCTGTTGAACCAGAGGATTGTTGTTTCCTAGGGAGTTGATATCTGGCATTGTGTTTAGTCCGAATGTTGTTGAACAGTGCCCGAGCCGCCGAGAGCGGGAGCCTGGCGGGCGGCTCACCGCCGGCGCGTCTGGCGCGGGAGGCGGCGCAAAGTGTGAAAGCCGGGCGACTTTGAACCGCCGCGGCAAGGCCGTGAAGGTTATCGTCGCACCGGGTCGTACTTCATGACAAACTCTTCTCCGAAGTATTGCAAATCAAGGCGGTTTGCCGTGGTCACGACGAGGACCTTGTACGAATAGTCATCCATGTTTTCGGCAAGAGGATTTTTGTCGACCTCTTTCGCGACGAGGTCCGCCACGGTGGGACTTCCTTTGGTGAAGACCTGGTCGTGCTTGTGGTTGACGTGAATCCTTTTCATCAGCTCCGTGTAGAAGGTCTTCTGCTTGCTGCTCCACTGAGGATGCTTCTGCGCTTCGTAGTTGACGGCGTATTCGAAATTCGTTTCACGCCATTTGCGCACGTTCGCTTCGTTTTTGAGATCCTCCAGGCCGGCGGCCGTGAGCCGGCCCTCGCGGATGTACTGCTCCGCCAGATTCTTCACATGGCGGCAGCCGTCCGGCGACAGTTCGGGATTGTTCTCAATGTAGCGGTTCGCCGCGGATCGAAGCTGCCTGGCGGCCGCCTTCATCGCCGGCAGTTGGGTTTCGATCTGCGTTTTGTCCTGCAGCGAAAGCGGAAGGTTGTCTTTGATCATCTTCGAAAGGCCGAAGAGGTCCATGAGCGCCTCGTCGTCTCCCACTTTGGCCTGCAGCTTCGCGAGCTGCGCCTGGTTGTGAACAGTTTCCGCCTTTTCCAGAAACGCCATGGCTTCTTCGAATGTCGGACGAGCGGAGAGGGCGGCGGCGTCTTGCTTCATCTGGGAGATGACGGCGGACGGATAGTGCTTGTTGAGCGCCTTCATCACGTTTTCCTTCGTGGGCTCGCCCTGGCTGCAGAGGTCATGAACGGCCTTTCGCAGATGCAGCGGCTTTTTCCGCAGCGCCGACGCCTTGTCCTGGGCCAGCTCGGCCGCCTCCATGAGGTCCGTCAGGTTTTCAAGGTAGGCGCCTTGAAGGTTGCCCAGAACCAGCTGCGACGTGCTCTTGCCGAAGGCCTGGTTCATCGCCTTGCCGATCATCTTCTGCGTCACCGAGCCGCCGCTCTTCACGTGCTCAGCCAAGGGCGCCAGGGCGTCGCCCATGGCCTGGCCGTATTTTTGCGAGAGACTTTGCGTGAGGGTCGCGAGCTTTTTCGCCTCCGCCGTGGCGAAGGCCTTGCGCAGCTCGCCCACCGTGATCTGATGCCGGCCGTCGATCGTTCGGAGGAAATCCCGTCGAACCGCGTCGCTGCTGTCTTGGTAGGCCTCGCGAAAGGCGGTGCAAAGCTTTTGCGACGTATGCGCCTTCGTCGATTTGAAGGTGAAGTGATGCTGCAGATTGCCTTCGGTGTGAAGCTTGCCTTTCTTGAGGTAGATGAATGTGTCATCCGACAGCTTCGTGTTGTTGGCGATCTGCTGCGCCGACAGCATGAGCGAGTTGAGTGGAGCAACCATTTCAGGCTCCTTTGGGAAAAATATTTTTCTTTTTGTCAGACAATGAAGGCTCAAACGGCGGCGTCCGAGCCTTCAGCCTGCGTCTTTGAAATTCTAGTGGCAGCGAGGCGGACCGCAGCCTCTGGCATGGGTAAAGCTGCTGGCGAGGTGCCGGCGGCAGGCAACTTTCGCTGGCGTTCGAGGCTTTGGCTGGCGCTGGTGACGGGGCGGGCTTGCCGCCGACGAGACGGAAGGCGTCGTCTGTATTGCCTTGCCTTTGGCTCGGCCGGAGAGGCGCCTGCGCCGAGCGCTTTTTGGCGCGATGAAAATAAGATGCATTTCAGATACCTCTTTTAGGCTTGCAACTGACTTTCGGCGCCTTCCGTGAAGGAGGGCGCTCCCGCCCACCGGACAATGGACTTGCTGCATGAAAC
Source organism: Hallella faecis (assembly GCA_963652545.1). Taxonomy (GTDB): domain Bacteria; phylum Pseudomonadota; class Gammaproteobacteria; order Burkholderiales; family Burkholderiaceae_F; genus Duodenibacillus. The sequence goes on along the minus strand of CAVJUB010000026.1, from coordinate 7,200 downwards.
GCCTGGTCATCCTGCTTTTTTCACTCATCCTCGCCGCCTACGCGCTGGGCGCCGCCGTGTTTCCTTATGAATTCACGACGCGCGACGTGCTCCATCAGATCTACACCTTGTCCGGCATGATGCTCTGGGCGCTCATGACGCTCTGCATCGTCTCCGCCGCGCGCCCCCGCTGGATCGAGCGGGCGGCGGGCGAGGGGCTCAACCGCGTCATGGCGCTGCACCGGCTGCTCGGCTGGGGCGTGGCGGCGTTTCTTTTCCTTCACATGCTTTCGCCCTTGATCGGCTGGCCCATTCCGGCGACGCCCGTGCCGCTCATGGGACGCCACGACATGAGCACTTTCTGGAAGGCGGCGTGGATCATTTCGCACCCCGTCTGCGCCTTCGGCGGGACGCTCGTCGCCTTCTGGATCCTGTGGCTGGTCTGGAAGGACTCGCGCCGGCGCCGCGGCAAGCTCTCGTGGTCGCAGTGGGAGCCTTCGCACCGCCTCTGGGCCTGGGGCTACATTCTCATGGCGCCTCATTGCCTGCGGCTTTTGAAGGACATTGAGATCGTGATGCCGCTCGGGTGGGTGAACCTTGCGATGACCGCGGCCGGCGTCTGGGCCGCCGTGCGGATTCTGCGCCGGGGACCGGGGGCCGGCTGCCGCGAAGCGGGGGAGGTCGCGTCGGTTGAATCGTCCGAGCGCCGCACCTGGCTCGTCGTCAAGACGGCGCTGGCGCAGCGCTTGAAGCCCGGGCAGTTTGCCTACCTGAGCCTGCCGGGCGACAAGGAGCAGCCGCACCCTTTCAGCGTCGCTTCGATTGACGCCGCCGCAGGGACGCTGGGCTTCTGGGTGAAGCCCGCGGGCGAATGGACGGCGGGGCTCGCCCGCTTGAAGCCGGGCGCGGCGATTTCCGCGGAAGGGCCGTGGGGCGACTTTCTGATGCCTGAAAAGGGAGCGGCCGTCTGGGCTGCGGCGGGAAGCGGCATCGCGCCGTTTCTCTCGTGGCTGGAGGACCGCAGCCGCCGGATCGCTTCGGGCGAAGCAATGAATGACGCGCGGCTCTTCTGGTGCATTCATTCCATCGCGGATGAAACGGGGCTGCGGCAGGTGCAGCGGGCGGCCGAGGCGGCCGGCGTGCCGCTCACGCTCTTTGTGACGAGCGAGGCGGGGCGGCGGCCGACGGCGGACGATCTGGCGCTGGCGGACGCCCAAACGCTGTCGGTGTGCGGCGCCGGCGGATTCTCCCGGGCGCTCGAAGCGGCATGGAAGGCGATGGGCAAGCCCGCGGCGGGGTTTCAGTCAGAAGCTTTTTGACGAGATGGGCGGCCGAAGACTTTGGACGCCCCAAGTAACCGTGATCGAACCTGAGAGCAAAAAGCCCGCCGCCGGCATCGCTGGCAACGGGCTTTTCGAAAAGGCGGGCTGACTACGCCTCGTCCTTGAGGTCTCGCAGCTCGCGCCGCAGGATCTTCCCCACCGGCGTCTTCGGCAGGGACTTCACGAACACCACGGTGCGCGGGCACTTGTAGCCCGTGAGCCGGCTGCGACACCAGCGCACGACGTCGTCGCGGGTGAGCGCCGGATCCTTCTTCACGATGGCGGCCTTCACAATTTCGCCCGCCTTCGCGTGCTTCACGCCCGTGACGCCGCATTCGAGCACGCCCGGCATCGCCGCGATGACGTTCTCGATTTCGTTGGGGTAGACGTTGAGGCCGTTGACGATGATGAGGTCCTTCTTGCGGTCCGTGATCGTGATCTTGCCCGTGGCGTCCATGTAGCCCACGTCGCCCGTCTTGAGCCAGCCGTCCTGGAGCACGGCGGCCGTCTCTTCGGGCTTCTCCCAGTAGCCCGCCATCACCTGCGGGCCCTTCACGCAGATTTCGCCCGTGTGCGCGGGGATCGACTCGGGGTCGCTGCAGACGCCGAGATCATTGAAGTCGTCGTCGCGGATCGTCACGTCGGTGGAGGGGATCGGATAGCCCACGGAGCCGTCCCAGGGGGCGCCGGGAAGGTTGCCGCAGACGCCGGGGCTCGTTTCCGTGAGGCCGTAGGCTTCAAGGATGGGGCAGCCCGTCACGTCAAGCCACTTTTTGGCGACGGCCTCCTGCACCTGCGTGCCGCCGCCCACGGTCATCTTCACGTGGCCGAAGCGGTGCGCCTGGAACTGCTTGTTGTTCACCATGGCGTTGAAGAGGGTGTTGACGCCCGCGATGATCGTGAAGTTCCACTGGTCCATCAGGGCGGCGATGCCGGGAATGTCGCGGGCGTTCGGAACGAGCACCTGGGTCGCGGCCTTTTTCGAAAAGCACAGCGTCGCCGTGAGGCTGAAGATGTGGTAAAGCGGGAGCGCCGTCATGGCGGTCTCCTTCGCCACTTCAAAGGTCTGCGAAATCCACGTGCCCGTCTGCTCGACGTTGGCGAGCACGTTGCGGTGCGTGAGCATCGCGCCCTTGGCGACGCCCGTCGTGCCGCCCGTGTACTGCAGGAGGGCGACGTCGGTGTTCTTGAGCGCGACGGGCGTGAAGCCGCGGCGGCGGCCGCGGGCGAGCGCCTCGCGGAAGTTGAGGGCGCCGGGGAGGCTGTATTCCGGGACCATCTTCTTCACGTGCTTCACGACGAAGTCCGTGAGAAGGCGCTGGTGCCAGGGGAGCATGTCGCCCACCTTCGTGGTGACGATGTGCTCGATCCGGGTCTCGGGCAGCGCGGTTTCCAGGGTCTTCGCGAAGTTTTCAATGATGACGATGGCGCGGGCGCCGCTGTCGGCGAGCTGGTGCGCGAGCTCGTGCGCGGTGTAGAGGGGATTGACGTTGACCGCGATCATGCCGGCCCGAAGAATCCCCAGGAGCGCGATCATGTACTGATGCAGGTTCGGCATCATCACCGCGACGCGGTCGCCGGGCTTGAGCCCCGTCGTCTGCAGCCAGGCCGCGAAGTCGCGCGAGAGGGCGTTCACCTTGCTGTAGGTGAGCGGCTTTCGCAGGCAGACGAAGGCGGTGCGCTTGCCGTGGCGCTGGGCGACGTCGTCAAAGAGCGCGGGAATCGATTCGTAGAGGTCGGGATTGATTTCGGCGGGCATGCCGGCAGGGTACTGCGCAAGCCAGGGATGGGTCATGATGGTGTCAATGCAGTGAGGGGCGCCGTCGCAGCCCTGCTGAGGGCGGACGGCTTTCTTTTTTCGATGAATGAAAGCGTAGCGGCTGAAACGGTTCAAAAGCGAGGTCAAAAGTTCGGGATAACCCTGAAGGTACGAACAAACGGCCGGCTGTACGGATGAGGACGGGAGGCGACTGCGACATTTGCCGCAGACGGCGTCGGAGGGGAGCGGACGAAGGCGCTCGCGGGGTGCACACTGCGAAGCTGTGGCGCGTTTTCTCAACGCGCAAAAGGAGACCCTCATGGCACTCGTCTTGTCTGGACCGCTTTCCGGCGCCGAGGCGCTCGCCGCGGACGGCATCGTTCTCGCGGACCGCGCGGAAGGCCGGCCGCTTCGCATCCTGCTTGTGAACCTCATGCCCAATCGCGCGGCGACCGAAACGCAGGTGGCGCGGCTTTTGTCGAATTCCGCGCTCGACGTGACGCTGGACCTTTACGCGCCCGCGGCGCTGCGGCCCGAGGGCGAGCTTCCGGGCCGCGTGGCGGCTCGCTACCTCACGATCGACGAAGTGACGGCGGCGACGTACGACGGCCTCATCATTTCGGGATCGCCTTTGGAAACCGTCCCCTTTGAAGAAACGCCCTGCTGGGGCGAAATCGCCCGGCTTTACGCCTGGTCGGAAGCGAGCGTCGGCGCGTCGCTGCACATCTGCTGGGGAGCGATGTCGGGCCTCTACTACTTCTACGGCATTGACAAGAAGCCTGTGTCGCCCAAGCTTTCGGGCGTCTATCCGCTTCGAATCGTGAAGCCCGAGGCGCCGATCGTCCGCGGCTTTGACGACGGCTTTCTGCTGCCGCAGAGCCGGCACGCCGCCGAAGACGAGGCGGCGATTCAGAGGGCGGCGGAGAAGGGGCTTGCCGTGGTTGCCGAGGGCGAGACGGCGGGATCGGCGCTTCTCGCGTCGGCCGACGGCCGGCGTGTGTTTCTCACGGGGCACCCGGAGTATGACCGCGAGACGCTCGACGGCGAATATCGCCGCGACATCGCGAACGGCCTCGTGGTGAATCCGCCCGTGAATCTCTACGAAGACGATGATCCCGCGAAGCGCCCCGTCATGACGTGGCATGGAGCGGCGAGCCTTCTCTTTCAAAACTGGCTTCTCTACGCCGTGAAGCCGCGCGCCCGCTGAAAAAACAGCCAAAAGCGCCCCGCTCTTACGTCCGCCGCCCGCTGCCGCTACAATGGCGCCCGCGGACGGACGGCTCGCCCTCGGGACGGGAAGCGGCTTCGTTCGGTTTTCGGAGATTCCCCCTCATGTTTCATTCCATGCGCGTCGCCGGCCTTGACCGCGACCTTGAACTCTTTCCGGTGTCCGACACCCTCAGCATCGCCGCCTTCATTCTGCTGGGCGACGCCGAGCTCACCGAGGCCTGCGCCCGCGAGCTGCTCAAGAAGGCCCCGGCCTTTGACTGCCTCTTGACCGCGGAGGCGAAGTCCATCCCCCTCATTCATGAGATGGCGCGCCAGATCAAGGCGCCCCGCTACTACGTGGCCCGCAAGCACATGAAGGTCTATCTCGGGAAGAAGGCGATCGCGACCACCGTGAACTCCATCACGACGAAGGGCGAGCAGAAGCTTTACCTCTCCGAATTTGACGCGGAGGCGATAAAGGGCAAGCGCGTGCTGATTGTGGACGACGTGATCTCCACGGGCGAATCGCTGCGCGCTCTGGAGGAGCTCGCGCTCAAGGCGGGCGCCGAAGTCTGCGGCCGCATGGCGGTTCTCGCGGAAGGCGACGCCGCGAAGCGCCAGGACATCCTCTATCTGGAGCCCCTGCCGCTCTTTCACGCGGACGGCACGCCGATGGCGGCGTAGCTTGTTTCATTGCTGAGCGAAAAAGGCGCCTTCTTCGGGCGCCGAAAGAAAGCCGGAAGCCTTCGCAGGGCGGTCCGGCTTTTTTGACGGGCGGCGCGGCCGTCCGGCGTGGATCGCGGGGCGATTTCAGCGGCCCGAAATGAAGCGCCGCCGGGCCTCGACCGAAGTCGTGAACCGGCGGCGAGCTTGGCAAGTAGCTCCAGCGCCCATCATAACACTGGGGGGCGCCGCCGTCTTATGAAGCAGAGCTCTTCGTCGCCACAAAGGCGCGGCGCAGCGCGGGCAGCAGAACGTTCATGTCAATGGGCTTGGCGACATGGTCGTTCATCCCCGAGGCGAGCGCCTTCGCGCGGTCTTCGGAGAAGGCGTTCGCCGTCATGGCGATGATGGGCGTCTTCGCCTTGGCGGCGTCTTTGAGGCGCCGGATCTTGCGGGCGGCGTCGTAGCCGTTCATCACAGGCATCTGAATGTCCATCAGCACCGCGTCGTAGTAGTGCGCCGGCGCTTTTTCAAGGAGGGCGACGCAGTCCACGCCGTCGGCGGCGCGGTCAGCCTGAATGCCCGACTCCGCGAGAAGCTCGAGGGCGATCTCGGCGTTGAGGTCATTGTCTTCCGCAAGGAGCACGCGGCGGCCGGTGAGGTCCGTGTAGTCCTGCGGCTCGTCGGCGCGGCGCACGACGGCGTCTTCGGCGCGGGCGATGCGGCAGGGCAGCGTCACGGTGAAGACGGAGCCTTTGCCGAGTTCGCTCGTCACGGTGATCTCGCCCTTCATGAGATCCACGAGGCGCTTCACGATCCCCATGCCGAGGCCCGTGCCTTCGATGCCGCTTGCGGTGGACGTGCGCTCGCGGCTGAAGGCTTCGAAGATGTGCTTCAAGAACTCCTCGGACATCCCGACCCCGGTGTCGGCGATCACCGCCCGCACGCGGCAGAAGGCCGGATCGTCCGCGGGAAGCTCCGTCACCGTGAGCGAGACGCGGCCGCCCGGCGGCGTGTACTTCAGCGCGTTCGAGAGAATGTTCATGAGAATTTCCGAGTAGTGCACCTCGTCGGTGAAGACGTAGGGGTGCGACAGGCTCGTCGCGCTCGAAAGCTCCAGATGCTTCTTGTCGGCCGCGTTGCGGAACATGCTGAGGCTCGACTCCACGACGTCCGCGAGCTTCACGGGCGCCATCTCGATCGCGGTCTTGTTGTTTTCGATGCGAGCGAGGTCAAGGACGTCGTTCAAAAGCACCAGCAGCTTCTTGCCGCAGACCTGGATGTTCTCAAGGTAGCGCCCGAGCTTGTCGCTGTCCGCAAGGTGCCGCTGCGCGAGCTCCGCGTACCCGATGATGGCGTTCATCGGCGTGCGGATGTCGTGGCTCATGTTGAAGAGGAAGGCGGATTTGGCTTCGTTGGCGGCGCGGGCGGCGTCGGTCGCTTTTTCCAGCGCCTGGCGGCGCTCGGCTTCCAGGCGCCGCTCGCGGCGGAAGGTGAGAAAGCCGCCCGCCATCAAGAGAAGCGTCACGGCGCAGCCCACGGCCGCGACGGCGGCGGCGATCCGGCTTCGCTCGGCGATGTAGCGGTGCACGGGCTCCATGTCGGTTTCAATGACGAGCGCGCCGATGATGTCGTTCGTGCCGTCCTTGGCGCGCACGGGATAGGCCGCCGTGAAAATGTGGCCCCAGTCGGTGTCGATGATGTCCTGGGAATAGACGCTGCGGCCGTCGAGCGCCGCGGCGATGAAGGGGACCACTTCGGGCTCGATCAGGTCGCCCGGGTAGCGGATGTCGTCGGAAGCGAGGTTGAGGCCGTCCACGACGTAGACGAGCTGGCCGAGCTCGTTGCGCTTGGCGGTGTAGAAGTACCGCGCCGAATTCATGTTTCGGATTTCGTTGAGGCGCTTTTGAATCCGCTGGTACCGCGGGGAGTCGATGTCGGCCTTCGAGCCGAGGTCCGTGAAGTCGCCGCGGGTGATGAGGTTCTCGACCCCCTGATGCATGGCGTCGGTGCGAGAGCGGTTGGCGGCGACCGTGAATTCGAGCATGCTCTCGTTCTGCGCGTTCTGCAGGCACCAGGTGTAGATCGAAACCGCCGCGATGGCGACGAGCACGAACGGAATGAAGCGGTGCCAGCCCGGCTGCTTCCATTGGACGGTGTCTGATTCGCTGGTCATTTTCTTGCGTTTCCTTTGGCGGGCGGCCCGGAGAAAAGGGACGCCGTCGCCCGCTGCGGCGGGCGTTCGGCAAAGTTTAACGCGGCGCCGCG
>CAVJUB010000025.1:0-26196 GCA_963652545.1 Hallella faecis | reverse complement strand
ATCGTTGCAGCACGATTCCTTGTCGGGCAGTCTTGTTCCCATGAACATTCGCTTGGAAGGCAACAGTGTTTTAGTGCTGGGGGCCGGAGCCTACGAGAAATATGCCAACAGTGGAGTGGAAGGCGTCAAGAAGTTGAAGGCGGCTATCACTGACGCTGAAATTCAAGAAATGTCAGGACGAGCTTCCATTGTGACGAGCTCTCCTTGGGTTGATGGATTGGGCGATGGGACGGTGGTTTCCATCGGTGCGACGGAGACGGTGACGACTGAGACCGAGACTGCCAAAGTGGTTGTTGGGGCCAGGGGACGCTGGATTCTTGATCTGACGGCTGACGCAACGGAGGCGGTCACGATGCTTGCCGATGGCGAGGGGACGCAGGTGACTCCCGTGACGGCGCAGTCTGGCGCTGAACTTTATCTTGCGGGGTGGAATGGAGAAGATTTTGATCTGGAGCTTGATGAGTCTTGGAATGACAATACGACGGTGATGCTTGCCAATTCGCCTTACCTCAGTCGCATCCGGTTCTCCGGCGGCAGACTTTCCATTGAGCGCAGACCTTGGTCAACCATGTCTGGTTTGGCAGCTCGAGAGATTGCGGAAGAGGCGGAGTCCTACCTGAAGTCATCCGAGGAAAAAGGCAAAAACGTATTGTCGATGGTTCCGATTGGAACACAGTTCATGCGCAATGTCGTCATGTCGGTGGCTTCAGTTCAGTCAGAAAGTCTCGCAGCAAGGGAGATTGATGACACGGTGTTTTTGGCAGGCGCCGCAGGCCTGCTGAAGTCCGTGGACAATGCGCAGCGAAGAACGCACGAAACCATCCTCAATCATGAGTCCGGCATTGAGACTGAAGCGAATTTGTATTGGTGGGCTTCGGCCTACATGGGGCACGGCTCGACGGACAAGCTTTGCGCCGGAAATCGACGCGACAGTGATGAGGACTTTTATGGCGGCACGCTGGGGGTGGACTACCGCTTCACGTCGAATTGGATCGGCACGCTGGCGGTTTCTGGGGCGACCGCTGACATAGAGACGCCGGACGTCAAGAAGGCATCGCTCACAATGGCGGCGGCCTCAGCTTCGCTCAGCTACGCCCTCAATGATCGGCATCAGCTCTTTGCGGCGGCGACGTACTCGCAGACGCAGGGGGAGGCGACGAGAATGAGCGTGGGATTTCGAGCCCGAACGGAGCCGGAGTTCCGACAGCTGACGATGGACATCGGCTGGAAGGCGCATTACGCGTTGGAAAGCGCGATGCATGTCCGGCCGGCGTTTTCTGTCGGTTGGGAGCAGGGGCGCATGCGAAAGGGTGACATCGAACTTTCGAATCAGGATGGAACGCTGTCGGATTTCGGTTTTGAGCAGAGCGTGGACAACCGGCGCGTCTGGCACGCAAGAGGGCGAGTCGATGTGTCGGGCCAGTTCAATGTCTTCGGGTTCAATGTGGAGCCGGGGGTGAACGCCGGTCTCACGGTCTACGCGGGCGACACGGACTGGACGGTTTCGTCGAGGCTCGAGGAAGGGACGGCTGTTTCAAAGAAGAGCTTCCACTCAAGCGGGCGCTGGCACGCGAACGGCGGCCTGTCGCTCACCGTTTCCGACCGAGGTCGCGAGCCGATCATGGAGGGAGGAATTTTTGGGTACGGTGCACGCAATAGCGGGCGGACGAAGCCGTACGACTGGAGTGCGACCATTTTTGGCGCGGTTGAGGCGGGAGCCTACGGCTCACGGGCTGCGAGCTTCGGCGTTCGCTACCGTGAGATCTTTTGAGACGGTTCGAAACATTTCCAATGTGCGTCATAGGCGAATTTTGTATTTGCCGCGGCTACAATCATCGAGAGTAATCGAAGATGAACCGGCCGCCCTCGGCAAGAGGGCGGTCGAACAAGGATGCAGACAACGCTATGACCGACACGAAGATTGAACAAGAGACTCCGGCCGTTCAGGGAACGGCCGACTGGCATCTGGCCCGCCGGCTGGTGGAGCCCCTTTACCAGAATCAAAAGCTCTTCACCGGCGAAGATCGACTTGCGCATGCCGACGGCATGGCGGAGATTCTGAGGAGCGTTCGCGAGGATGAGGAGCTCATCTGCGCGGCCTACCTCTTCAGCGTGGCGGACTGCGTGCACGATCCCGAGGACTGGATCGAGAAGACGTTCGGCAAGGTGGTGCTGCAGCTTGTCACGGACCTTCAGCGTCTTTCAGCGATCAGCAAGCGCGCCCGCGGCGGCACGAAGGAAGCAGACGCCGCTTACCAGCCCGAGGCGCTCCGGCGCATGCTGCTTGCGATGTGCCACGACCTGCGCGTCGTGGTTCTGCGGCTGGCGAGCCGCCTGCAGACGCTTCGGTGGTTTGCGGCGTCCGGGGCGCCGGGGGCGTCTGACTACGGCCGCGAGACGCTGGCGCTCTATTCGCCCCTTGCCAACCGCCTCGGCATCTGGCAGATGAAGTGGGAGCTTGAAGACCTTTCGCTTCGCTTCACCGAGCCCAAGATCTACGGCGAGATCGCCCACGAGCTTGACGAATCCCGCGAAGAGCGCCTGAAGTTCATGCAGGACTGCGTGGACCGCATCAAGCTCCTGTTGCGCGAAGAGAACATCCAGGCGGAGGTGAGCGGCCGTCCGAAGCACATCTACTCCATCTACAAGAAGATGGTGAGAAAGCACCTGCGCTTTGACCAGCTCTTTGACATTCGCGCGATGCGCATCATCGTGGACACGGTGGAGCACTGCTACGAGGTGCTCTCCATCGTGCAGAAGCACTTCACGGTGCTCAGCAAGGAGTACGACGACTACATCGCGCACCCGAAGCCCAACGGCTACCAGTCGCTGCACACCGTGGTGACGGATCCTTCGGGCAAGCCCGTGGAGATTCAGATCCGCACCCGCGCCATGCATGAGTTCGCCGAGCTCGGCGTCGCAGCGCACTGGCGCTACAAGGAGACGGGCAACTCCAACAAGGACAAGGGGGCGGAGGCCGAGGAGCAGCGCGTGGCGTGGCTGCGCCAGATTCTCGCGTGGCACAGCGACGTGGAGCCGCCGAAGAAGCCGGGCCTCGAAGACGATCATGTTTACGCCCTGACGCCTCAGGGCCGCGTGGTGGAGCTTCCCGGCGGCGCGACGCCCATTGACTTTGCGTACCAGGTGCACACCGAGCTCGGCCATCGCTGCCGCGGCGCGCGTGTGAACGGCGCCATGGTGCCCTTGAACACCAAGCTCAAGACGGGCGAGACGGTGGAGATCGTCACCGCGAAGACGGGCGGTCCCTCCCGCGACTGGCTCAATCCTGACCTTGGCTTTGCCGTGAGTCCGCGCACCCGCACGAAGGTGCGCCAGTGGTTCAACGCGCAGACGCAGGCGGAAATGCTTGCGAGCGGCCGCGAGAAGCTCGACAAGGAGCTCGCGCGCCTCGGAAAGACCGCAGTGAAGCTGGAGGATCTTGCCAAGCGCCTGGGCTACGACGACGTGGATTCGCTCTGCATCGCGTTCTCAAAGGAAGAATTGAGCGGACGCTCGATCGAGCAGGCCTTGCAGCCTCAGCAGGCGGAGCCGGAGCCCGAGCCTGAAGTGGTCGTGCGCTCGTCGCAGAAGACGGGCGGCAAGGACAGCGTGCTCGTCGTGGGCATGGGGTCGCTTTTGACGCAGCTCGCGCGCTGCTGCCATCCGACGCCCCCCGATGAGATCGTGGGCTTTGTCACCCGCGGGCGCGGCGTGACGATTCACCGCATCGACTGCCCGAACGCGAAGAACCTCGCCGCGAACATTCAGGAGCGCATGATTGAAGTGAGCTGGGGCGACACGTCGGACGCCGTCTACCAGATCGACATTCTCATCGTCGCCCGCGACCGCATGGGGCTCATCAAAGACATTTCGGAAGTCTTCATGCGCGAGAAGCAGAACATCGTCGGCATCAACACGATGAACGTGAAGGGAGATGCGCACATGCGATTCTCGGTCGAAGTGCACAATTCGGACGACATCAACCGGTCGCTCGCGGCTTTGCGCGAACTGAACGGCGTGATGAGCGCTCGCCGCGCCTGACGTCGCACAAAAAAGATTGGCAGGAAATCAATCGATTTTCCTGCCGACAAGAAAAAACATCATAGCGGGATTTGCAAAAGAAAAAAAGCCTCTGTATAGTTCCACACATCTCAGGCACGTAGCTCAGTTGGTTAGAGCATCACCTTGACATGGTGGGGGTCGTTGGTTCGAGTCCAATCGTGCCTACCAGAATTTTTGGGAACGCCGTATGTGCAATTGTTTGTTCGCTTCTGAGACGACAAACACCCCGAGCGAGTAGGCTTGCGGGCGGCGCAGAAATCGTTCTCTGCAGAAAGTGCGACCCACGGGCCGCACTTTTTTTTTCGAGATTTTTTTGTCAACTGGTTTCGCCTCTGTTCCTTCGTGCGGAAGGGGGCGAGGAAAGGAGATCGTGATGATCACGGTAACGCTTCCCGACGGATCTCGCCGGGAGTATGAATCGGGTGTGACGGTTGCGGATGTGGCGCAGTCGATCGGTGCGGGGCTCGCGAAGGCGGCGCTCGCCGGCAAGGTGGACGGCAAGCTCGTCGACCTCTCTCACAAGCTCGAAAAGGACGCTGCGCTTGCGGTGATCACGGCCAAGGATGCCGAGGGGCTCGAAATCATTCGGCATTCGACCTCGCACCTCATGGCGCAGGCGGTGAAGGAGCTCTTCCCTGCGGCGCAGGTGACGATCGGACCGGCGATTGAAAACGGCTTCTACTACGACTTCAAGTTCGAGCGCCCCTTTACGCCGGAAGATCTGACGGCGATTGAAGCCCGCATGCACGAGCTCGTGAAGAAGGACATTCCCATCGTTCGCAGCGAAATGGACCGCGACGCCGCCGTGAAGTTCTTCAAGGACAAGGGCGAGCTCTACAAGGCTGAGATCATCGAGTCGATTCCTGCGGGCGAGACGCTCTCGCTTTATCAGCAGGGCGACTTCATCGACCTCTGCCGCGGCCCCCACGTGCCGTCCACCGGCAAGCTCAAGGTCTTCAAGCTCATGAAGGTGGCGGGCGCCTACTGGCGCGGCGACAGCAAGAACGAAATGCTGCAGCGCATCTACGGCACGGCCTGGGCTTCGCAGAAGGATCAGGACGCCTACCTTGAGATGCTTGCGGAAGCGGAAAAGCGCGACCATCGCCGCCTCGGCAAGGAACTGGATCTCTTTCACTTGCAGGACGAAGCGCCCGGCATGATTTTCTGGCACGCCAAGGGCTGGGCCATCTGGCAGGTCGTGGAGCAGATGATGCGCCGCGTCTACCAGGACAACGGCTACCAGGAAGTGCGCACGCCGCAGGTGATCGACCGCTCGCTCTGGGAGCGCTCCGGCCACTGGGCGAAGTACCGCTCCAACATGTTCACGACGGAGTCGGAGAACCGCTACTACGCCTTGAAGCCCATGAACTGCCCGGGCCACATCCAGCTCTTCAATTCGAGCCTTCGCAGCTACCGCGACCTGCCGCTGCGCATCGGCGAATTCGGCCTCTGCCATCGCAACGAGCCGTCGGGCTCTCTGCACGGCATGATGCGCGTGCGCGGCTTCACGCAGGACGACGGCCACATCTTCTGCACGGAAGACCAGATTCTGGACGAATGCGTCGCTTACACGAAGCTCGTGCGCGAGGTCTACCACACCTTCGGCTTTGACGACATCGCCTTCAAGGTGGCGACTCGTCCCGCGATGCGCATCGGCGAAGACGCCGTGTGGGACAAGGCGGAAGAGGCGCTTTTTGAAAGCCTGCGCCGCAGCGGCGTCGAGTACGAAGTGCTGCCGGGCGAAGGCGCTTTCTACGGTCCCAAGATTGAGTATCACTTGAAGGACTGCCTCGGCCGCACCTGGCAGTGCGGCACGATTCAGGTGGACTTCCAGATGCCGGGGCGCCTCGGCGCGGAATACGTGGCGGAAGACAACTCCCGCAAGGTGCCGGTAATGCTGCACCGCGCGATTCTCGGGTCGCTCGAGCGCTGGATCGGCATGCTGATCGAGCACTACGCGGGCGCCATGCCCGTGTGGCTCTCGCCCTGGCAGGTCGCCGTCGCTTCCATCACGGACGCGCAGACTGACTACGCCAAGGAGGTCGCCGCCCAGCTGAAGGCCGCCGGCGTGCGCGTCGTCACTGATTTGCGCGGTGAAAAAATCAACTATAAAATCCGCGAACTTGCCTTGCAGAAGCTTCCCTACATCGCCGTGGTCGGCGACAAGGAGAAGGCGGACGGCACCGTGAGCATCCGTGCCCGCGGCGGCCGCAACCTCGGCGTCATGCCGCTCAAGGATTTCATCGCCCGCGTGGTCGATGAGGACAAGCGCCGCGTCAACAAAGACGAATAAGCGACGCTTACATCAGTGCACAGGGCGTGCTGACAGCCGCGCTCTGTGCCCAACATTTTTGGGAGTACTGTCATAGCTCAAGATCGCAATCACCGGATCAACAATGAGATCCGGGTTCCCGAGGTTCGACTGACCGGCGTCGACGGCGCCCAGATCGGCATCGTCCGCACGTCCGAAGCGCTCCGCATGGCTGAAGAAGCCGACGTGGACCTCGTCGAAATCGCGCCCAACGCGCAGCCCCCTGTCTGCCGCCTGATGGACTACGGCAAGTTCCGCTATCAGGAGCAGAAGAAGGCGCAGGAAATGAAGGCGCGCCAGAAGGTCATTCAGGTGAAGGAAGTGAAGTTCCGTCCGGCCACCGATGAAAATGACTACCAGACGAAGCTGCGTTCGCTTCGCCGCTTCCTCGCTGACGGCGACAAGGCGAAGGTCACCCTTCGCTATCGCGGCCGCGAGATGGCGCACCAGCAGCTGGGCGCGCAGATCATGGATCGCATTCGCACCGACCTCGCGGAGGAGGCTCAGATCGAGCAGAATCCGAAGATGGAAGGCCGTCAGATGATCATGGTTCTGGCGCCGAAGAAAAAGAAGTAAGTTTCGTGTATAATCACGAGCTTTCGTAAAGCGGTCTGGCTATCACAGACCGCTTTTAAAAAGTCGGGGCGGGCTCAAGCGAAGCGTTCCACTCTGGGAGCCGCCTGATGTTCCGACAAATCAGAAGGAAAACGGCAAATGCCGAAGATGAAAACTAAGAAGGCTGCGAGCAAGCGCTTCAAGGTCCGCGCTGGCGGTTCCATCAAGCGTGCCCACGCCACCAAGCGTCACATTCTCACCCATCGTACGACGAAGAACAAGCGTCACCTCCGTGGCATGGTCACCATCCACGAATCTGACAGCAAGTCCATCCATCGTATGCTGCCTTACGCGTAATAGGGGAGGAAAAGACAATGCCTCGCGTGAAACGTGGTGTGACGGCTCGTGCCCGTCATAAGAAGATTCTCGCCCTTGCCAAGGGCTTCCGTCTGCGTCGCAACAACGTCTTCCGCGTTGCGAAGCAGGCCGTCATGCGCGCCGGCCAGTACGCCTACCGCGACCGCCGCGACAAGAAGCACGTCTTCCGTCGCCTCTGGATCGCCCGTATCAATGCGGCGACCCGTGCGAACGGCATGACCTACAGCCGCTTCATGAACGGTCTGAAGAAGTCGGAAATTGCGCTCGACCGCAAGGTGCTCGCCGACATGGCGGTGTTTGACAAGGCCGGCTTCGCCGCGCTCGTCGAACAGGCCAAGGCTGCGCTGGCTTAATTTCAAGCCGGGAAGCGGGGCGGTCTTTTGAATAAGAGACCGCCCGCCTCGATAAGGGTTCAGCTCAGGTGCTTTTAGCGAAGCACGGGTTGAACCCTTTTTTCATGCCTTCCGAAAAACGCTTGAATGAACTTTTTGATTTTTCAGCGTTTTTTTCTATAATCAGCGATCCTTTTCCTGAGTAGGCGAATTTCGACGCCGACAGCCGGATTTTCCGGCCGGTCGGATTTCGTCATGAAGAAGTCAAGATGGACGAATTAGAACAATTGATTGCATCGGCCAAGGCCGATTTCGCGGCCGCCGAGCAGCCGGCCGCGCTCGAGGACGCCAAGGCGAAGTACCTCGGCAAGACGGGCGCCGTGACCCTCATGATGAAGGAGCTGGGCAAGCTCGCTCCCGAGGAGCGCAAGGAGCGCGGCAAGGCGATCAACGCCGTGAAGCAGGCGATTGACGCCGCGCTCACCGAACGCCGCGAAGCGCTCGCTTCCGCCAAGCTGAAGGCGAAGCTCGCCGCCGAGTCGATCGACGTGACGCTGCCCGGCCGCCGCATTCCGGCGGGGGGCCTGCATCCCGTGATGCGCACCTGGATTCGCATCGAGGAAATCTTCCGCTCCATCGGCTTTGACGTGGCGGACGGCCCCGAGATCGAAAGCGATTGGTTCAGCTTCACCGCGCTCAACAATCCGCCCAATCATCCGGCGCGCTCCATGCAGGACACGTTCTACGTGGACCGCAAGGACGGCACGGGCCTGCAGCTGCCGCTGCGCCCGCACACGTCCCCGATGCAGGTTCGCTATGCGCGCACCCATCAGCCGCCCATCAAGGTGATCGCCCCGGGGCGCACCTATCGCGTAGACAGCGACGCCACGCATTCTCCGATGTTCCATCAGGTCGAAGGCCTCTGGATCGGCGACGACATTTCGTTCACGGACTTGAAGGGCGTGTACGCGAGCTTCCTGCGCCGCTTCTTTGAGACCGAGGACCTCATCGTCCGCTTCCGTCCGAGCTACTTCCCCTTCACGGAGCCCTCTGTTGAAGTGGACATGGCCTTCACGACGGGCCCGAAGAAGGGCCGCTGGCTGGAAATCTCCGGCGCTGGCGAAGTGCATCCCAACGTGGTCCGCAACTACGGGCTGGATCCGGAGAAGTACGTGGGCTTTGCGTTCGGCTCGGGCTTGGAGCGCCTCACGATGCTGCGCTACGGCGTGGACGATCTGCGCCTCTTCTTTGAAGGCGACCTGCGCTTCCTGCGCCAGTTCAACTGAGCTCAACCGGACGGAGTAAATCAAGATGCTGTTTTCTGAAGAGTGGCTGAGAAGCTACATTGATCCGGACCTCACGACGGAAGAGCTTGCTGAGAAGCTCACGATGGCCGGACTGGAAGTCGAGGAAGTGACGAGCATTGCGCCGGAATTCTCCGGCGTGGTCGTGGGCCACGTTCTTGACTGCGTGGATCACGAGAATTCCGATCACCTTCACGTCTGCAAGGTGGACGTGGGCGCGGGCGAAGTGCTGCAGATCGTCTGCGGCGCGCCCAACGTGCGCACGGGGCTCAAGGTGGCCTGCGCCAAGATCGGCGCCGTGCTGCCGGAATTCAAGATCAAGCGCGCCAAGATGCGCGGCGTGGAAAGCTTCGGCATGCTCTGCTCGCAGCGCGAGTTGGGCGTGAACGGCGACCACAACGGCATTTGGGAGCTGCCGGCGGACGCTCCCGTGGGCGTTGACGTGCGCGAGCTGATGCATCTCGATGACAAGCGCATCGAGATCAAGCTCACCCCCAACCGCGGCGACGCGCTCTCCCTCGTGGGCGTGGCGCGCGACCTGCACGCCGTGACGGGCGCGGAGCTGAAGCTCCCCGTCATGCCCGTGGTGCCCGCGACCTGCACCTGCAAGAAGACGGTGCACATCGAGGCGCCCGAACTCTGCGGCCGCTTCACGGGCCGCATCATCCGCGGCCTGAACGCGAAGGCGCCGACGCCCCAGTGGATGAAGGACCGCCTCGAAAAGAGCGGCCAGCGCTCCATTTCCGCCTTGGTCGACATCTCCAACTACGTGATGCTCGAGCTCGGCCGTCCGACGCACTTCTTTGACTTGAACAAGATCAAGGGCGACCTCACGGTTCGCTGGGCCAAGGAGGGCGAGACCTGCGAGCTTCTCAACGGCCAGACCGCGAAGCTCGATCCCTACTACGGCGTCATCGCCGACGAGAACGGTCCTGAAGCGATCGCGGGCATCATGGGCGGCGAAGCCACGTCCATCACGCTCGACACGACGGACATCTTTGTGGAAGCCGCCTTCTGGTATCCGGTGAAGATCCAGGGCCGCTGCCGCAAGCTCAACTTCTCCACGGACGCGGCGCATCGCTTTGAGCGCGGCGTCGACTTCGGCAGCAACGCTGAGCACATGGAGTACATCACGAAGCTCGTGCTCGACATCTGCGGCACGGCGGAAACGAAGGTGGGGCCGGTGGACGACAACCCGGTGAACCTTCCCGAAGTGAAGCAGGTTCGCATGCGGCCGTCCCGCTGCGTGAAGCTTGTGGGCATCGACATCCCGCAGGACTTCATGGCGCAGGCTTTCACGCGCCTCGGGTTTGAATTCACCCGCGACGGCGAAGACTTCATCGTGAAGTCGCCCACGTACCGCTTTGACATCGAAATTGAGGAAGACCTCGTTGAGGAGGTGGCGCGTCTCTACGGCTACGAGAAGCTGCCGGACCGCCTTCCCAAGGCGACGGCCACGATGCTCAATCCGGCCGAAGAAAGCCGCAGCAAGCATGACCTGCGCCGTGCGCTCGTCGCCCGCGGCTATCAGGAGCTCATCAACTTCAGCTTCGTTGAAGAGAAGTGGGAGAAGGACTTCGCGGGCAATGACCAGCCCATCCGCCTCTTGAACCCCATCGCGAGCCAGCTCTCCGTGATGCGCACGCAGCTCATCTCGGGCCTCGTTGACATCCTGCGCTTCAACTTGAACCGCAAGGCCGACGACGTCCGCGTCTTTGAGCTGGGCCGCGTCTTCTTCCCCGATGAAACGGTGGAAGACGGCCCCTTCTCCGTGAAGGGCGTCCGCCAGCCCAACCACATCGCGGGCCTTGCCTATGGCGACGCGCACACCGCGCAGTGGGGGGAAGCAAGCCGCAACGTCGATTTCTTCGACGTGAAGGGCGACGTGGAGGCGCTCATTGCGCCGCTTTCCGCGCGCTTTGAAGCGGCGGAGCATCCCGCGCTGCATCCGGGGCGCTCGGCGCGCATCCTCATCAACGGCAAGGAAGCGGGCTTCATCGGTGAACTGCATCCGGCGGTCTGCCACGCCTACGACCTGCCGAAGGCCCCCGTGGTCTTCGAGCTTGACGTGGACGCTCTGACGAGCATTCCGCTTCCGAAGCCCGAAGCCGTGAGCAAGTTCCAGCCGATGCACCGCGACGTGTCGCTGCTTGTGCCGGGCACGGTGACGGCTTCGGCCTTGTTCGATGCGGTCGCGAAGCTTCGCGGCACCCGCGCGGGCGCGGTGATTGACGATTTCCGTCTCTTTGACGTGTACTGCCCCGAGGGCGCCGCGGAAAAGAGCATGGCCTTCCGCCTGACGCTGTCTTCGAAGAGCGAAGAGGCGCTGTCGGATGAAGCGGCTGACGCCGCCGTGACGTCTGTCGTGGACGTCTTGTCCGGTCTCGGCTGCCAGCTGAGAGCCTGAGCCTTTCAACACTAACTTTTTTAACCCAGAAAATAAGGTTGACATGAACCAGATCGATGCTTCCCAGGGCCGCTATCCGGAGGGCCCCGCCAACTCGTCCACTCTCACGAAGATGAACTTCACGGAAGTTCTCTCCGACAAGATGGGCCTTTCTCGTTCTGAAGCGAACGCCGTCGTTGAAACGGTGTTTGATGAGATCCTCAAGGCGCTTGTTGCTCGCCGTGATGTGAAGCTTGCCAACTTCGGCACTTTCTCCACCCGTGACAAGGTGGCTCGTCCGGGCCGCAACCCCAAGACGGGCGTGCCGCACGTCATCGCCGCCCGCCGCGTGGTGACGTTCCTTGCCGCGCCGCACATGCGCGACAGCGTCGCCGCCTTCAAGGATCCCGAAGGCTGCGAGCCTCAGGACTGAGCCTGACGGAGCCTGAGCGCTCGTCGCACGAGGGGAGCTTTTTGCACTAGACTAAGGCACCTTCTGCGGGAGCACTCAACAAGAGGCCGGATTCACTCGCTGGAGTGGCTCCGGCTTTTTTGTGCTTTCGTCGTGACGAAAAGAATGCTTTTTGATTGATTGAGCTATGTATTCCCAGACTTTTTCGCTTGATGAACTCTCGCGCCGCTGCGATCTGGCCTCCTACATTCTGAGCTACTGGCAGATGCATTTCCCACAGCTGCGCAATCCCGACGGAAGCTTCAAGTCGGTGTTCACGATCAACGACGAGGCGCTGGTGATGCGCATCAAGAAGCTTCTCTATGTGGACCACCTGACGATTGAAGACGCCCGCGAGCGGCTGCAGGAGGAGCGGGCGTTCCCTGTGAAGTCGATGCCCCCGACGGGCGTGCTGAACAGCCAGCCGGCGAAGTCCCAGGCGCAGCCGGCTCCCGCACCGGCGCCGGTTGCCGCTGAGGCGACTCCTGCACCGGTTCAGCCTGAGGCGGCGTCTGCGCCGGTACAGGTCGAACCAACCGCGGCTTCGGCCGTTCCGCCGCAGCCGGAGGTGGAGACGCCGGCGGCTCCCGTCGCGAGTGTTGCGGTGGCGAGCAAGGTGCTGCCGACCGACCTCCACAATCTCATGGAGGATGCGTCTCGCCGCGCCGTTGCGGAGGCGCTCGCACAGGCGAACCAGCGGCACCAGCAGCATCTCTCGGACATGAAGGTTCGCTATGACAGTCTTCTCAATGGCGCTCAGGAGCGGGCTCAGGCCGCGCAGGCTGTTGCCGATGGCAAAGTGGCGGCGGCCGAAGAAGAGGTGAGGCAGGCGCAGGCAGCGGTCGCGGAAGCGCAGGCCCGGGCTGACAAGCTGATTCAGGAGGCGCAGGAGCGATCTGCGGCGGCCGAGGCGGCGGCTCAGGCGCGCATGCAGGCGGCGATTGCTGACGCGGAGGAGCGCGTGCGCCAGTCGGCGGAGGCGGCTCAGCAGCACATTGACGAAATTGTGGCGCAGAAGAATGCGGAAATTGAGCGCCTGCAGGACGCTTGCCGTGCGGCTGCTGATGCGCTGAAGGCCATGAGCGCGGAGGCGTGAAAGAAAGATTCCTTTGATATCAGTCGCACGATCGGCTGGTGAAAGAAAATGCGCAGGAAGACTTGTTTTTGACAAAGGCCTTCTATACAATGCGCAACTCGTTCGGGGCGTAGCGCAGCCTGGTAGCGCACTTGCATGGGGTGCAAGGGGTCGCGAGTTCGAATCCCGCCGCCCCGACCAACGAATTCCAGGAAAAGAGGAAGACGCCTAGTAGTCTTCCTCTTTTTTTATCTCTATAACCCTAACCAACCTTTTTTGCCGTGTTCTGCTATGGGTCTGCAGTCTTCAGGCTGCGGCAGGCTTTTTTAAATTCACGGCATTTCTCTTCTTTGCATTCGTAGACAGAATGACCCCCTGGAAGAGGCAATGAAAATCGCTTTTTTCCTGTCAGGGGGTGTTGGTGTATCCAGTATGCGAGGTAAAGGACCTGCTGGCCGGCGTGGACGAAACGCCAGACGTTGAGTCTTCAGGGGCGAACGGCAAATTTTGGCTGGCAGACCATAGTTGCATGGTTAAATGGGCTCGCCCAGGAAGAGCGGATGAATGTTGGGTAGAGAAGTTCTCCTGCGAGCTCTGCCGCGTGATGGATATTCCTCATGCTGAGTATGAACTGTGCCGGCGCGTTCACTCGGACGGTGCGGTTGAGCGGGGAGTGGTCACTTTGAACATGTGTCGGGTGACAGAGCGCCTGACGCATGGCAATGATTTGCTGAGCCGAGAGGTCACGGATTACCCGTTGGACATGACCAAGGGGAAGGTGAATCCCTTCTACACCGTTGAAAATGTTCTGCAGTGTTTGCAGCGTCTGGAGGCGGATGAAGAAGTGAAGTGGCAGGGGGTTTCTGGAAGGCGGCTGTTTTGTCAGTACCTGGCGTTGGATACGATCATTGGAAATCAGGATCGGCATCATCTTAATTGGGCCGTTCTTGAGGACGAAGACCGTCGCAGCAGACGAATGGCGCCGACTTTTGACCACGGCGCGGGATTGGGAAGGGGACTGACGGACCGAGAACGGCGTCAAAGACTGGAAAGTCGAGATCGCGGGTACTGCGTAGGCACCTATGCTGGCAAGGCCCGATCCATGTTTGCGGGGGTTGACCAAGCGGGGAAAACTCGCCGGATAACAACATTGGAAGCACTCCAGGCGGCCCTCCTGTCCTTCCCTGAAGCTCGTTGTGATGTCATCAACGCCGCGCTGCGAGTGAATAGCGACAGCGTTTCGGAAATACTCAATGACATCCCGCAGGATTTTGCTAGCGATACTGCAAAAAGATTCGCTGAAAAACTGATTTTTGAAAATATTTCTAGGATTCTTGCAAATGTGTGATCGCGTCTATTTGTCGTGGCAGTCCAAGGTGGATCACAGCTGGCATGTGGTGGGGCGATTGGACAGGCTGAGTCAGGCGGCTTATCGATTCGTGTATACGCGCGGAGCCGTGGCGGGAAAGAAGTTTTTGCCTTTGCTTGCGATGCCGGATCTCTACAAGGTGTACGAGGCAAAGGAGCTTTTTTCAATTTTCAGCAATCGGCTGTTGTCCAAAAAGCGGCCGGAGTATGAAAGTTTCATCCGCTGGATGAATTTGGATGTGTCCAATGTGGATGAACTGGACGTATTGGCAAGGTCAGAAGGAAGAAAGGTGACGGATTCTTTTCAGGTCTTCCCTGACTTGAAGGTGGATGAAGGCAACAAGCTTTGCATTGAATTTTTTGTGCATGGAGCATCACACACCTTGGCTCCGGCAACGATAGAAGAAAAGTTGAAGCCGGGGGAAAGGCTGTGGCTGTTTCAGGATTCCCAGAATGAGGATCCTCTCGCAGTGGGAATTCGATTGGAGAAGCCTTGGGCGATGGTGGGCTACCTGCCAAGGTACTTGGCTGGCACTGTTCACCCAGTGCTGTCGCAGGCGCCGCAGGCGGTCAGCGCTCGTCTGGTCAAAATCAGCGATGACGCTCCGTCATACTATCGCCTGCTGTGTTCTGTGACGTGTGACATGTCGCGTGTTCCGGAGCAGAGCCTTCGTCTGAGCGACGAATTCATCCCGCTGTGCGGCGATTGAATTCCAGTGCTTCAATGAGGAGAGAGCAGGCGGTGTCGTCCGCCGTGGCGGCCTCGGCTCTCGTCTTTTGGGGTGGATTTTGCGGCGAGTCGAAGCCGGCGAGCGGTCATGGGATCCACGGCAAGCGGCGACAGAACGTCCACTCGATCGCCGTCAGCGAGCGGGTGGTCAGCAGTGACGGATTCATTGAAAACAGCAACTTCAGCTGGTTGAGAGAGGCCTGCGGCAGCCAAAGCATCGGACACTTTGGCGGAAGCGGGCAGAGACACTGTTTTTAACCAAGTTTTGTGTGTTGCGGCGTCAATGCCGACGATGTCGACTTGTATCATTCGAGTCTTGAATAAAAATCACGTCAGAAGGCGGCCGGAAGGCCTGCTGAAAGAGACACTTTAAAGGAATTGCATCAAAGTGGCCGGACAGATCAAGAACAAGCGCGCTACCTTTGACTACTTCATCGAAGAGCGCTTCGAGGCGGGGCTGGTGCTCCGCGGCTGGGAGGTTAAGAGCGTGCGCGCCGGACGCGCCACGATCAACCTGTCGCACGTCTATGTGCGCGACGGGGAGCTTTTCCTCTGCAATGCGCACTTCACGCCGGCAGACCAGGTCTGCACGCACGAGAAGACGGAAATCAATCGCACGCGCAAGCTCCTCATGCACAAGAAGGAGATCATGCGTCTTGTGGGCAAGGTGGAGCGCTCGGGCTATGCGCTCGTTCCGCTGGACCTTCACTTCAAGAACGGACGCGTGAAGCTCGCGATGGCTCTGGGACGCGGCAAGAAGGAGTTCGAGAAGCGCGCTGACGAGAGCAAAAAGGAATGGAAGCGCGATCAGGAGCGTCTCATGAAGAACGACATGACGAAGGGCAAAGCCCGTCAGAACTACAAGGACGCCTGACTATGTTTGCTCCTGACACGGAAAAGCTGGATGCGGCGCTTCAGGAGGAAGTGCTTTCGGAAACGCCGGTCTTTGACGGCCGACTCATGCATGTGCGGCGTCTGGAGGTGCGGCTTCCGAACGGCAAGACCTCGACGCGCGAGATGACGCGGCACTGCGGCGCTTCGGCGATCGTGACGCTGGACGCGGAGAATCGCGTGGTGCTGGAGCGCCAGTGGCGGGCTCCGGCGGGCGGCGCCTTCTGGGAGATTCCGGCGGGAAAGATTGATCCGGGTGAAGATCCCTTCACGACAGCCCGGCGCGAGCTGGAGGAGGAGGCGGGGCTTGTGGCGAGCCGCTGGACGCACCTCGGGACCATTCACAATGCGATCGGCTACAGCAATGAGCACATCGAAATCTACCTCGCGCGCGACCTCCGCAAAGGAACGGTGCATCTGGATGACAATGAATTTCTGACGCTCGTGACGCCGACTTTTGACGAGGCGCTCGCCATGTGCCGGGACGGCCGGATCACGGACGTGAAAACGCTCGCCGGGCTCTATTGGGCGCGGGACTATCTGGCGGGAGACCTTCCGCAGGCAAAGGAGCTAGGCAATTTGCTGTAGTGATAGCCTTTGATAGTTCTTGAATAGTGACGTATAATCATTGGTTAACCGCAGCAGGCCAGAAGGAACGGCGCCAATCTGCGCGGCACATTTTTTTTTTGCCCAGAGGTAAAAAATAATGCGACTCCAGCAGAAAGCGCTCACGTTCGATGACGTGCTCCTTGTCCCGGCTTATTCTGAAGTGCTGCCGCGCGACGTCGTTTTGAAGACGAAGCTCACCCGCGAAATCTCCATCAACATTCCGATGATCTCGGCCGCCATGGATACGGTGACCGAGGCTCGCCTCGCCATCGCCCTCGCGCAGGAAGGCGGCGTCGGCATCATTCACAAGAACCTCTCCGCCAAGCAGCAGGCCGCTGAAGTCGCCAAGGTGAAGCGCCATGAATCCGGCGTCGTGAGCGACCCGATCACGGTCGGCCCCGACATGCTCGTGGGCGACGTGATCCGCATGTGCCTCGAGCACCACATCAGCGGCGTTCCCGTGGTGGAAGGCCGCCGCGTGCTGGGCATGGTCACGAACCGCGACCTTCGCTTTGAAACCCGCATGCAGGCTCCGGTGCGCGAGATCATGACGCCCCGTGAAAAGCTCGTCACGGTTCAGGAAGGCGCCCCCCTCGAAGAAGCGAAGCGCCTCATGCACGAAAACCGCCTCGAGCGCGTTCTCGTCGTTGACAAGGATTTCAACCTTTGCGGCCTCATCACCGTGAAGGACATCGTGAAGGCCACCGAGCATCCGAACGCCGCCAAGGACAAGGACGGCAAGCTGCTCGCGGGCGCTTCGATCGGCGTCGGCGCCGGCACCGAAGAACGTCTGGAGCTTCTCGTGGAAGCGGGCGTTGACGTGGTGGTGGTTGACACCGCCCATGGTCATTCGAAGGGCGTTCTCGACCGCGTGGCCTGGGTGAAGAAGAATTACCCGAACCTGCAGGTGATCGGCGGCAACATCGCCACCGGCGCCGCCGCCCGCGCGCTCGCCGATCACGGCGCTGACGCGGTGAAGGTCGGCATCGGCCCGGGCTCCATCTGCACGACCCGCATCGTGGCGGGCGTGGGCGTTCCCCAGATCACCGCGATCAGCAACGTCGCCGAAGCCCTCGAAGGCACGGGCGTTCCCCTGATCGCCGACGGCGGCATCCGCTTCTCGGGCGACGTCGCCAAGGCGATCGCCGCGGGCGCGAACTGCGTCATGATGGGCGGCATGCTGGCGGGCACGGAAGAAGCGCCGGGCGAAGTCATCCTTTACCAGGGCCGCTCCTACAAGTCCTACCGCGGCATGGGCTCTCTGGGCGCCATGTTCAAGGGCTCGGCTGACCGCTACTTCCAGGACAACAACGCCGGCAACCTCGACAAGCTCGTGCCGGAAGGCATCGAAGGCATGGTTCCCTTCAAGGGCTCCGTCACCAACATCCTTTACCAGATGGCGGGCGGCCTTCGCTCCTCCATGGGCTACTGCGGCTGCCGCACGATCGACGAAATGCGCTCTCGCGCCGAGTTCGTCGAGATCACGGCGGCCGGCTGGCGTGAAAGCCACGTCCATGACGTGAAGATCACGAAGGAAGCGCCGAACTATCGCCAGGAAAACTAATCCGGCGGCAGTTTCACGCTAAACTGACGGCGCAGGGTGTGCGAAACGTCCTGCGCCGTTTCGTTTCTAATATCAACGACTTTTCCCCCACGAGTCTCTATGCAGCACGATCGCATTCTTATTCTGGACTTCGGCAGCCAGGTGACGCAGCTCATCGCGCGCCGCGTGCGCGAAGCGCATGTGTACTGCGAAGTCCACGCCAATGACGTTTCCGCCGACTTCATCAATGAATTCAAGCCTTCGGGCATCATCCTCTCGGGCTCGCACATGAGCGCGTACGAAGAGAGCAATGACCAGGCGTCGGAGGCGGTCTTCACGGCTGGCGTTCCGGTTCTGGGGATTTGCTACGGCATGCAGACCATGGCGCAGCAGCTGGGGGGCAAGGTGGAAAGCGGCGACAAGCGCGAATTCGGCTACGCTGAAGTGCGCGCCCGCAATCACACGAAGCTTCTGGAAGGCATCGAGGACTTCAAGGGCGAAGACGGCGAGGGCATGCTGAAGGTCTGGATGAGCCACGGCGACAAGGTGTCCGAGCTCCCGCCCGGGTTCGTGGTGATGGCTTCGACTCCGTCCTGCCCCATCGCCGGCATGGCTGACGAGAAGCGCCGCTTCTACGCCGTGCAGTTTCACCCCGAAGTGACGCACACTGTGAAGGGCCGCGAGATTCTGCAGCGCTTCGTGCTCGACATCTGCGGCTGCCGCCCGGACTGGGTGATGGAAGACTACATCACGGAAGCCGTGGAGTCGATCCGCGCTCAGGTGGGAGGCGACCAGGTCATTCTGGGGCTTTCGGGCGGCGTGGACAGCTCGGTTGCGGCCGCGCTCATTCACCGCGCGATCGGCGACCAGCTCACCTGCGTCTTCGTGGACAACGGCCTGCTGCGCAAGAACGAGCGCGAGCAGGTGCGCGACACCTTTGAAAAGCACATGGGCATGAAGCTCGTGGTGGTGGATGCGATCGACCGCTTCATGAATGCTTTGGCCGGTGAGACCGACCCCGAAAAGAAGCGCAAGATCATCGGCCGCGAGTTCGTGAACTGCTTCCAGGCCGAAGCCGAGAAGATGACGGACGCGAAGTGGCTCGCGCAGGGCACGATTTATCCGGATGTGATCGAAAGCGCCGCGGCGAAGACGAAGAAGGCGAAGACGATCAAGAGCCACCACAACGTGGGCGGGCTCCCCGACACCCTGAAGCTGAAGCTTCTGGAGCCGCTGCGCTCCCTCTTCAAGGACGAGGTGCGAGAACTTGGCGTGAAGCTCGGGCTTCCTGCGGAGATGGTCTACCGCCATCCCTTCCCGGGTCCGGGCCTGGGCGTGCGCATTCTGGGCGAAGTGAAGCGCGAGTATGCGGACATTCTCCGTGAGGCGGACGCGATCTTCATCGACGAGCTGCGCGCCGCGGGCTGGTACGACAAGGTGAGCCAGGCCTTTGTCGTCTTCCTCCCCGTGAAGAGCGTGGGCGTCATGGGCGACGGCCGCACCTACGAGTGGGTGGTGAGCCTGCGCTCCGTGCAGACGAGCGACTTCATGACCGCGAAGTGGTCGGAGCTCCCCTACGAGCTCCTCGGCCGCGTCTCGAACCGCATCATCAACGAAGTGAAGGGCATCAACCGCGTCGTCTACGACGTTTCGGGAAAGCCGCCCGCCACGATCGAGTGGGAGTAAGGAGCGAGAGCGCCTGCCGGCCGCGCTGACGCGGCTGGCGTCTCCCAGGCGGCCCGCTGATTGGAAAGCGATTTCCGGTCAGGCGGCCGCCTTTTTCATGGGGTGAACCATTCGTCGCGAGCGTCTTGCGCGGGGCGGCGCCGGCGGACGTGACGACATGGGCTGGCTCTTGCACCGATCAGGTGCAAGAGCGGGTTGGCGCGACGGGATTTACCCCTAGGGTGTCGCCAAAAGGACGCACCGCGGCAGGCCTTGAAGCGTCGCTTGGAGGGGCTGATTTCGGGCGAAAATCTCCCTGTGGAAAACCCGGCGGCCGGTGATTTCCCCCGCTTGACACCCCGGTGGGTCGCGCCTTATTGTGCCCCGTGCCGTTTGGAAGACCGAACGGCGTCATTCTGTTTCATTCCCCATTTTTTCTGTTTGGCGACGCCGCCGGCGCGCTGCTTCGGGTCATCAGGCCCGGGCGGCGTGAGGGTTCTTTTACGCGCGCCGCTTCAAGCAAAGCGAGTTGATTTATGTCCGTTCTGCCTCAGCACCTAGTCAAGCGCGACGGCAGCGTCAAGCCTTTTGACGCCGCCAAGATCGTTGCCGCCATCACGAAGGCGGGGAAGGCGACGGGCGAATTCGACGCTGCGGCGGCGGAGCGCCTCACCACGGAGCGCGTGCTCCCGAAGCTGGCGGCGACGAACGACCCGACGCCGCACATCGAGGCGGTGCAGGATGCGGTGGAGCAGGCGCTTTTTGAAGCGGGGCACTTTGCCACGCTTCGCAGCTACATCGTCTACCGCGAGCGGCGCGCGCAGACGCGGGACGCCCGAAAGAGCTGGGTCAACGTCGAAAGCTCCATGAACGAGTACCTCGACCAGAGCGACTGGCGCGTCAATGCCAACGCCAACCAGGGCTACAGCCTCGGGGGCCTCATTCTCAACGTCTCCGGCAAGGTGGTCGCAAACTACTGGCTCAACTTCATCTACACCCCGGAAATCGGCGCCGCGCACCGCAACGCGGACTTCCACATCCATGACCTTGACATGCTTTCGGGCTACTGCGCGGGCTGGAGCCTGAGAACGCTGATCACCGAAGGCTTCAACGGCGTGCCGGGCAAGGTGGAGTCCGCGCCTCCGAAGCACCTTACGTCGGCGACGGGGCAGATCGTGAACTTCCTGGGCACGATGCAGAACGAATGGGCGGGCGCCCAGGCGTTTTCGTCCTTTGACACGTACATGGCGCCCTTCATCCGCAAGGACAACCTGCCTTACGACGAAGTGAAGCAGTGCATCCAGGAGCTCATCTACAACCTCAACGTGCCGAGCCGCTGGGGCACGCAGACGCCCTTTACGAACCTCACCTTTGACTGGACGTGCCCGGAGGACTTGAAGGCCCAGCACCCCGTGATCGGCGGCGAGGAGATGCCCTTTGCGTACGGGGACCTGCAGG
Organism: Hallella faecis; assembly: GCA_963652545.1. Lineage (GTDB taxonomy): Bacteria > Pseudomonadota > Gammaproteobacteria > Burkholderiales > Burkholderiaceae_F > Duodenibacillus. The sequence goes on along the minus strand of CAVJUB010000025.1, from coordinate 5,078 downwards.
CCGAGATGGACATGATCAACCGCGCCTACATCGAGGTGATGATGAAGGGCGACGCCAAGGGCCGCGTCTTCACGTTTCCGATTCCGACCTACAACATCACGCCCGACTTCGACTGGGAGAGCCCCAACTGCCTGCCGCTCTTTGAAATGACGGCGCGCTACGGGCTGCCGTACTTCCAGAACTTCATCAACTCGGAGCTGAAGCCCAACATGATCCGCTCGATGTGCTGCCGCCTGCAGCTCGACCTGCGCGAGCTTCTAAAGCGCGGCAACGGGCTCTTTGGCTCGGCCGAGCAGACGGGCTCTCTGGGCGTCGTGACGATCAACTGCGCGCGCCTAGGCTACCTCTTCAAGGGGGATGAGGCGGCGCTCATCGAGCGGCTCGACCACTTGCTGGACCTCGCGAAGGAGTCGCTTGAAATCAAGCGCAAGGTGATTCAGCGCCACATGGACGAGGGGCTTTTCCCCTACACGCGGCGCTACCTCGGAACGCTGCGCAATCACTTCTCCACGATCGGCGTGAACGGCATCAACGAGATGATCCGCAACTTCACCGGCGGCCGCACCGACATCACGAGCGACGAGGGGCACGCCATGGCGATCCGGCTTCTCGATCACGTGCGCGAAAAGCTCGTGGCGTTCCAGGCGGAGACGGACCACATGTACAACCTCGAGGCGACGCCTGCGGAAGGGACGACGTATCGCTTTGCGAAGGAAGACCGCAAGCGCTTCCCGGACATTCTGCAGGCGGGGACGTTCGAGCATCCCTATTACACGAACTCCTCGCAGCTTCCGGTGGGCTACACGGACGATCCCTTCGAGGCGCTCGAGATGCAGGAGGACTTGCAGCGCAAGTACACGGGCGGCACGGTGCTTCACCTTTACATGAACGAGGCGGTGAGCTCGGCGGAAGCCTGCCGCGATCTGGTGCGCCGCACGCTCACGCGCTTCCGGCTTCCCTACATCACGGTGACGCCCACGTTCTCGATCTGCCCGAAGCATGGCTACCTCTCCGGGCGGCACGACTTCTGTCCGAAGTGCGACGCGGAGCTTCTCGCCCGCAAGCGCGCCCGGACAAATTGACGCGATAGCGGGCGTCAATCGGTTTTTGCGGCACAATGAACTGGATGATTTTTAAAGGAGTGAAAAGATGACGAATGAGCGTCAAGACAAAGTGGAATTGAAAGACTGCGAGCGCCAGCCCTGCGAAGTGTGGACGCGCGTGATGGGGTACCATCGTCCCGTGCAGTCCTTCAACATCGGAAAGAAGGGCGAGTTTGAGGAGCGCAAGTACTTTGTGGAGTCAAAGTGCCGCCCCGTGGCGCACGCCTAGCAATGGAGCCGATCGGTGACGAACCGAATCGCTGACCTTCCCGTCCGCGCCGAGACTGAGAGCTTGGGCGCGGATTTTTCTGCGCCCGCCCGCGATCTGCGCGTGGCGGCGATCACGCCCTTTACGACGATCGACTTTCCCGGAAAGCTCTCGGCGGTGGTCTTCGTGCAGGGCTGTCCTTGGAAATGCGGCTACTGTCAGAACGACTGGATGCAGTCCCGCCGCTTTCCGGAAAATCTGGCGCACGAAAGCTGGGAGGCTGTGGCAAAGCTTCTGGCAAAGCGCCGGGGGCTTCTGGACGCCGTGGTGTTTTCGGGCGGGGAGCCCGCGATGGATCCGGCCCTTCCGGCGGCGGTGAAGTCAGTGAAGGAAGACTACGGCATGCTGGCGGGGCTCCACACGGGAGGCGCCTATCCGCGGCGTGTGAAGGACGTGCTGCCGATGCTTGACTGGGTGGGGCTTGATGTGAAGGCGCCGCCCGAAGACGCGGCGCTCTTTGACCGGGTGACGGGGCGGCAAGGAAGCAGCCTCGCGTGGCGCGAGACGTTTGATGCGGTGACAGCCGCGGGCGTTTCGTGCGAATGCCGCACGACGGCGCATCCCGATCTGCTTGCGCCTGAGGATCTTCTGAAGACGGCGCGGTGGCTCGCGGCGCGGGGCGTGAAAAACTACGCGCTGCAGATCTACCGCCGGCCGCCGGGCGCGATTTTCACGGCGATGTCTCGCGTCCCCTCCGACTACCCCGGCCCGGCCGTGGAAGCGGAGATGGCGAGCCTTTTTCCCCGCTTCACGCTGCGCCGAAATTAGGCGAGCTTTCCCGTGCGGGCGAGGTTCTGTCCGCGCGGCGTGCCGTAGGTGAGCGCCACGCGGCGGCTTGCGGCAAAGTAGAGGGTCCAGCCCAGCGCCCAGCCGAAGAGTTCAAAAAGCGAAAATTCGGTGAGCTCGCTCTCAAAGTACCAGCTCTGCAGCATCGCGACGCCCGGCCCCATGATCCACAGCAAAAGGATGACGGTGGCGATGGCTGAAGGCGCGCGTTTGGCGACAATCTGCCACAAGACGATGGCGCCGAAAATGAGCGCAAACACCGTGGGCAGCACGGCGACCAGAATGCTCTGCAGCGTGCCCGGGGACTTCTGATAGACGTAGACCAGTTCGCCCGAGAGATAGCAGGCCTCCCAGAGGCCGCGCAGGAACCAGGCGACCTGGCCGGCGAGAAAGACGATGAGCCAGCCGCCCACGCCTGAGGCGAGCTTGTCATGCTTCAAGGCAGGGGGAAAGCTCTTCGCCCACTTGACGAGCACCACCGTCGGCACGGTGATGATGACGGCGAGGATGGCGACGATGAGGAGCGTCTTCAGGCTGAAGACGTTGAAGAAAAAGGCTTGCAGCGATTCAGGCATGGCGTGGCCGGGGAAAAAGAGGAAAGGTCGTAATGTACCGCTTCACGGAAATTTCAAGGCGGCTTTTTTGAGTGCAGATGTTTCTGCCGGGGCGTCGGGGGCGCCCGCGATGCCGCAGGAGCAGCGCCCCGTGCGGGCGTCTTCTTCCAGCCCCGTCAAAATGCCGCAGGGGCGGCCGCCGGCGTGGCCCGGGCAGCGCAGCGCTAGCGCCAGAAGGTGCTCTCGCAGCAGCTGCAGTTCGCGGATTTTTTCACTGATGGCCTGGACGTGACCTGCGATGAGCGCGTGAACGTGCCGGCAGTCTTCGGGGGCTGCGGCGTCGCAGGCGACGAGCGTCGCAATGTCTTCCAGACTCATGTCAAGCGCCCGGCAGTGCCGGATGAAGCGCAGCCTTTCAAGGTGCTTTTCGCCGTAGACGCGGTAGTTCGCGTCCGTGCGGGCGGCGGGCTCGATCAGCCCTTTGGCTTCGTAAAAGCGAATGGTTTCAACGCTGAATCCCGACTGGGCGGCGAGCTCTCCGATGCGCATGGCGACGGGGTTTCCTAAAAAGTGGAGCACGGGGCTTGACCCTGAAGCGACTTCAGGGTTTCTAATCCCCTCACCATAACAGATGAGGGGATCCCTGTGATGCCTGACGCAAAAAAAATCCTGCGCTTCAAGGTGCCGGCCATGGACTGCCCGGTGGAAGTCGGGGAGATCGAGGAGGCGCTGAAGTCGCATCCCGAGGTGACGGACGCGCAGTTTGACGTGATGAACCGCGTTGCGACGTTCACGACGACGCTGGGGGCGAAGCCGTCCGCGCTTCTGGACTTTTTCAAGACGCTTGACATGCCCGCGGAGTGCTTGTCCGAAGAGGTGACGGGGCGCGTTCGCACGCTGGTGCTTCACGTGGAGGCGATGGACTGTCCCGTGGAGGCGGGCGAGATTGAGGCGGCCTTGAAGGGCCACCCGCTGGTTGCGGCGCTTGCGCTCGATGTGATGAAGCGGGAGGTCACGATCAAGCTCGCGGACGAAAAAGCGCCGGCGGACGAGCTGCTCGCCGTCTTTGAAAAGCTGGGGATGCCCGCGACGGTGGCGTCGGACGGCCTGCCCCCGCATTGAAAAGCTGGGGATGCCCGCGACGGTGGCGTCGGACGGCACGCCCTCCGGGGGGCAGACGGTGAGGCTCTACGTGGAGGCGATGGACTGCCCCGTGGAAGTGCGGGAGATCGAGGAGGCCTTGAAGGGGCAGGACGCCGTTCTTCAGATCGCCTGCGACACGATGAACCGCGTGGTGACGCTGAACTTGAAGGATGCCGGCGCGGACTTGACGGGGATCCTCGCGATCTTCAAGGCGATCGGCATGCCCGCCGAGGTGCTTTCGGACGCAAGCGGCGAAGCCGAGACGGTTTTCGTGATCGAAAATCTCAAGACGGAGAAGGACGTGGCGGCGGTCTTGAAGGTGCTGGGGCTTGACGCCGCCGTCGATCTGCGGCAGAAGTCGGTCGCCGTGGTGACGGACGCCGCGCAGTCGCTCGCGCTTTTAAAGCGCCTCACGGCCGCAGGCTGGCGCGCGAAGATCCGGCAGGTGAAGGAAACAGCTGAAGCCCCGGAGGCGAAGCTCCCCTGGGGGCGGCTCGGAACGGCGCTGGTTCTCGCCTTCGTGGCGGAATTCATTGATCTCGGCGTCATTCCCGTGCCTGAGGCGTGGCAGACGGGGGCGATTGCCGTGCCAGCCTTGGCGGCCATCTTCCTCGCGGGCTTCGGGACGATTCGCAAGGGACTGATGAGCCTCATGCGCGGGGTCTTCAACATCACCACCCTGATGGCGGTGGCGGTGGCGGGCGCCGTGCTCCTGGGGAGCTGGGCTGAGGCCGCCATGGTGATGGCTTTGTACGAAATCGGCGAAGCGATCGAAGGCTTGAGCATGACGCGCGCCAAAAAGGCGATCCGGTCTTTGCTCAACGTGGCGCCCTCGGACGTCGAAACCTACGTGGACAACACCTGGGTGAAGGTGCCCATTGCCTCCGTGCCGGCGGGCGCGGTCTACCGCGTGGAGCCGGGCGAGCGGGCGGCGTTGGACGGCGTCGTGATCGAAGGCACGGGCTCGATGGACGAATCCATGATCACGGGCGAGTCGCTTCCGGTGCAAAAGACAGAAGGGGCCAAGGTCTGGGCGGGGGCGCTGGCGCTGGAGAGCACGCTCGTCATCCGCGCGACGGCGGCGGCCCGCGACTCCATGAGCGCCCGCATCATCCGCGCGGTGGAGGCGGCTGAGCAGAAGAAGGCGCCCCTGCAGCGCTTTGTGGACAAGTTTGCGGCCCGCTACACGCCGACGGTGTTTGCAGTGGCGCTCGCCGCGGGCGT
>CAVJUB010000024.1:0-27075 GCA_963652545.1 Hallella faecis | reverse complement strand
TTTAAAGTGGTACGCGAGCTGGGTTTAAAACGTCGTGAGACAGTTTGGTCCCTATCTGCCGTGGGCGTTGGAAGATTGACGGGGGCTGCTCCTAGTACGAGAGGACCGGAGTGGACGCACCTCTGGTGTACCGGTTGTCACGCCAGTGGCACAGCCGGGTAGCTATGTGCGGAAGAGATAACCGCTGAAAGCATCTAAGCGGGAAACTTGCCTGAAGATAAGTCTTCCCTGGGGTTTAACCCCACTGAAGGGTCGTTTGAGACTAAGACGTTGATAGGTCGGGAGTGGAAGAGCTGTGAGGCTTGAAGCGGACCGATACTAATTGCCCGTGAGGCTTGATCCTATAACCGTGCTGCCTGAACTGCAGAAAGTTCAGGAGGACAGCGAGATGGTTTAATGAGGATTGAAGCTCAAAACTGCAATGCGCAGCTCGTAGAGCTTTGCTTCTTTTTGCAAAGAATTCGACGAAGAGCGTAAGCTCCGAGTCAAAGCCCTTTGCCCGGCGGCCATACCGAAGTGGTACCACTCCTTCCCATTCCGAACAGGACAGTGAAACGCTTTTGGGCCGATGATAGTTGGTTGTATTTCCAGTGAAAGTAGGACACTGCCGGGCTCACCTTTTCAGAACCCCTGAGATCAAACGGTCTCGGGGGTTTTGTTTTTTCGACGGTGCGAAAAAAGCCTCCGGCCCGAAGGACGGAGGCGGCGGACCGGCTGCCGGCCGGCTATTTTGCGTTGTTCACCGCGTCGATGAGCTCGCTTTCCACGGCGACGAGGAATTCGTCGTTCTTGAGGCTGGGGCTGGCGACAAGGAACACGTCCTCGACGCGTTCATCCATCGTGGAGATTTTGGCAGTCTCGATGGCGATGCCGTTTTTGGCGAGCACCCAGGCGATGGCAAAGAGAAGGCCCAGGCGGTCGTTGCCGGTGATCTGCAGCACCCAGTTCTTGTGCGCTTCGTCTTCTTCAAAATTCACGATGGCGGGAATCGGGAAGCTGCGGGAGCGTCGGGAGAGTTTTCCCGTCGCGGGCTGGGGCACGGGCTTGGCGCCTGAAATCACCGCCGCGAGATTGACCTGAAGCTTGCTGATGAGAAAGTCGACGTCGGTTCGGTCGCGCTTGTCGTGCACGAGGAAGGTGTCGAGCGCCCAGCCGTGCTTCGTGGTGTGAATGCGAGCGTCAAAAACGGAGAGCCCCTCGAGCTCGAAGTAGTGCACGACGCGCACGAAGAGATCCTTCTGGTCGGGGCAGTACACCATGATTTCGATGCCCTGCCCCTTGATGACGGGACGCGCCCGCACGATGGGGTAGGGAAGATTCGGCGTCCAGGCCGCTTCCTTCGTGTGCCAGGCGATGTCTTCCGGACTGTGGCGCAGAAAGTAGACGATGTTCAGCTCGCGCCAGAACTGGTCTCGGATGAAGGCGGGGACGCCCAGCTTGTCAACGAGAACGCCGGCTTCGAGCCGGTGCTTGGCAAAGACGGTGCTTCGCGTGGGCTCCCGGCCGCTGGTGAGCACTGAAAGCGTTGAGCGGTAGAGGTCTTCCAGAAGCTGCTGCTTCCAGGCGTTCCACACCTTGGGGCTTGTGGCGCGAATGTCGGCGACCGTGAGCGCAAAAAGTCCGTCCAGCCGCTCCTTCGTCTTCACGACGGCGGCGAAGCGCTTCACGACGTCAGGGTCGGAAATGTCCTCTTTCTGCGCCACGCGGCTCATGGTGAGATGTTCGGCGACGAGAAAGCTCACGAAGTCGGCGTCTTTTTCCGAAAGCCCGAAGTTGTGGCAGAAGAGCCGGACTTCCTTCGCGCCGAGTTCGGAATGATTGCCGCCCCGGCCTTTGGCGATGTCATGAAAGAGACCGGCGATCGTCATGCGCCAGGTGTCGGGCAGCTCGCTCATCGCCTGGGAGCAGAGCGGAAACTCGTGGGCGTAGGAGGAGTGCGTGAAGCGCCGCAAGTACTTCACCACGAGCAGCGTGTGCTGGTCCACGGTGTAGACGTGAAAGAGGTCGTGCTGCATCTGGCCCACGATGGGACGGAACACGGGGAGAAAGCGCCCGAGAATGCCCCAGGTGTTCATGTTCTTCAGACAATGGTACGGCCCGTAGGAGAGCTTCAGAATGTCAATGAAGAGCTTGCGGTTCACGGGATCGCTGCGGTAGGCGGCGTCGATCGTGTAGCGTGAGTGCCAGAGGGCGCGCAGCAGGCGCGTGGAAAGGGCTTTGAGCTCCCGATGCTTCGCGTAGGTCCAGAACGTGCGCAGGATGGCGTGCGGATCCGAAAAGAACGCATTCTCCGTCGTGATGTCCAGAAGCAGGCCGCGGGCGCAGAACACGTGGTCTATGGGCTTCACGGGTTCCTTCGCCAGCCGGTCGGTGAAGAAGCGGTCGGCGACGGCCTGAATGAGGATGGCGTTGAGCTGCACCACGTTCTTGGCGTTGAGGTAGTAGCGCTTCATGAGCGCTTCGCTTGCCTGCAATCCTTCTGTTTCCTTGCACCCCGCGGCGAGCGCGAGCGCACGCTGCACGTCAAAGACGATGCGGTCCTCATGGCGCCGGCTCAGAATGTGCAGCCGAATGCGCAGCGCGTTGAGAAAGTGCTGGCATTCGTTCAAGTGGTACGCCTCGGTTTCGGTGATGATGCCGTTGGCGGCGAGCTCGCGCCAGCTGGCGCCCCAGCCTGCCGCCTTCGTGCACCAGAGAAAGACCTGCAGGTCTCTCAAGCCCCCGGGGCTTTCCTTCAAGTTGGGTTCCAGCGCGTAGGCGCTGTCGTTGTAGTGCTGGTGCCGCTGCTGCATTTCAAGGAGCTTGCGGCGGTAGAAGAGCCCGGCGTCCAGTTCTTTTTTGAAGTCGGCCCAGACCGATTCAAAGAGCTTTCGGTCGCCTTTGAGGTAGCGGGCCTCTAAAAAAGCGGTGGCGACTGAAATGTCTTCACGAGCGGCGGCGAGCATTTCCGAGGGCGTCCGCACGACGCTTCCCACGGTGAGCCGCAGGTTCCAGAGATCGGTCACGAACTTTCCCACAGCTTCATCTGTGGTCGCGTCATGGCTTTCCGGCAACAGCACGAGCACGTCGATGTCGGAGTAGGGAAACATTTCGCCGCGGCCGTAGCCGCCGACGGCGACGATGGCGCAGGACGCCGGGACGCCCGCCTCCGCAGCGAGCGACTTCACGCTGCGGTCAATCAGGGCGCAGTGGCCCCGCAGGTAGGCGGCGACGCGGCCGTTGGCAAGGAAATTGTCCGCGAGCTGCTGGCGCTGGGCGGCGAAGGCTTCGTAATCAGTCGGCGCTGTGGTCATGGCAAAGTTTGGGAGTGAATCGGAGCGGCGGCGCAAAGCCGCCCGAGGAAAAGTGTACGACATCGGCGCCAAGTCGCCGACAGCAAATCGGGCCGCGCGGCAGGAAAGTCCGAGCGGCCCGATGGTCAGCAGCAAGAGCGGAATTCAGTCGAAGACGGGCTTCTTCCAGCCCTTCACCCACTCGGGGGCTTCGCGCGATCCCTTGCTCACGGTGAGAATGTCGTAGCCCGTTTCGGTGACGAGCACTTCAAGCTCCCACTGCGCCGAGAGGCTGCGGTCCTTGGTGACGACCGTCCAGCCGTCGTTGAGGTCCATGATGTGGCGCCGGCCGGCGTTGATCATGGGCTCGATCGTGAAGATCATGCCGGGCTCGAACGTCGCGGTCTTCTGCGACACCGGGGCGTGGCTCACGTGCGGCTCGCCGTGAAAGACGTTCCGGCCGATGCCGTGGCCGCCGTATTCCTTCACGACGGAAAGGCCGAGCGAGTCGCAGAACTTCTGGCAAGTGACGCCGATGTCGTTGAAGGTGTTGCCGGGACGCACGACTTCAATGGACTTCCACATCGCCTCCCAGCAGGCTTCGGAGAGGCGGTGGCCGGCGATCGTGGGCTTGCCGACTTCAAACATGCGGGAGTTGTCGCCGTAGTAGCCCTCTTCGTCCACGATCGTGACGTCGATGTTGGCGATGTCGCCCGCTTTGAGAAGCTTCTTTTCCGACGGAATGCCGTGGCAGATCACGTGGTTTACGGAAATGCAGGTGGCGGCGGGGTAGGGCGTGCAGCCGCCCGGGGCGTAGTTGAGGCAGGCCGAGCGGCACTTCAGTTCATCCTGCGTGTATTCAAGCATCAGCTTGTCGAGCTTCGCGGTGGAGACGCCCGCCTTGACGTAGGGCGTGATGAAGTCGAGCAGTTCGGACGCCTTGCGGCCGACGCGGCGCATGCCTTCGATTTCTTCCGGCGTATTGATGTGAATGGCCATGATGGTTTCTTCGCCGTCGATTTAGTGACGGCGCTCGTAGGAATAGGGAAGAGGAAGCGGCGTGAGCGTCAAGCCGTTCGCGGCGAGGGGCTTCCCGAGTTGTTCATTGGGGAGTTGAAGAAAGAGCGCGGCGGCTTTGGGCGCGGCGGCGCCGTAGATCACGATGCCCGATTCGGCGCCTGAGGCGTCCGTGAGCACCGTGCCGGCGGGAAGGGGTTTTTCGGCCGCATAGAGCGCGCCGCGGCGCGGCGTCTTGCCGATGTGCTCCACGCGGGAGACGATTTCTTGCCCCGTGTAGCAGCCTTTGGTGAAGCTCACGCCGTCCGTGAGTTCAAGATTGATCGCCTGCGGCACGAACTGATCCTTCACAGCAACAAAGACGAAGGCGTCGCCTGCGGCGGCGGAGGCCGCCCAGTAGAGAGATTCGTCCGTGTTCGCGGTGGCGTCTTCGGCGGCGACGAGCGCCAAGGCCCGGCCTTCGGCAAGTCCCAGCGCGGCGAGTGCTTCAGGGGCGCCCGAGGTCTGTGCAAAGACGCGGCCGGCGGTTTCCATCGAGGCGCCGCCCACGAGGCCGACGACAGCGAGCGTCGTTTCCTTCGTAAGCCGCACGCGGCTGCGGAGGATGTACATCCGAAGCCGCTTCATGGCGGCTTCGAGGTCGTCCGCAGGGAGGATGATGAGAATGTCGTCGCCGTCCTTCACCAGACGAAAGACGGTGAGAAGACGGCCGCGCGGCGAGCACCAGCCGGCGGTGAGAAGGGCGTCCGAGGCGAGCTTCGTGACGTCGTTCGTGAGCTGGCCCTGCAGAAAGCCCGCGGCGTCTTCGCCGGAAAGCCGCAGGACGGCGAGCGAAGAAAGACGCGCGCAAGAGGTGGTTTGATTCATTGGAAAATCCGAAAAAAGAAGGCAATCCCCGCGGGGATTGCTTTGCGTGGGCCGATTTTACTCGGTGAGGCCTGGAGTTTTGTGCCCAAGCGAAACAATTTTCGCGGGCGAAGGCCGGCGGCGAACCGCTAAAATCCCGCCGTTTCTTCTCCTCATTCCTCGGAATTTTCGATCTTGAATCGCTACGAACTGCACATTTATGCGTCCGTCGCCCGAGAGCGGCTTCTCGCCGCCGGGCGCGCTTGTCTGGCGCATCCGTGGCTCTCCGCGTGCGCGGTTTTTGCCGTGGCGGGGATGGGGGCGGCGGTTCTCGCGGTGAAGACTGTGACAGTGCAGGCGGATGCGCCGGTGCTTTTGCGCGCCGGCTCCGAGGGCAGCGTTGACGTGACGATTCCGTCAGGCACCAGCGCGCGCGGTGCGGCGCAGCTCGTCGCAGAAAAGCTCGAGACGACGCCCGAGGCGATCCTGACCGCCATTCGTCTTTCGGGGTCCGCCATTCAGGCGGGGCGCTATCGCTTTGGAAACAGCGAGACCCTGAAGTCGATCGTGGAGAAGCTCACGACAGGCGACGTCGTGCAGGGCACGCTGCGCATTGCTGACGGCATGCCCATCTGGCAGCTGAGAAGCGCTTTGGCCGCCAACCCCGACCTCAAGTCCGTCACGAAGGACATGAGCGAAGCGGAGCTTCTCGCGGCGATCGGCGCGGAAGAAAAGTCGCTTGAGGGACTCTTTGCGCCGGAAACCTACAAGTTCAACGGCGATACGACGGATCTCGCGATTCTCAAGATGGCCTACCAGCATCAGAAGGCCGTTTTGCAGAAGGCCTGGAATGAGAGAGCGCCGGATTTGCAGGTGAAGACGCCCTATGAGGCGCTCATCCTTGCGTCGCTCATTGAAAAAGAGACGGCGCACCCCGAGGACCGGCGCCTCGTGAGCTCGGTTTTTCACAACCGGCTGCGAATCCGCATGCCGCTGCAGACGGATCCCACGATCATCTACGCGCTGGGCGAAACGTTTGACGGCACGATCCGGCGCAGCGACCTGAATCGCCCCGGCCCCTACAATACCTACAAGAACTACGGCCTGCCCCCGACGCCCATTGCCATGCCGGGGAAGGCGTCGATTGAAGCGGCGCTCAATCCCGCCAAGACGAAGTACTTGTATTTCGTCGCGCGCGGCGACGGCACGACGCAGTTCTCCACCCGGCTCGAGCATCACAATCGGGCCGTCAATCAGTTTCAACGCGGCGGCCGCTAAGTCCGGTCGCGAAGGATGGCATTCATGACAGCCACGACGGCGCGCGGCCGCTTCATCACGTTTGAAGGCATCGACGGCGCAGGAAAGTCCTCTCAAATTGACGCGGCCGAAGCCGCCCTGAAGGCGCGGGGCCTGGAAGTCGTCCGCACTCGGGAGCCGGGCGGAACGCCGCTCGCGGAAAAAATCCGGGCGCTGCTGCTCACGGACGACATGGGGACGGACTGCGAGACGCTGCTCTTTTTTGCCGCCCGCGCCGAGCATCTCGAGAAGGTGATCCGGCCGGCACTGGCGCGCGGCGCCTGGGTTTTGTCCGATCGCTTCACCGACGCCACCTACGCCTATCAGGTGGGCGGAAAAGGGTATTCGGCGCAGGCGGTGGAAAGCCTGGAAAAGCTCGTGCAGGGCGATTTGACGCCTGACAAGACGGTTCTCTTTGACATTGATCCGCGAATCGCCGCCGAACGTCTTGCGAAGGCCCGGGCGGCGGACCGCTTTGAAGCCGAAGGCCTCGCGTTCTTTACAGGGGTGCGCAACGCGTACCTTGACCGCGCCCGCGCCAATCCCGGCCGCTTTGTGATTCTGAATTCCGCGGAGCCCCTCGAGACGGTGCGCGAAAAGCTGCTCACGGAGGTGAACTCATGGCGCTAGCGCTTTATCCCTGGCAGCAGGGGTTGGCGGACAGCTTGAACCGCATGCGGGAGAGTCTGCCAAACGGCCTGCTCATTCACGGCCCTCGCGGCATCGGCACGTTTGAACTCGCCGAGCGCTTTGCGCGAAGCCTGCTGTGCCTCACGCCCGCGGCGGACGGCACGCCCTGCGGCCGCTGCCGCGGCTGCTGTCTCACGAAGGCGAAGACCCACCCGGATCTTGTCTACGTGCTGAGCGAAGCCGAGGCCGTGCCCCGCGAGCTGCCGTTTGAGGAGCCTGACGGCGCGACGAGCGAGCGAAAGAACCTTTATCGCGAGATCCTCATTCATCAGACGCGGCATCTGCCGGAAATCTTCAGTCTCAAGACGAACGAAGGCGGACGGCGCGTCGTGCTGCTCTATCCCGCGGACCAGCTGCGCGCGGAAGCCGCGGCTGCGGTTTTGAAGAGCTTGGAAGAGCCGCCCGAGAACACGGTTTTCATTCTCGTAGCGGACGCGATTGACTTCGTGCTGCCCACGATTCGCTCGCGCTGCCGGCTCTTGAAGGCCGAGCCGCCGACGCACGAGGAGGCGGTCGCATGGCTTGCGTCAAAAAAAGTGGCGGATCCTGAGGCGGCGCTCATTGCGGCGGGCGGCATGCCGCTTGCGGTCTTTGAAACGGACGAAAAGCGCGTCCTCACCCCCGAGCAGCGCGAAAAGCTCCTGGGCTTTCTGCGGCTGGGGCGCCGGGCGACGTCAGCGGCGGCCGTGGGCGCCGTGACGCGCGACATGACGCTGCAGGCGGCGAGCGTTTTTTTGTCTCGCTGGGCGTGGGACCTCGCGGGCGCCTTGACGGGCGTGCCGCCGCGGTACTTCCCGGCGGAGGCGGCGGTGTTTTCGCAGCTCGCCGCAGAAGGCTTGAAGCCCGCCGCCGTCTTCATGTGGATCAACAGCGTGCGCGACGTGTGCCGCGTGAACGATCATCCGCTCACCGCCCGCGTCGTGATCGAGCAGCTCCTGCTCGCGTACCTGCGGGCGCTGCGGTAGGAGACAAGAATGAAGCCAATGACGGTGTCGGATTTCGCAAAGCGCAAGGCCGCGGGCGAAAAGATTGCGATGCTCACCTGCTACGACGCCACGACGGCGCGCCTCATGGCCGAAAGCGGCGTCGAGACGGTGCTCGTGGGGGATTCGCTCGGCATGACCGTGCTGGGCTATCCTGACACGCTCTCCGTTACGATGGAGGACATGATTCGCCACACGCGGGCCGTGAAGCGCGGGGCGCCGTCGCTGTTTGTGGTGGCGGACATGCCCTTCATGAGCTATCAGGCGAGCGTTACGGAGGCGGTGAAAAACGCCGGGCGACTCGTGGCCGAGGGCGGCGCGCAGGCGGTGAAGTTGGAAGGCGGCGCGGATTACGCAGAGACCGTGCGCGCGATCGTCCGGGCCGGCATTCCCGTCATGGGCCACGCGGGCCTCACGCCTCAGTCCGTGAATGCTTTGGGCGGCTACCGCGTGCAGGCGAAGACGGGCGAGGCGGCTCAGGCTTTCTTGCAGGACGTGAAGGCGCTTGAAGCCGCGGGCGTCTTTGCCGTCGTTTTTGAATGCGTGCCCAAGGAAGTCGCCGCGTGGGCGGCGGCGCAGCTCGAAGTTCCTGTGATCGGCATCGGGGCGGGGGCGGACGTCGCGGGCCAGGTGCTCGTCTGGCAGGACATGAGCGGCTTGAATGAGGCGTTTTCGCCCAAGTTCGTGCGACGCTTTGCGGAGGCGGGCGTCGCGCTGAAGAAGGGCTTTGCAGACTATGTGGCGGCGGTGAAGTCGGGAGAATTCCCGGCTCAGAAGGAAACTTTCGCCGCCTCAGACGACGTGCTTGCAAAACTCTATTAAGATTTTTCCTTTCGTTTTAATCGCCCGCGAGGGACATAAGCCAAATGCAGATTGCAGTGAAGGTTGATGAGGTGCGCGCCGCCGTGCGCGCGTGGAGAAAGGCGGGGCTTACCGTGGGGCTTGTGCCCACGATGGGCTACCTGCACGAGGGGCATGCGTCGCTCATTCGCCGGGCGGCCGCGGAATGCGACCGGGTGGTGGCGTCCGTCTTTGTGAACCCCACGCAGTTCTCTCCCAACGAAGACCTCGCGGCCTATCCCCGCGACTTCGCGCGCGACACGAAGCTTCTCGAAGAAAACGGCTGCAGCCTCGTCTTTCATCCTGAGCCTTCCGAGCTCTACGCGCCGGACTTTGACACGTGGATCGTGCCGGGCGCGCCTTCGAAGGATCTCTGCGGCCAGACCCGCCCCATCCATTTCCGGGGCGTCTGCACGGTGGTGGGGAAGCTTTTCAACATTGTGACGCCGGACAAGGCTTACTTCGGCCAGAAGGACGCGCAGCAGGCGGCGGTGATTCGCCGCATGGTCCGCGACCTCAACTTCGGCGTGGAGATTGTGACGTGTCCCATCGTGCGCGAAGCCTCCGGGCTCGCTCGCTCGAGCCGCAACACCTATTTGTCTGACGAAGAGAAGACGGCGGCGCTGGTGCTCTCCCAGGCGGTGCGTCTCGGCGAATCGCTCGTGAAGTCGGGCGAAACCGACGCCGCGACGATTCTGCAGGCGATGGTGAAGACGATTGAAGCCGAGCCGCTCGCGAAAATTGACTACGTGAAGGCCGTGGACGGCGTCACCGTGACGCCTGTGGCGAAGGTGACGGACGGCACTCTTTTTGCCATGGCGGTCTACATCGGCAAGACGCGCCTCATCGACAACTTCATCGTCGGAGCCTGAGGCATGCTGATCGAGCGCTTGAAGTCAAAGATTCACCGCGCGACGGTGACGCAGGCGGAGCTGAACTACGTCGGCTCCGTCACGGTGGATGCGGCGCTGATGGAAGCCGCCGGGCTCTTTGAGTACGAGAAGGTGCAGATTGCGGACGTGGACAACGGCGCGCGCTTTGAAACCTACGTGATCGCGGGCGAAGCCGGCAGCGGCGTGATCTGTCTGAACGGCGCCGCCGCGCGCTGCGTTGCGGTGGGCGACAAGGTGATCATCATGAGCTATGCGCGCCTGACGCCGGAAGAAATCGCCGCCAATCCGCCGCGCGTGGTGTTCGTGGACGAAAAGAACCGCGCGACGCGCGTCACCCGCTACGAAAAGCACGGGCGCCTCGAAGACCTCTGAGGCACCGTGAAAAAGGAGGCCGGTCGCTGGGAAACGATCGGCCTTGAAAGAAAGAGGAAGGAGCCATGTTTCCTTGGGCGCCGGCAGAGAAAAGGCTTGGCGCCTTTTCTTTGGCGGGCGCCGCAGGAAACTAGAAGAAGTGGTGCAGGCCCACGTAGCCCTGCCAGGCGTTTCGCACGTTGGCGACGTTCACGACGCCCGTTTCCGACCAGGCCTTGCCGGCCTTCGAGTAGCCGACGAAAGGCTTCACGACGGTGCGCTTGGAGAGCGCCCATTCGTAGGCGACGCCCGCCTGCCAGCAGTCGATTTTGTCTTCGCTGCCTTTGGCAACCGTGTAGTCATGCCCCCAGAGATACGTGGCGCCGGCCTTGAAGCGGCCGGGGCCCGCAGGGATGACGGCGGAGAGACCGACCTTGTGCGCCTTGACGCCGTCAGCCTGCGCGACGTAGCGGTAGGAGAACATCGGCGTGACGCTTCCCAGGTCATACTCGACGCCGTAGTTCACGATGTATTTGGAGCGCTTGGGCGTTGCCGCAGTCTTTGACTTGTCTTCGGTCTTCGTTTCAAAAATGAGGCTCGTCTTGAGGCTTTCGCCGCGATAGCGGAGCGCCGCGCCGTAGTAGTGCTGGTTGTCTGACCATTCGCCTGAATCGTCCGAGACGCCGTTGCTGTACATCAGGCCGACGTCCACGCCCGCCATCACCGGCGACTGCCAGGCCACGGCGTTGTTGACGCGCAGGAAGTTGTTCGTGTTCTGGTCCCAGCCGATGAGGCCGTAGCCGTTCATGAAGGCGTAGCCCGTCTGCATGTTGTAGCTCTGCAGGCCGCAGCCCAGCGTGCCCGTGCGTCCGAAGCCCAGACGCCCGAAGCTTTCGCCCTGAAGGTAAAGGAGCGCTTCGCGGCTGAAGCCGTTCGTGCCGTTGGCGAAGGCGCCCGTGTCCGGTGAAAAGCCCGATTCGAGAATGAAGCCGACTTTCACGCCGTTGCCCAGCTCCTCCGCGCCCTTGAGGCCCACGCGGGAGCCGAGGTCAAAGGCGGATTTGAGTTCGGACGTGGCCGAGACGCCTTTCGCTTTCTGCACGAGGATGCCTTCTTCGAGAACGCCGTACACCGACACGTTCGCCGCGAAGGCGCCGAGGGCGGCGGTGCAGAGCGCCGCGCCCGCCGCGAGCTGAATGGATGGTTTCATGAGTGATTCTCCTTGTCGTTTTTGTAATGCGCCGGAGGGAGCCCGGTCCCTCCGGCGATGGGCGGGCTAGGAAGCCGCCGCGGCGCCGCAGATGCGGCCGTTCACGAGGCAGTCAAGCACCGCGCAGGAGCCGAGGCGCACGGCGCCGTGCACGCCGCCCGTGGCTTCGCCCGCGGCGTAGAGGCCGGGAATGGGCTGGTCGTTCACGCAGTCAAGCGCGCGGCCCTTCATGTCGGTGAGGATGCCGCCCATGCAGTGGTGCACCTTGGGGGAGAGCTTCGAGCAGTACCAGGGGCCCTCCACCATGGGCTTGGCGTCCTTGTTGATGTAGCGGTTGAGGGGATCCTTGCCCGCCTTGAGCCCGGCGTTGTAGTCGTCCACCGTCTTCTGAAGCGCGTCGCAGGGAATGTTGAACTTGGCGGCCAGGTCTTTGAGCGTCTTGAATTCCAGCACGACGCCGCGCTCGAGCTGCTTGGAAAGGATGCCGTGGTGAATCGCCTGCATCATTTCAACGCCGTCCTTGTTGGCGATGGCGATGGAGAGGTCGCCCTTGTTCGCGGCGGACATGATGGCGTCGGCGCGCACCTTGCGGTTCGCCAATTCATCCACGAAGCGTTCGCCCGTGCGGCAGTTCACCCAGACGCCGAACATGGCTGCGGCGCTCTGCGCAAAGTAAAGCGCAATGCCCATGCCTTTTTCGTCAGGGCTGTTCCAGGGACCGCACTGAATCCAGTCGGCCTGGATGATCTGGCAGCCGATGCGGCTGGCTTCGCGCCAGCCTTCGGCGGTGGCGCCCGGCTGGTTCGTGGTGCCGAAGCGCTCGGTGAGCTTCGGATCCTGATGCATGCGGTAGGCGACGTCCGCGGCGAAGCCGCCGTAGGCGAGAATGACGGCTTTCTTGGCGCGCACGTACTTCACGCGGCCGGAGTCCGCCTTCGGGAAGCGGTAGCCTTCGCGGATCTTGAGCCCCTTCACGACGCCGTCGGTGTCGCGGATGATGGTTTCCATGAAGACGCGGGTCTTGAGGGGAACGCCCAAGGCCTTGCAGCGTTCAATTTCCTTGTTGACGATGGCCGAGCCCGAGCCGTTGGCGGTGACGGCGCAGCGGGGGACGGAGTGGCCGCCCTCCTGCACGAGGTGATCCATGTTCCATTCGACGCCCAGTTCGTCGCGCGTCCACTGCCAGGTGGCGAGCGCTTCGTTGCAGAGCACCTTCACTTTTTCCGGATCGTTCAGACCCTGGCCTTCGCGGATCATGTCTTCAGCGAGGAGTTCAGGCGAGTCCTTGAGCCCCGCCTTTTCCTGCATGGGCGTTCCCGGCACGCCCATGATGCCGCCGTTGATGATGGAGTTGCCGCCGAGGGTGGGCATCTTTTCGTAGACGACGACCTTGGCGCCTTTCTTTTTCGCCTCAATGGCGGCGGCGAGCCCCGCAAAGCCCGAGCCCACGACGATCACGTCAACGGTTTCGTCCCATTTCTTGGGCATGGGGTCGTAGGACTTCGCTTGAACGGCGGGCGCGGCGGCGAGCCCCAGCAGGGAGGCGGCGCCGAGAAGACGGCGGCGGCTGATGTCGGACATGTTGTTCTCTCCGTAAATGGTTCTGAAAGAGGCGCTCTACTTCTTTGGAACTAGGTCTTGAAGGCGGCGCCCTGGGAGCCGGCGAGCGTTGCTTGACCGGCATGAGGGGAGTGTATGAGGCTGAAAAAACGAGGAAAACGGTGAATCTGCACGGCCGGATTGTTAATTCCGCAATCTGCACGGGACACAATCGGTATACTCATTTCTGCTTAGGAAGGTAGTACAGTACGAGGTTTGCCATGCTCACGAGTGAAAACCTGATCGCCTGGAAGGCGCTGGAATGCACGGCCCGCACGGGAAGCGTCAAGGACGCCGCTGTGGAGCTGGACATGGACATGTCGGCGGTGTCGCGTCTTGTGGCAAGCCTTGAGACGGAGTTCGGCATCGCGCTCTTGAACCGTCATCAGCGGCCGCTCACCATGACGCCCGAGGGACGGGCGCTCTACGAGCCCATCAAGGACTTCATTCGTCACCATGCGCAGCTCACGCAGATGACGCAGGCGATGTCGGGCGAGCCCCGGCGCTACCGGCTCTGCTACCCGATGAACGTCGGGCGCGATCCCTTGATCGGCCAGCTGATTGACTACCGAAAGATCGATCCGGCGATCGAGTTTGACCTCATGAGCGAGTGCGACCATGAGGACGTGCTGGAGGGGCGCGTCGACATCGCCTACCTGCCGTACAAGCCGCCCGCGAAGGGGCTTCTCATCTGGTCCACGGGCCTGGGCTACAACGTGCCGCTCGCCACGCCCGACTACATCGCCGCGCACGGGAACCCGCAGGAGCCCGAGGACATGAAGGATCACACGATCATCGTGCGCACCGGGAAGAACTATCCCGTCTATCACACGCTCAAGAAGGCGAGCGAGGAGCGCTGCTTCGTGTGGAAGGCGATCGGCTTTCAAGGCGACGCGCTCTCCTGCAAGGCGGCGGTTTTGGCTGACCTCGGGATCGCCATGGACCTTTCCTTTGACCTCTGCAAGCAGGAGCTGATGTCCGGCGAGCTCGTGCCCGTCTTGAACGGCTGGCATCGCCAGCCCTGGGACATGAACCTCGTGATGAGCGACAAGATGGAGGGGAACCCTCAGCTGATGCGCTTTGCGCAGTGGCTCGCCGATCGGGAGATCGTGGACAACAAGGCGCGCTGGGCGCCGATGTTTCGGCGCTTCGTGTTCGGAATGAAGCCCGCCTGAAGACGAAAAACGGAGCCCGAAGGCTCCGTCAGCGAAGAAGAAACGGCTGGCGCGCTTACTGGCGCTTGCGGTTCTTGTTCAGTTCCATCACGCGGCGCATGTCTTTTTCGAGGTCCGTCATGCCGAGAGCGTGGTAGCTGTCGGCGAGGATCTGCATGGCTTCGTCGGAGGCCGCGGTCTGCTGGAAGTCGGAGAGAACGACCTTGGCGCGGTTGATGGCCGCGACGTAGGCGTGGCGGATGAAGTAGTAGCGGGCGGTCGAGATTTCGTGCTCGGCCTGCGCGTTGACGAGCTCGTGCATGCGGCGGCGGGCTTCGCCGGCGTAGCGGGAGTCGGGGAAGCGGCCGGCGAGCTCCTTGAAGAGGTCAAAGGCGTCGCGCGCGGCCTGCGCATCGCGCTCGGACAAGTCCTGGCGCGTGATGGAGGCGAGGAATCCGTCGCGCTCGTTCAAGGTGGCGAGCGCCTTGAGGTAGAGGGCGTAGTCGCTGTTGGGATGGTTCGGATAGGCGCGCAGGAACCGGTCGAGGGTCTGCACGGCGCTCGCGGCGTCATCGTCCTTGAAGTAGCAGTAGGCAAGGTCGATCTGCGCCTGCTGGGCGTAAGCGCCGAAGGGGTACCGCGCCTCAAGCTTGGTATAGTAGTCCCTTGCCTGCGTCCAGTTGCTGTCATTCATTGCGGAGCGGGCTTCCGAATAAAGCTGGTTGGCCGTCCAGTCGCGCGTGGGGTCGATTTCAAGGTCCTGCAGCCAGCCGCAGCCCGTGAGCGCGACGGCCGCCGTGGCGGCGGCAAAAGCTCCCGCCAGCCGGCGGCGTAACGAATTTGAGAGTTTCATGGTGAAAGAAACAGCTGAAAAGTTTTCTGATTATATCGGGGATGATGAGGAAGAAGGTCTGGGCGACGGCTTTTTTGCGCCTCGCACGGAGCCGCTGCCCGAGGAAATCACGTTTGAGCGTCCGTTTGACGCGGAGAGCGTGCGTCTGGACAAGTTCCTCGCGGAGTCGATTCCTCAGGTGAGCCGCGCGAGGATTCAGTCGTGGATCGAGGCGGGCGCCGTCCTCTTGAACGGCGCGGCCGCCGAGGGCGCCAAAGTGAAGACGGCGGCGGGCGACGTGATCGTCGTTCATCCGCAGCCCCTCCCTGAAGAGAGCGCCTTTGAGCCTGAAGCAGGGATTGAGTTTGAAACAATCTACGAAGACCACGACATCATCGTCATCAACAAGCCCGCGGGACTCGTGGTGCATCCGGCGGCGGGGCACTGGACGGGAACGCTTTTGAACGGCCTCCTTTTCCGCTGGCCGGCATTGAAGAAGCTGCCGCGCGCGGGGATCGTGCATCGCTTGGATCGCCTCACCTCGGGCCTCATGGTGGTCGCCAAGACCGAAGCCGCGCAGACGAGCCTCGTGCGCCAGCTGCAGGATCATTCGGTCGCGCGCGAATACTGGGCGATTGTGGCGGGCGCCGCGCCTGAGGCGGGTTTCGTGGACCGTGCGATCGGCCGCGATCCGCGCAATCCCCAGAAATTCGTGTGCCGCGGCGGCGCCGGAAGCCGTCCCGCGAAGACTCACTGCCGCTTGGTGGAGATGACCCGCATCGCGGGGCGCGCCGTGAGCTGGGTGGCGTGCCGGCTTGAAACCGGACGCACGCACCAGATTCGCGTGCACTTGTCCACGGTGGGGCTGCCCCTGTTGGGCGACCCCGTCTACAAGACGGCGGCCTCGGTGCTGCCGGAAGCGGCGGGGTTCGCGGCGCATTTTCCGCGCCAGGCGCTGCACGCCAGCCGCCTGCGGCTCATGCACCCTGCCTCTGGCGAAATGATGGAGTGGTTCGCGCCCGCGCCCGAGGATCTTGCGGAGCTCATGGACCTGCTCGACTTCGGGCCGACGGACGAGCCCGTGCACGTCTACGACTAAAATGCCGCCGCTTTTTTCCTGCTGAGAACATCATGGCAACCTTTTTCCGAAACGATCTCGACGTCCTTCGCCCCGAGCTGGGCGAGAAAATCGGCGCGCTCTTCACGGAGCGCGTGGGCGGCGTCTCCTCCGGCCCCTGGGGCGGCCCCGAGGAGATCATGGGCCTTAACGTCGGCACTCGCGTGGGCGACAATGCGGGCTGCGTGCGCATGAACCGCCACATCGTGGCGCAGATGACGGAGGGCGAGCCCCGCTGGATGACGCAGGTGCACGGGACGACGGTTGTGGACGCCGAGCTCGTGGAAAGCGACGCCGTGGAAGCGGACGCGGCGACGGCGGTGACGCCGGGCGTCGTGTGCGTCGTGCAGGTGGCCGACTGCCTGCCGGTGCTTCTGGCGGAAAAGAACGGCCGCGCGGTGGCGGCGGTGCACGCGGGCTGGCGCAGTCTTGCGGCCGGCATCGTGGAAAAGACGGTGGCTCGCTTGAAGGAGCGGCTGGGGGACGAGACCGCCCAGTTTTCCGCCTGGCTCGGCCCCCGCATCGGCGACGACGATTTTGAAACGAACGCCGAGACGGCGGCGGCCTTTGCCGCGCATTTCGGCGACGTGGCGGGCGCCGTGAAGCCCTCCGCGAATGAAGGTCGGGTGATGCTGAGCCTCGCGGCGTACGCCAAGGAAGCCTTGAAGCGCTCGGGCGTCACGGACGTCGAAGACTGCGGCCTTTCCACTGTGGCGGACCCCGTGCACTTTTACAGCTATCGCCGCGACGGCGAGAAGACGGGGCGCCATGCGGCCCTCGTCTGGATCAAGAAGCCGGCTGAGCCGGCTCAATAACGAGAAGAAACCATGACCCACCAGATTCCCAGCGTCGGCTTCGTGAGCCTCGGCTGCCCGAAGAACCTTGTTGACAGCGAGCGCATCGTGACCGAGCTTCGCGCCGAGGGCTACCAGATCGCTCGCGACTATCGCACGAGCGACTTGGTCATCGTCAACACCTGCGCCTTCATTGACGCCGCGGTCGCTGAATCGATCGAAGCGGTGACGGAGGCGATCCGCGAAAACGGCCGCGTCATCGTGACGGGATGCCTCGGGGGCAAGAAGACCGCCGAGGGCGAAAACTTCGTGATGCAGCGCATTCCGCAGGTGCTGGGCGTCACGGGGCCCGAGGAGACGGAAAAGACGCTGCGGCTCGTGCACCAGCATCTGCCGCGGCCCCACGAGCCTTTCGCGGACCTCGTGCCGAAGGCGGGCCTGAAGCTCACGCCCTCGCACTACGCCTATCTCAAGGTGAGCGACGGGTGTTCTCACAAGTGCACGTTCTGCATCATTCCGCAGCTGCGGGGCGAATTGAAGAGCCGCCCGATCGGCGAGGTGATGCGCGAAGCCGAGAACCTCGTGCACGGCGGCGTGAAGGAGCTCCTCGTCATCAGCCAGGACACGGCGGCCTACGGGCTCGACGTCGGCTACCGCACGGGCTTTGCGGGCGGGCGGCCTGTGAAGACGAACTTTTTGAATCTTGCGAAGGCGCTGGGGGACCTGGGCGTCTGGGTGCGCATGCACTACGTGTACCCGTACCCCTCGGTGGACGAGGTGGTGCCTCTGATGGCTGAAGGGAAGGTCCTGCCTTATCTTGACGTGCCCTTCCAGCACGCGCACCCCCGCATTCTGAAGGCGATGAAGCGCCCCGGGGCGGAGAAGAATCTGGAGCGCATCGCCGCCTGGCGCGCGATCTGCCCCGATCTCACGATCCGCTCCACGTTCATCACGGGGTTCCCCGGCGAGACGGAGGAGGAGTTTGAATACCTCCTCGACTTCCTGCGGGAGGCGAAGCTCGATCGCGTGGGGTGCTTCGCGTACTCCCCGGTTGAGGGCGCGAAGGCCAACGAATTGCCGGACCAGGTTCCTGAAGAGGTGAAGGAAGAGCGCCGCGCCCGCTTCATGGAGGTGCAGGCGGCGATTTCCGCCGAGAAGCTGAAGGAAAAGATCGGCTCCGTGCAGCGCGTCATCATCGACGAGCCCGAGGACGAGGACGGCGTCGCGGTGGGCCGCACGACGGCGGACGCGCCGGAAATCGACGGCGTCATCTACGTCACGACTGACCGGCATCTGAAGCCCGGCGACTTCGTGAACGTTCGCGTCACTGCAAGCGAGGACTACGACTTGATCGGACGCGAAGTGGCGGAATGACCTCACGAAGGAGGTGACCGTGCCGGCGGAGAAGACGAAAGTGGTTTTCTCCGCTTTTTCTTTAGGGGTTTCCCGTAATTCGAAAGGAGGAGATGACGCGGTCGTCATCTTTTTCAGGGAACTCTTAAGACGAATTTAAGGTCTTGAAAATCAATGGGTTCACCCATGATCCGTCGCACGGCAGATTCTTTTTTCGCGGTGCGATTGTCATCTTTTCTCTGAAAACAAGCGGTTACGGCGGAATTTCAAGCCGTGATACAGTAAGGTCCGCATAAGAAAAAGGACGGCCGGCCGGTGTTTTTCCCGCTCATTGCGCCGTCAGAGAGAAAGGAGACATTTATGCGCACAGCCCTTTTGAAGGCCTGTCTGGCGGCTGCCGTTGCGATGGCGCTGACGCCCGCGATGGCCGCTCAGGAAAAAGTCAACACCAAGATGTGCGTCGCCTGCCACAACCCCGTGGGCGAGCTGCATCAGTCGGGCGCTCACAAAAAGGTGAGCTGCACGGCCTGCCACACGGGGCTCGCTGCCCATCTGAAGGCGCCCGGCAAGGACACCCGCCCGCAGACGAGCCTTGCGCCCGAAACCTGCGGTGGCTGCCATCAGGACCAGTACAAGTCCATGTACAAGGCCAATGACGAGCGCATCGGCCGCATTCCGAAGAAGAACGCTGAAGGCGTCGCGCCCGATCCGTTCTTTGACCGCGCGCTGGGCGGCCACGGCTTCACGAAGGAGCACTCCGAGCTGCGCAGCCACAACTTCATGGTGCTTGACCAGTTCCTCTGCGACCGCGCTTTTGGCGGCCGCTTCGTGCCGAAGGACGGCTGGCTCTATCTCACGAAGGGCAGCGGCGACATCGACGCCTGGTCCATGATGAAGGACATCGCGCCCGAAAACAACGCGCAGAAGCCCCATCGCCCCGGCACCGCCGCCGCGGCGAACCCCGTGTGCATCAGCTGCAAGTCCACGGACTTGATGCTGGACTGGGCCTACATGGGCGACAAGAACGAGAAGGCGACCTTCTCGCGCGAAAGCAACGTGGTGGACATGGCTCGAAAGACCACGCACTCCGTGAACTGCAACTTCTGCCACGATCCGCACTCCGCGAAGCCTCGCGTCGTGCGTGACGCCCTCATCCAGGCGCTCACCCGCACCGACTACCCGACCGTCTACTCCGAAGATCCGAACCACACCAAGATCGACGTGAAGAGCGCCGGCGTCCGCGGCTTTGAACGCAAGGTGGCGTACCTTGAGAAGGCGGACTCCAAGCTGATGTGCGCCCAGTGCCATGTGGAATACAACTGCAACCCCGGCATTGACACCGCCACCGGCAAGCCCGTCAAGATGAACGACCAGCGCACGAACGTCTTCCCGTTCGTGGCCGCCGACCGCATCGACGACTTCTACAAGCACATCAACTTCAAGGACTTCAAGCATGCCGAGACCGGGGCGCTTTTGACGAAGATGCAGCACCCCGACGTCGAAACGTTCTGGACCTCGAAGCACGCCAAGGCGGGCGCCGAATGCCAGGACTGCCACATGCCGAAGGTGAAGGGCAAGAACGGCAAGACCTACACGCTGCACTGGGCGACGTCGCCGAAGCACTACATGAAGGAAACCTGCCTCAAGTGCCACAAGGACAAGACGGCTGACCAGCTCACGAAGACCGTGGGCGCCATGAAGGCTTACTACAACGGCAAGCTGCGCGAAGCCGAAAGCCGCATGACCGACATGTTCAACGCCTTTGACATCGCGCTTGCGGTGGGCGTGGACGACGCGACGCTCGCGAAGGCCCGCGAGCTTCACAGCGTGGCGCACACGCAGTGGGAGTACTGGACCGCGGTGAACGGCGCCTGGTTCCACAATCCCGAAATGGCGCGCGACTCGCTCGCCAAGTCCGCGGCGGCTGCTCAGGAAGCGACGAAGCTCCTGCGTGACGCCGTGCAGAAGAAGAACGCTGCGGCGAAGAAGTAATCTTCCTCTGACTTGACTCACCCAAAGGCGGATGATCGTTCACGCGGTTGTCCGCCTTTGCTATTGTTTGCTCCATGAATTCTCTTGTTTTCTTTTGGATCGTCGCAGCGGTGCTCCTCGTCTTTGGCGGGGCGGCCGTCATTCTCGCCCTCACGGGGCGCTCTCCCTTCAAGGCAGGGGGCGAAGCCCGGACGGCGCTCCTTGCGCAGAATCTCGCGGATCTCGATCGGGATGCGGCGGCGGGGCTCCTCTCGGAAAAAGCGCGCGATGCGGCGGCGGACGACGTGCGCCGCGCGGCGCTTGAAGCGAGCGTGGCGCCGGCTCGCCGCGCGGACCGGCATCCGGTGCGAACGGCGCTTTTCGTGACAGCGGCGGGCGTCGCGGCGGCGCTGGCGCTCTATGCGCACTTCGGGGCGCCGGGGCTCATTGAAGTTTTTTCCGCCGAGCCTGAGGGCGGCCTCATGAAGGCGGACGGCACGCTTGCTGACAACACGCGCGAAGCGTCTCCCGAAGCTTTTCGACTGTACTTGAAGCGGCGGCCCGAGGACGAGCGCGCCTGGGTTCTCTACGCGCGGCAGTGCGCGGACCGCGGCGACTGGCAGGGATCGCACGACGCCTATGCGTCCGCGGTGGCGCTGGGGCGCTTTGCGGCGCAGGATGCGGACGTTCTGATGCAGATGGCGGCCGTGACTTTCAACTTGCGCACCGAGGCGGCTTCGGACGAAGCGATTCGCCTTCTGCAGCGGGCGGAGGCGCTGGATGAAAAGAACACGCGCGTGAAGGAGCTCCTCGCGATGACGGCGCTGCAGTCGGGGCGCTGGCGCGTGGCGCGGGAGACGCTTGAAGCGCTTCTCTTGATGATGCCCGCGGACGAACCGGCGCGGCAGTCGGTGAGCGAAGCGGCGCTCTATGCGGCGGAAGCCGAGCGGCGCGAGCAGGCGAAATGACGCAGGATCGTTCACTGCGCTGAACGAAAATCCGCGAAAACTGTCCAGAACGCTATAGGAAAAACATGATTTCCCAAGAAGCCATGGCGGCCCGCGCGGATTTTCTTGCTTGGGCGGCGGAAGGTCCGCTGATGCGACGTGAAGGGTTGGCGCTGGACGCCTGCTGCGCGCTGGTCGGCCTTCGGCGCAGCGGGAAGACCTCGCTCCTCTTTCAGCGTTGCCGAGACCTTCTCGCGCAGGGCGTGGCGCCCGAGGCGATTCTCGCGGTTTCCTTTGCTGAGGAGCGGCTGGCGGGCTTCGGTGCGGCGGATTTTGACCGTCTTCAGGACGGAGCGTGCTCGGCGGGCGGCGCCGGGATTCGGCATGTTTTTCTGGATGAGGTGGATCGAACGGACGGCTGGGCGCTTTGGGCGCGGCGGCTCGCGGAAGGCGGCGCCACTGTTGTCGTCACGAGCAGCCGGCGGCTCACGGACGCTGAAGCGGCGGCGCTGGGCGATTGGTTTGAAATTCGCGAGGTGACGCCTTTCAGCTTTTGGGAATTTCTGACGGCTCGCGGCGTGGCGCTGCGAGGTGCGCTTCCCGCAAGCACCGCGGAACAGGCGGCCGTCGCGGCGGCGCTGGGCGACTACCTGCAGCGAGGCGGTCTGCCGGACGTCTTCCGGTCGCTGGATCCGCGCGGCGCGCTCCACGGCGTTCTTCGGCCGCTCCTTCTGGGGGACGTGATGCGGCGGCGAGGTCTTCGCGACGGCGAGGCGCTCGAAGCGCTGGGGCGGGCGCTGGCGCGCTCGGTCACGCGGCCCGCGTCGGTGCGGCGGCTGGTTCGAATCGCGGCGGACGCCGGCCAAGCGATGAGCCCCGTGACCGCGGGAAAGCATTTGGCGGCGCTCGAAGAGGCGCTGGTGGTTTGGCCGATGGCGAACTTTTATGGGACGCAGGCGGGGAAGTCGCTGCCGCCCAAGCATTGGTGGACGGACACGGGGCTTCTTTCGGCGAGCGCCCCCGTTGCTGAGGCGGCGCTGCTTGAAAACGTGGTGGCAAACGAGCTTCGTCGCCGGCATAGCGCCGACGGCGTGGTGTTCTATGACGACGGTCGGGCGGCGGTGGATTTCTTTCTGCCCGCGGAGAATCTCGCTTTGGCGGTGCTTCCGTCGCTGAGTCAATCGAGCGACCTCCGGGATCGCAAGTGGAAGGCGTTGGAGCGCTTTGCCAAGACGCGGCCCGAGGCGGCGCTTCAGGTGATCTCAAGGTCGGACGTCGGCGAGCTCCGCGTGAAGGGGCGCCTTATTCCCGTGCGCCCTGCGGCGGAGTGGCTGCTCGCCGACGGACGTCAGGCCTGAGGCTTCACCGCCTTGCCTTTGGCGGGCGCGGCCATGCGCTTTGTGATGATGCTCGCGGCGCACCCCGCGACAAAGATGAGCCCCATGCCCGCGAGCGACAGGGCGGGAAGCGAGTCGTGGAAGATCAGCACGCTCAGCACTTCGGCAATCGGAATCACCGCAAACTGAAAGCAGGCCGTGAGCATCATGTTGCCGTAGGCAAAGCTGCGGGTGAGGCAGACCTGCCCGAGCACGGCGGCGACGCCCACGCCCAGAAGGCATTCCCACGTCACGACGGGATGCGCCGAAAGGCCGCCTTCCAAAAAGAGGTTGCCGAAGAATCCCCAGATCGTGCCCACGAGCGAAAAGTAGAAGACGATGCGAAGCGGGGCTTCGCCCATCTTGCCGAGTTCCTTGATCTGAAAAAAGATGATGGGCCCGAGTGCCGCCGCAGCCAGCCCCAGCAGCGCCCACCAGATTTCGTCCCCGTGCACCGAGGGCTGCAGCACGAGGCAGACGCCCGCAAAGCCTACGGCGATCGCGAACGCGAGAAGCCAGGGCGCTTTTTCGCGGCGAATGAGCGCGCCGCCCACGACGGTGAGCGCGATGAAAAGGGGCGCCGTGTAGTTGAGGGTGGTGGCGGTGCCCAAGGGGAGGTGCCCCATGGTGGAGAACCACATCGTGAAGCTCAGGGTGCCGAGAATCGAGCGCTTCAGGTGGCCGCCCAGGTGACGCGTGGCGGGCGAGATGCCTCTTACGAGCATGAAGACCGCAATCAGCAGGAAGCTGATGAGTGAGCGCCAGAACACGATTTCAAAGGTTCCGACGGCGTCCGAGGAGAGCTTCACGAAGGCGCTCATCACGGCAAAGAAGAAGGCCGCCACCAGCATCCAGCACGACTGCAGCATGAGAGAAATCCCGAAAGAAAGTGAGCCCAAAATTGTAGAAAGGGCGCCAGGGGGGGCGCCTCCTTCGTCCGGCGTAGAAAAAAGGCGGCCGCGGGACGCGCCCGGGCCGCCGAACTGATCGGACAAAGGACTACTTCGTCGCTTTCGCAAAGACGTTGTTCAACGCGCCGACGGCGATCGTCTCAAGCGTTCCCGTGCCGTAGCCGTTCACTTCAAACTTGCCGTTTTCGTAGACGAGGTTCTTGATGCGGATGTCGCGCTGCGCCTCCTTCTCCACCTTGGCGGCGCGATCGGCCGCCTTGCTGTGGCCCGTGGCGGCGGCGATGGCGCCGAAGAGCCCCGCGATCTTGGTGACGGTCTGCGTCGCCTTCTGCGCGGGCTGCTCGATGAGCAGCTCGCCCATCGTGACCGAGGCGGGATCGATCGACTTCAGGTTGAGGCTTGTGACGGTCGCCTTCTTCCACGTCATGAGGGACTGCCCCTTGGCGTTCTTTGCTGCCAGACTCGTCACCGCCAGGTCGCCTGCGAACGTGACCGTGGGCTTCTTGCCGTCAGCGTAGGCGAACTGGCCGTTCACGTCCGCCGAGCCCGAGGTGAACTGAGCGCCGGCGAGCGACTTCACCCATGGATTGAAGGGCGAGAACTGCAGGCCGGCGACCGTGGTCTTCATGTCGGCTTTGATGGGGTTCACGCCCACAGTGCCGTCCGCCTTCAGGGTGCCCGAGCCCACCTTTGCCGAGGCGGAGACGGCGCCCGTCTTGTTCTTTTCCGAGGAGAGGTTCTTCGCGGTGAGGTTGATGGTCGTCGCCTTCAGCGTGCCCGCGGGCGACACGGTGCTGTCAACCACGGTGACGGAGCCGTTCGTGACGCGGGCGGAGGCGACGGACCAGGTCCAGTCGCTTGAAGACGAGGTGTCGGTCTTCGTGGCGGCGGTCGAGCCGGAGGCGGAGGAGCCGCTGGCAACGGTGCTCTTTGCGGGCGCCGAGCGGCGCAGCGTCACGTTGGGCGTCGCGACCACGGCGGACTCGATCGCGACCGTTTTTTTGGCGAGGTCAAACTTGGCGATCTTCACTTCCGCGCCCGAGAGCGTGGCAAGCGTCTTGCCGTTCGTTTCTCGGATGTCGGCGGGGCCGGCCGCCACCGTGCCCTTCATCGTCACTTCGGCGTCGCTGCCCTTCATGGCGAAGGTGATGTCGGCGTCAGTGGAGACGGAGGCCTTTTCGACCTTCACGGGAAGCGCGACGCCCGCGGCCTTGATGAGCTTGGCGACGTCAAGGTTGGCGACCGAGAGGTGAAGGTCGGCAGACGACGTGGTGGCCGTTCCCTTGGCGGCAACGGGCTTGCCGTCGATCTTGAGGGAGATTTCCGGCGTCACGGGCGCCATCGCGCCTGCGGCGAGCGTGGAGACGAGAGGCAGCGCGAGCGTGATGTCGGTCACGGCGACGGAGACGCCCGCCTGAGGATTCGTGAGCGTCACGGCGGAATTCGTGACCGAGATGTCCGACACGCTGAAGGCGGGAAGGCCGGAAGAAGACGAGGACGAAGAAGCGGAGGCGGTTGTTGTCGCAGTGTCTGTGGTGTTCTTGGCCTTTTCAGAGGCGGTGGAGACGCTCGCCTTGAGGCCGTCCACCGTGAGTTTTGTCAACACCGGCGCGGCGTTCGTGACGGAGGCGGCGCTCGCGTCAACGTAGAGCTTCGTGAGGGTGAGAAGCGGCTTGTCCTTGGCGGACACCGCTTTGACGCCCGCGATCTCGAGCTCCCAGGTCCAGGGGTTGAAGCTGACGTTTTCGATGGTGAGGTCTTTGGCGCCCAGGGCGGGCTTCAGGTAGTTCTCCGCGCCCCAGCGGACGCCTTCGGGGACGCCCCAGTAGCCGGCTGCGGCATAGAGGGCGGCGCATACCACGACGGCGCCGGCGGTTTTGATGAGGAATTTTCCGGACATGTCTGCCCCTTGTTGGTGATGAATGTTCCCATATCCTACCGCGAGGGGGCGCCGTCGTGGCGCCGCGGTTGCAGTTCGAAGCAAAAAGGCGCGCTTTTTTCGAAGGCGTTCGGGGGACGCGGGGCGAACATTGAAAAAGCGCCGCGATCTTCGTCAGCCGAAAGGCGGAGGAAGACAAAGCGGCGACGCGGGCTGGGTGGCAAAAATCCGTCAAAGCGAGAAGTAAAATTTCGTCAAATAGAGAAGTGAACTTTTGGGTGAACGACGATGTCGGAGAAGAACCTCAAGCCTCGCCTTTTGGAAGAGGTGCTGCGGCAGAAGCTTCGCAGCATCGGCGCCGTGCTGATCGAAGGCCCGAGGGGCTGCGGCAAGACGACGCTGGCGGGCGCCGTGGCGAAAAGCGCCATAGACCTGGCGGATTCGGCGCTTCAGGCGCGTCGCACGGAACTGGATGCGCCGGCGGCGAGCTACCTCAAGGGGAGGACGCCGCGCTTGCTGGACGAGTGGCAGCGGCTGCCCGCGGTTTGGGATGCGGTGCGCTTTGCCGTGGATCACCGGCGAAAGCCCGGCTTGTTTCTTTTGACGAGTTCGGCGGCGCCGGCTGATGACGACGGCGTTTTTCATTCCGGCACCGGCCGCGTGGCGCGGCTGCGCCTGAGGCCGATGAGCCTCTTTGAATCCGGGGACTCCAGCGGGGGCGTCAGCCTGTCGGCGCTCTTTGAGGGACGAATGGCGGCTTGCCGCAGCCGGCTGGGCTTGGACGACGTCGCCTGGCTCGCCTGCCGCGGCGGCTGGCCGGCTGTGATCGGACTTGCGAGGTCCGAAGCATTGGAACACGTCGCTGCCGTTTATCGCGAGGCAACCAGCGGGGAGCTGATTTTCTTTGACGGCGTGAAGCGGACGGCGGAGCGTGTTCGCGCTCTGATGCGCGCCTGCGCCCGGCATCAGGGGACGGCGATTTCCGTGCCGAAGCTGCAAGCGGCCATGGCGGCGGAGACGCCGGAAAGCCGGGCGGTGACGACCAAGACGCTCTTTGACTACCTTGACGCGTTGCGAAAGATCTTCGTCATGGAAGATTTGCCGGCGTGGCAGCCGGCGCTGAGGTCTCGGTCGGCGGTTCGCACGGCGGATGCGCGCTATTTTGCGGATCCGTCGCTGGCTGCGGCGGCGTTGGGGTTGTCCCCTCAGGCGCTTTCTCAGAATCCGGAGGTCTTCAGCGGAGTCTTCAAAACGCTGTGCATTCGGGACTTGCGTGTCTATGCCGAGTCGGGAGCGGGAACTGTTCGCCAGTTTCGGGATCGCAACGGGCTCGCGTGTGACGCGGTGGTAGAGCGCCGAGGCGGCGCCTACGGCTTGGCAGCGATTCGGCTGGGCGGCAGCGAGGCGGTGGAGCGGGCGGCGAAGGAACTCAAAAAGCTCGCGGGCAAGATAGATGTGGAGCGAATGGGAGCTTCGCCGGCCTTTCTCATGGTGCTTACGGCGGTGGGCGAGTGGGCGCACCGCCGCTCCGACGGCGTCTGCGTTGTGCCCGTCGGCTGTCTGCGGCCGTAGCGGCGCGGTAGTTCATTGCCTTGTCAATCCTGAAGCGTCGGCAGAGTTTCTGATTTAACGACGCAGAGCTTCTTGCAGAACGAAACGCCAAAGCCGAAGCACTGAGAGCATTGGTAGCCGTCAAACGCCTGGGCATAGCGCCGGACTTTGATCTGCTCCAAGGCGGCCTCGG
>CAVJUB010000023.1:0-27243 GCA_963652545.1 Hallella faecis | reverse complement strand
AGGTTTTGGTGGACAAGGAGAAGTGCATCGGCTGCAAGATGTGCATGGCGGCCTGCCCCTACGGCGCCCGCTCCTACAATCCGGAGACGAAGGTGGTGGAGAAGTGCTCGATGTGCAACCACCTCCAGGCCGTGGGCGAAGACCCGGCGTGCGTGAAGGTGTGCTGCGCCAAGGCGCGCCTCTTCGGCGACATCGACGACCCCAACAGCGAGGTTTCCAAAGCCATCCGCGAAGCGGGCCCCGAGAACGTCCACACGCTCGCTGACCACGGCAACCATCCGCAGGTGCGCTACATTCTGCACAAGAAGAACGGCACCTGGCTCAGCAACGCGCCGAAGATGGGCTGATTTGCGCCCCAAGGAGAGCATCATGGGAAACGACTGGACGAACGCCGCCTTTGCCGCGGCCAACGTGGCGGCGGCCGCGCTCGCGATCGCCGTGCTGATCGGCGAATGGACGTCGCGGCCGCTGGCGGGACTTGTGAAGACGGCCGCCGCAGGCGTCATCGCCGCCCTCCTGGCGCTGCTTTTCGCAGCGCTCCCGCTCGGGCGTCCGGCGCTTCTCATCGAGGTTCTCCGCGACCCGCGCTCGCTCCTTTTTTGGAAGGTGGTGCCCGTCACCGTCATCGCCGCTTCGCTCGCCCTGTACGTCGCGCTCCAGTACCGGGGCGCTTCGTGGCGGGCGGTGCGGTGCGCGGCGGCGGTCGCGGGCGCCTTCGGCTTCATTGCGGCCGCAGCGCTCGGCATCGTGCAGAAGCTTCCTTTGCGGCCTCTGCTTGACACCAACCTGCCCGCGCTTCTCTTCCTCTCGCTTTCCCTCTCGGCCGCCGCCGTTCTCGTCGTGCGAGGAGATGACCGAGCCTCGTTTGCGGCGCCTCTTGCGGCGGCCGTCTTTTTCCTCGCAGCCGCCGCGGGCTACGGACTGCTCATGGTGCGCGAGAACGAAGCGTCCCCTTGGGCGCTGGCGATGACCGCAGGCGTCGCGCTTCTCACGCTCGGGGGCCTGTGGGCGGGCGCTCGGTGGCGTCGATCAAAGCTTGGCCTTGCGACGCTCGCCGCCTTCCCCACGGCGGCCGTCCTTTGCGAACAGCTGATGCAGCACTTTGTGACGGCCCAGTGGCAGTTTTTCTAAATCACCGAATGGACTTTCGCCATGAACGACAACGAACTCAAGATTTCCCTCATGACGCTGCGAGCGAACGTCTATCGCTTTCTCTCGGGCGTCTATCTGCAGGAAGTGACGGACGAGACGTTCAAGACGCTTCAGGGCGTCGCGCTTCCCCAATTTGAAGACAATGAATTGATGACCCGAGGCGCCGCCGCGCTCGAGGCCTTCCTCAAGAATCCGCCCCAAAACGCCGTGGAGGAGCTCGCCTGCGACTACGCCCGCGTCTTTCTGGGCGCGGGCTGCATCAAGGAGACGGTGGCCTACCCCTATGAATCCGTCTACACAAGCCCCGCGAAGCTCGTCTGTCAGGAAGCCTGCGAAGCGATGACGAAGCTTCTCAGAAGCGAAGGCCTGCAGAAGTCGCTCAAAGACATTTTTGAAGACCACGCCGCGCTCGAATTCTCTCTCATGGCGCACTGGTGCGACCAGACGGCAAAAACTCTGAAGGCGGGAGACGACGCCGCGGCCGACGCGCTTCTCACGAAGCAGACCGACTTCCTGCAGCGCCATCTGCAAAACTGGATGCCCGCGTGGCTCGCAGACATCCGAGCCTGCTGCGGCACGGACTTCTACCGTGCGGCGGCGGACCTCACCGAAGGCTGGATCGCCGAAGAGGCGGCGCTCCTCATCGCCTGACGCCTTCCCTTTCCTCCATAAAACAAAAGAAGCACCCCAAAATGCCTGAAGTCCACCTCACCACCAAGCGGCGCCTCTTGGAGGCCGCAGGCGGCATCACCCTCATGGGATTCCTCGGGGGCGGGGCCGCGGCGCTCGCGAAAAAGAACGCGCCGTTGCTGCGGCCGCCCGGAAGCCGTCCCGAGTCCGAGTTTCTCGCCACCTGTCTGCGCTGCGACCGCTGCCGCAGCGTCTGCCCCCAGAACGTCATCCGCAGCGCCGACCTCGGGGACGGCCTCGCCGTCTTGCGCACCCCCGTGCTGGACTTTCACGCGGGGTTCTGCGACTTCTGTTTGAAATGCATCGACGTCTGCCCGGCGGGGTCGCTTCTGCCAATTGAAAAAGAGACAGCGAAGGTGGGGCTTGCGGAACTCACCGACAACTGCATCGCGCTTCGCACGGGCGCCTGCTCAAAATGCGTGGACTACTGCCCCGAAAACGCCATTCATTTGAACGCCAGCAAAGTCCCCGTCATAGACGCCGACCGCTGCAACGGCTGCGGCAAGTGCGAGGCCCTCTGTCCCGCCAACGTCATCCAGAGCTACAAGGGCGGCGTGCGCGGCATCGTCGTGAAGCCCCTCAAAAAGGAGGCCGCGTCATGAAGCATCTCTTTCGACCGAAGGCCGTGTGCCTTGCCGCCGTCGCGGCGATTCTCCTCGCGGCCGCCTTCAAGCTGGGGCTCGGCACCTACTGCGCCGCAGGGCTTGAAACGCTCTCCTCGCTCTGCCCGCTGGGCACTCTTGAAAACTTCGCCGCCTCGGGCTCCGTCACGGCGCGCGCCTTGATCTTTCTCGCGCTCCTTGCGGCGAGCGTCCTTCTTTTCGGGCGCTACTTCTGCGGCTGGCTCTGCCCGAGCCTGCTCGTAAAGCGCGATCCCGCGGCGCAGAAAAAAAAGTGCATCCCCATTCACCCCGTGAAGACCGAGAAGTCCTCCGCCGTCGCGGGTGACGCGCTCCCCCTCGGGATTCTCGCCGGAAGCCTGCTTTCCTCCGCGGTGTTCGGCCTTCCCGTCTTCTGCCTCATCTGCCCGATCGGCCTCTTCTTTGCCTTCATTCTCGGGCTGTGGCACCTCGTCACGGGCACGGACTTGCAGTGGCTCACCCTCGCCGCTCCCGTCGTTCTCGTCATCGAATGGGTGCTCCTCAAGCGCTGGTGCCGCCTCTTCTGCCCCATCGGCGCGCTGCTCACGCTCATTTCGCGCTGGAACAAGACCTTCCGTCCGACCGTAGACGCCGCGAAGTGCCTCACGCACCAGGGCGAACCCTGCCAGGTCTGCCGCACGGTCTGCCCCGAAGGGATTGACCTCACCGCGGAGCACCCGGACCTCGCCCGCTGCACGAAGTGCCGCCGCTGCGCCGAGCTTTGCCCGCCGCAGGCGATTTCGTTCCCGTTCCTTGCAAAGGCGGCGCCCGCTCTTCAGCCCTCCGCAGCGCCGGCGCCCAGCCTGCGGCAGGACGCCATCGAAGCCGAAGCGAATCGCTGCCTGCTTTGCGGCCGGTGCGAAGCCGCCTGTCCGCAAGGCAAGCCCATGGCGGACGTCATGCGCCTCGTGAAGCTCGGCCGCTCCCGCGCCGCCGCGGATCTTCTCGCCGCGCCGGGGCTTCTCTCCGACGTCTGCGGCCTCGTCTGCCCAAGCGACGCGCTCTGTGAAAAAGCCTGTCCGCTCGCCAAAAACGGCGGCGAAGCCATCGCCATCCGGCGCATCGAGCGCGAGCTTGCGACAGAGCGCCTCACGCGCGGCGGCCTGCCTCAGAAGCAGACCGTGCACAGCAAGCGCGTCGCCATCGTGGGATCCGGCCCCGCGGGCCTCGCGTGCGCCGAGGTTCTGCAAGCGGCAGGCGTTGCGGTGACGCTCTTTGAAGCGGAGCCCCATGTAGGGGGCTGGCTCACCTACGCCATCCCGTCCGCGAAGCTCCCGAAGACCGCCGTCGCCGCGGTCGCCGATCGCCTCAAAAACGCCGGCGTCACGATTCGCACGTCCTGCCGCGCGGGCCAGGAGGTTGAGTGGACGACGCTGCTCGCGGACTTTGACGCCGTCTTTCTCGCCTCAGGCGTTCCTTCGCCCGTCGCCGCCGGGATCACGTCGTCTGCGACGACGCGCGTCACAGAAGCCATTGACTTCCTGCACGCCCATGCGGAAAGCGAGCTCTCCCACGGCCGTCCGGGCGACGCCGCCCGCGGGCTTCGCGTGGTCTGCGCCGGGGGCGCGACGGCTCTCGATGCCGCCAGCGTGGCACTGCGTCAGGGCGCGGCCTCGGTGACGGTCGTGATGCGCCGCCCCGAAGAAACGGTGCGCGTGTCGCCCACGGACATCGCGGCCTTGCGCCAGCGCGGCGTGCGCTTTGTCTTTGAAACCACGCTTGAAGCCACGGACGCAAAGGAAGCGCTCCTGCACGTCTTGACGCGAGGGGAACCCGCAACGATCGAAGCCGATCTCGTGCTGCGCGCCTTCGGCTTTAGAGGCGCGCCCGACGGCGCCTTGAAGGCGCTCGGCGTGGTTTACGACGAAGCCGGCCGCGTGAAGACCGACGCCGCGCACCGCACGGGCTGCGACAAGCTCTTTGCGGGCGGGGACGCCGTCACGGGCGCCTCCCTTGTCACGAAGGCCGCGGAAAGCGGGCGGCTCGCCGCCGCGTCGATCCTCGCCTTCCTCCAAAAGTAGTCTGTTTTCTCTCTCTTTCAGCCGCGGGCTCCTTCGGGACTCGCGGCCTTTTTTCGCCCGCCTTCCTACAATGTCCGCCTGAACGTCACTTTGTTGTCCTGCGCCATGGTCTTTCGCATCATCCTTGCCTCCGTCCTGCTGCACGTCGCCTTCTCCTCGCTGCGGCTCGTGGTGAGCCTTGACGCGCTCGCGCACGGCGCTTCGTCCTTTGAGGTGGGCTTCATCGTGAGCCTGCTCGCGCTTGGGCCCGCCTTCACCGCCGTCGCCTTCGGCCGCTTCATTGACCGGCGCGGCACGCGGCTCCCGATTCTTCTTGGGGCCGGACTTCTTGCCGCCGCCTGCCTCATCGGCCTCGCCTTTCCCGTGCGCGACGCCACCGTCGGCCCGTTTCTGCCCTTGTACGCTGTGGCGCTCATCGCCGGCCTGGGCTTTCTTTTCGTGACGATGGTGAGCCAGAAGGTGGTGGGCTTCATATCGACCGCCGCCACGCGGCAGACGAACTTTGCGTGGCTTGCGATGGGAATGTCCGCCTCGGGACTCGTCTCCCCCGTGATGACGGGCTACCTCGTGGACGGCGCCGGGTTTGAAGCGGTCTTTGCCGCGGGACTCGCGTTTCTCACGGCGGGGCTCGCCGTCTTTGCGGCGTCCTTCAAGACGCTTCCCGCAACGCTTGGCGCAGCGAAAACGGGCGCAGAAAAGCGCACGTCGCTTGATCTGGTGAAGGTGCCGCGGCTGAGAAGCGTCCTCATCGTCTCCGGCCTCGTCTCGATGGCCTGGGACCTGCAGCACTTCATGCTGCCCTTCTACGGGCACGCCGTGGGACTCTCGGCCACCCAAATCGGCTGGCTCACGGGAACCTTCTTCTCCGCCACCTTCCTCGTGCGGTTTCTGATGCCGTGGACGTCGCGGCACTTCACGGAGTGGCAGTTTCTGACGCTCACCCTTGCCGTGGGCGGCGCGGCCTACGCGCTGTTTCCCCTTTTCACGTCCTTTGAAGCGCTGCTTGCCGCGTCCTTCCTGCTGGGGCTGGGCTTGGGATCAAGCCAGCCCAACGTGATGAGCCTGCTGCATTCCGAAGCCCCGGCAGGACGCGTGGGCGAAGCGCTCGGCATTCGCACGATGTTCACAAACGCCTGCCACGCGGTGCTCCCCACAACATTCGGCCTTCTCACCGCCGCCCTGGGCGCAGCGAGCATCTTCTGGGCGATGACGGCGATCCTGGGGAGCGCCGCCGCCATGACGCGGCGCCGCAAAACGGGCTGCTAGCGCAGCCAGCGGTGCATTTCTGCGGCGAGCTTTCCCAAGTCCACGGGCTTTGCGATATGGCCGTTCATGCCGGCCTTTTCGGCTTCGGCCACGTCTTCCGCAAAGACGTCCGCCGTCATGGCGATGATGGGCAGCTTCGCCGTGTCCTCGCGCCCCAGGGCGCGAATGGCGCGAGTCGCCTCGTAGCCGTTCATGAGGGGCATGCGCACGTCCATGAAGACCAATTCATAGCGGCCGGGCTGCGACTTCACCTTCTCCACGGCCACGGAGCCGTCTTCGGCGGTGTCCACCTCGGCGCCGACGCTCTTCAGAATCTCCACCGCAATCTCGCGGTTGATCTCGTTGTCCTCCACCAAGAGCAGACGGCGCCCCGTGAAGTCTGCTTGCGAAAACTCGGCAAGCGTGATCTTTCCCTTCGCAACGGGCGCCGTCTCGTCAGCGTCCGCCTTCGGGAAAAAGACCGTCACTTCGAAAGTGCTCCCTTCGTTCGGCGCGCTCTTCACGCGAATGGAGCCCCCCATGAGAAGCACGATGTTCTTCGTGATCGACATCCCGAGCCCCGTGCCCTGCTGCGCCTGCACGAAGTCGCGGTCCTCGCGGTTGAAGGGCTCGAAAAGCTTCTGCTGGAACGCTTCGGTCATCCCGATGCCGTTGTCCGACACGCGAATGTGAAAGCAGACGGTCTTCGCCTCCGGAATCGGCTCCTCCTCGACCACCACCTCGATGCGGCCTTCGGGCGGCGTGTACTTCACCGCGTTGCTCACAAGATTCACGAGGACCTGCTGCAAATGCAACGGATCGCCCTGCACCTCGTCATGCACAATGCCTTCAGTGCGCCAGAGCATCGTGTGGCGGCGCTCCTCGGCCGACGTCTTCACCAAGTGCCGCACCTCCTCCACCGTCGCCCGAAGGCTGAAGGCGGTCTTCGCCATCTTCACGGCGCCGCTTTCAATGCGGGAGAGATCGAGCACCTCATTGATGAGCCCGAGCAAATACTGGCTCGACTCCGTGATGCGATCAAGGCAGTGCCTCACGCGCTCGCTGTCTTCGGCATGCATCTCCGCGATGGCCGACATGCCCACGATGGCGTTCATCGGCGTGCGAATGTCGTGGGACATGTGAGAGAGGAAGCGCGACTTCGCTTCGCTCGCGGACTTGGCGACGTCGCAGGCCAACTGCAGCGTGCGGCGGATCTTCAATTCGGCGTGCAGGCGCTTGGAGTTGTCCTGCGCAATGAGAAGGAAGCGCTGCGCCTTCCCCGCCTCGCGGCGCATCGGAATGACGGAAAGGTCCGTGTAGGCCGTGACGGCGCCGGGCGAAATGCACTGCAGGCGGAAGGTCTTCTCGCCGTCGCCGCTGCGGCGCAGGATTTCACCCCCGGAAAGCGCCTCCTCAAGGCTCGCCTTCTCGTACATGGGCGCCATCGTGCGCGCCATCAACGCCAGAAGCTGCGTGAAGCGCCCGTTGGCCGGGTATTCCAGCCCCTCCAGCCCCGTGCGGTGCTGGTAAAAGGAGTAGCGGTCGGTGGCGGGCTCGCAGACGATGTACCACGCCACCAGCTGGTTCATGCCCGTGAGCAGCTCGTCGCGAAGCGACTCTTCCGTCACCAGCCGCTCGCCCGTCACCGGGTTCTCCATCGCGTCCGTGACGTCCTGCACATAAACGAGCACCTTGCGCGGCCGGCCGTCGGGAAAGCGCTCCTGGCAGAGGTAGACGTGCTCGCACCACATGACGCTGCCGTCAGGCATCGCCTGGCGAATGTTCACCGTGAGCCGATCGCTCTTGGGGAAAACTTCGTTGAAATGCGCGCGAGAGAGGGCGCCGCGCACGCGCGCCTGATCGTCCGCCTCCACAAAGCGGATGATGAAGTCCGCGAGCTGCTCGTCCCAGGTGCGGTCCGCTTCAAAGTAAGGCGCAATGTGGCTCTTGGCATCCAGAAGCTGAAAGCGGTTCTGCTCGAGATCGACGGCGATCTCGCAGAGCACGTTCTGGGAGAGCGCGCGGTAGAAGACGTCCTGCCGGTTCTTCATTTCAATCGCCGCGCGCTGCTCGGTGATGTCCACCATGACGCCCGCGAGGCGATGCGGCGTGCCGTCGCGGCGCCGCACAATGCGGCAGGAGCTGCGGAACCACCGCAATTCCCCCGACTTCAGAAGAAGCGGACTTTCAAACTCAAAGGCTTCGCAGGCCGGATCGTGAATGGCGTCGCGCACGCGAAGCAGGTGCTCGCTGCGCTCATCGGGCGGCACGCACTTCTTCCAAGCCTCCATCGTGTCGGGGAAATCCTCAGTGCCTTCATAGCCCAGCAGGCGCCGGAAGGCGTCGCTCCAATGCACGGCCGTGGCGCGGCAGTTTTCGTCGTAGTCCACGTTCCAGTAGCCGTAAAGAACGAGCTTGCGCACGAGCGCGAGCTCCTGCGAGTCGCGGCTTCCCTGCACGGACATCACCCACATGGGGCGCCCGTGGTCGTCGGCGCTTTCAATCCGAATGGTGCGCATCAGCGACGGCAGGCCGCTCTTGCGCTCAAAAACGTACCGGCTCTCGCGGGGCGACCGAAAGAAAGTCATCGGATCAAAGGGAAAGTCGCCCGTGCTCGTGATGAGCCGGGTGAGCACGCCTTGCGTGGCGTCATAGAACGCCTTGCCGTCCGTGCCGTAGCCCAGCAGCAGAAGGCAGAAGCGGCTCACGCAGGCAATGGAGAGCTTCTCATCATAGTAGCCTGCCATCACGCCCACAGCATCGTTGGCTTCGAGCGCGTCAACCATCGCGAGACGAAGTCTCGAAGGCACCGCCACGTTCACCAGTTCGTTCAAGACTGGTTCCACAAAGGTGTCCGCCACGGATTGCATTTGTCTTCCTTTCCGGATTCAGTCAGAGCCGCGACCTCTCCCAACGGGCTTCCGACATGATTCGTATTACTTTTTTTTCTTGGACTTCGACTCTCGTCGCAGACCAACGCTTGCATTCTCTCCAGATCGGGAAAACGTGTCAAGCCGCCGCGATCGGCGGCTTTCCGCAACCTCTGAAAAAGTTCAGTTTTCCGGCAAAAAATAAGATGAGGCCCTAGGCGAAAACCCTTGCCTTGTGAACCATTTTTTCATTGCATCAGACGTTGTCGGGACCGTTTTGGGGACATTTTCACCATTTCTTTAGAAAGAGTTAAAGAAATTTCCCGCGTTTACGTTCCCCGTACGTATACTCGGTCTCGGCAAGTAGTTTTTTTCCCTTCTTGATAAAGGAACTGTGCATGCCAGATAACGAAAAAGAAGAAGCTGCAC
The DNA here is from genome assembly GCA_963652545.1 of Hallella faecis. Lineage (GTDB taxonomy): Bacteria > Pseudomonadota > Gammaproteobacteria > Burkholderiales > Burkholderiaceae_F > Duodenibacillus. The sequence goes on along the minus strand of CAVJUB010000023.1, from coordinate 18,195 downwards.
GCCGGCCCGTTCAACGCCGGCGCTCCGGGTCTTCGGGAAAGAAGCCCATCGGGCGTCGTCCCATCGGCCTCAAGACCATGTCCGTGGTTCTGCAGGTGCGAATGACAGAGGAAGTTCGAGCGGCCGTTGACGCCATGGGAGGCAGCACCTGGGCCCGTGGCATCCTCGAAGCCGCCTTGAAGCGAGCGGCAAAGCGCGGTGAAAAGCTGCCGCGCGCCTACCTGAAGACATTGACGACAACCAAACCGGCGGACTAGACCGCCAGAGAGCTTCCTCCATCTCAGGAGAGAGAAGCAAGGAGAGCGGCGCCGCCAAAGGCGCCGCTTCGCGTTTCTACCGTTTTCAAAAGCCAGAAACCCTATCACCGCGGGCCCGTTGTCCGGCGCCGCGTTCTCACGCCGCCGACTGCACTCGGCGAGCGACTTCCGCCGCGTGGGCGCGAATCTGCTCGTCAATGCGCGCCTTCTCGCTTTCCGACGTCACGCCGGGAAGGTACATCATCGAGTAGGACGCCACGGGCACAAGCCACGTCATGCCGCAGAACATCGCGGTCTGCTCAAACTGCACCAGAAAGTCCTTGAGGTAGAAATGCTCGGCGCCCGCGGGCGTGTACTCCTCGGCGCTGCCGCCCGTCGTAACGGAGATGAGAAGCTTCTTCCCTTTCAAGGCGTCGCCGCCATGGCCGTACGCAAAGCCGTAGGCGAGCACGTCGTCGATCCACTGCTTCAGCTTCGCAGGCACCGAATACCAATAGAGCGGGAACTGCCAGACGATCACGTCCGCCGCCCGAAGCGCCGCCTGCTCCGCGGCGACATAGGCCTTGTCATCCGTCACCACGTCCGCGACGTTGCGAATGTCAGCGTCCGGGCAAAGCGCCTTCACCGCTTCAAGGATGGAGGCCGTCGTGGAAGGCCGGTGCGGATTGGGCTGGCCATTGATGATCACGAGCTTTGTCATGAGCAAACTCCGAAAAAAGAAAAGCGCCTCATCCTAGCGCAGAGGCCGGCGCGACGATCGCGCCGCCAACAAAAACCGCGTCCCGTTTCGGAATGACTCCGCTGACGGGACGCGGCTCGCGTCAATCAAGCGTCAAGGCATCACATCGTCTTGTGGCAGGTGCGGGCGATGACGTCAAGCTGCTGCTCGCGCGTGAGGTCGATGAACTTCACCGCGTAGCCGGAGACGCGGATCGTGAAGTTCGCGTACTCGGGCTTCTCAGGATGCTCCATCGCATCGATGAGCTTCTCGGTGCCGAAGACGTTGACGTTCAGGTGATGCGCGCCGGCGTTGAAGTAGCCGTCCATCACGGAGACGAGGTTCGCGCAGCGCTCGTCGGCGGAGTGGCCGAGGGCGTCCGGGCTGATCGTCTGGGTGTTGGAAATGCCGTCCAGCGCGTACTCGTACGGGAGCTTCGCCACGGAGTTGAGCGAAGCAAGGAGCCCGTTCTTCTCCGCGCCGTAGGAGGGGTTCGCCCCGGGCGAAAGCGGCTCGCCGCCCTTGCGCCCGTCAGGCATCGTGCCCGTCGCCTTCCCATAGACCACATTGGACGTAATCGTAAGAATCGACGTCGTGGGTTCGGAATTGCGGTACGTCGGATACTTGCGGATCTTCTTGAGGAAGGTCTTCAGCACCCAGACCGCGATGTCGTCGGCGCGGTCGTCGTCATTGCCGTAGCGCGGGAAGTCGCCCGTGATCTCAAAATCGACGGCGACGCCCGCCTCGTTGCGGATCGCCTTCACCTGAGCGTACTTGATGGCGGACAAGGAGTCCACGACGTGCGAAAAGCCCGCGATGCCGGTCGCAAACGTGCGGCGCACGTTGGTGTCGATCAGCGCCATCTCGGCCGCTTCGTAGAAGTACTTGTCGTGCATGTAGTGAATGAGGTTGAGCGTATTCACATAGATGCCGGCGAGCCAGTCCATCATGACTTCGTACTTCGCCATCACTTCCTTGTAGTCCAGGACGTCGCTCGTGATGGGACGGTAGGCGGGCGCGACCTGCGCGCCGGACTTTTCATCCACGCCGCCGTTGATTGCGTACAGAAGGCACTTCGCGAGGTTGGCGCGCGCGCCGAAGAACTGCATCTCCTTGCCAGTTTCGGTGGCGGACACGCAGCAGCAGATGGAGTAGTCGTCGCCCCACACCGGACGCATCACGTCGTCGTTTTCATACTGCACGGACGAGGTGGCGATGGAAATCTTCGCGGCGTAGCGGCGGAACGCGACGGGCAGCGCCTTCGTGTAGAGCACCGTGAGATTGGGCTCGGGCGCGGGCCCCATGTTTTCCAGCGTGTGCAGGAAGCGGAAGTCGTTCTTCGTCACCATGGAGCGGCCGTCCATGCCGATGCCGCCCATTTCCAAGGTCGCCCACACCGGGTCGCCCGAGAAGAGCTGGTTGTAGGACGGGATGCGCGCGAACTTCACCATGCGGAACTTCAGGACGAGGTGGTCAATGAGCTCCTGCGCCTCCGCTTCCGTGAGCGTTCCTTCCTTCAGGTCACGCTCGATGTAGATGTCAAGGAACGTGGAGATGCGGCCCACGCTCATCGCGGCGCCGTTCTGGGTCTTCACCGCGGCGAGGTAGCCGAAGTAGAGCCACTGCACAGCCTCGCGGGCGTTCTTCGCGGGCACCGAGATGTCAAAGCCGTAGGCGGCCGCCATCTTCTTCATGTCGTTCAAGGCGCGCATCTGGTCGGCGAGCTCTTCGCGCTGGCGGATGACGTCTTCGGTCATGATGCCGCAGCCGCAGTTCAAATGATCCTGCTTCTTCTGCGCCAGGAGGCAGTCAATGCCGTAGAGCGCCACGCGGCGGTAGTCGCCCACGATGCGGCCGCGGCCGTACGTGTCGGGAAGCCCCGTGATGATCTTGTTCTTTCTGACCGCGCGCATCTCAGGCGTGTAGGCGTCGTAGACCGCCTGGTTGTGCGTCTTGCGATATTCGTTGAAGATCTGCTCGAACTTCGGGTTGGGCGTGTAGCCGTAGGTCGTGCAGGCTTCCTGCGCCATGCGGATGCCGCCGTAAGGCATGAAGGCGCGCTTCAGGGGCTTGTCCGTCTGAAGGCCCACGACCTTCTCGAGGTCCTTCAGGGCGGGATCAATGTAGGCGGGCGGATACGCCGTGATGGACGAGACCACTTCGGTCTCGATGTCTAGCACGCCGCCCTTGGCGCGCTCTTCCTTCTGATACTCCTGCACGCGCGCCCACAGCTTGTCGGTCGCTTCAGTCGGCCCCGCGAGGAACGACTCGTCGCCGTCGTAGGGCGCGTAGTTGTGCTGAATGAAATCACGCACGTCGACTTCGTCGAGCCAGTGCGTGCCCTTGAAACCTCTCCAAGCCTCGTTCATCGTCATGATGGGAGCTCCAAAAGTGAGTGAGTAGTCAGTCGCCCGACGCCTTCAGCAGCCGGCGGGCGTTCAAAATTCGGTCCTTCGCCGGCGGCTCAGCGTCAGAGAGCCGGTAGGGAATCCCCAGCTCCTGCCACTTCCAGCGGGCGAGATTGTGAAATGGCAGCACCTCGACGCGCTGCACATTGGAAAGCGTGTCAACAAAGCCCCGAAGCTTCGCAAGCGCCGCGTCCTCGTCCGTCCAGCCGGGGACGAGCACGTGCCGAATCCAGACGGGCTTCGCGATGTCGCTCAGGTGGCGCGCGAAGTCGAGAATGTTCGAGAGGGGCTTTCCCGTCAAGCGCCGGTGCTGCTCGGGATCGATGTGCTTGATGTCCAGAAGCACCAGGTCCGTGACGGCGAGCAAACGGTCGATCGCTTCCGCGGTCGCCTCCCCCCAGGGCTCGCCCGCGGTATCGAGCGTCGTGTGAACGCCCTCGGCTTTGGCGAGCGTGAAGAGCTCCGTGACAAACGCCGTCTGCAGGAGCGGCTCGCCGCCGCTCACCGTGATGCCGCCCGCGTCGCCCCAGTAGGTGCGGTAGCGCAGGGCTTTCTTGAGGACGTCCTCAGGCGACATCAGGTCGCCCCGGTCCTCCTTCCAGGTGTCGGGGTTGTGGCAGTAGGCGCAGCGCATGCGGCACCCCTGCATGAAAACAACGAAGCGCACCCCGGGGCCGTCCACGGACCCGAAGCTTTCAAACGAATGAATGCGTCCCTGCGTCATTTTGAGTAGGTGTTAACACCAAAGAAAACCCGAACAATTTCACTTTAGCACATCACGCGCGCCGGCGGCATCGCTCGGTCGGGGGAGCCGCACCGTCAATCGAACTAGTTCCCGGCGTCCGCCGTCACAAACTGGCCGCGCGACGCGTCAAAGAGCCCCTTGTCGGTGACGCGCAGCGTCGGAATGACGGGAAGCGCCATGAAGGCGAGCGTCACGACGGGATCAATCCCCGGCGCAAAGTCAAAGGCGTCCCGAATCGCCCGGTTGAAGGCCGCCTGGGCAGCGATGAAGTCATCCACGGGGTCGCTGCTCATGAGGCCCGCCACGGGAAGCGCGAGACGGGCCACGACCTTCCCTTCCTTCACGGCGCAGAGGCCCCCGCCCATTTGAGCGATGCAATTCGCCGCCAGCAGCATGTCCTCGTCGCGGCCGCCCGCAATGATGAGGTTGTGGCTGTCGTGGGCGACCGTCACCGCCACGGCGCCCGGGAACGGCGTCTCGCGCCGGGCGTAGCCCGCGAGAATTCCCATCCCGGGATGCGGGTTCGCATGGTGGCGCTCCACCACGGCAAGCTTCACCAACCCCGGATTCAGCGCCGCGTCAAAGAAGCCCTCTCGGGTCGCCACGGGACGCACGACGGGCTTCGTGATGATTTCCCCAGGCTCCATGCCGATGATGCGCGCGCGGCCCGAAGGCAGCGGCACGGCGAAGTCCGCGGCCGCCAGAGACGCGAGCTTCACCGTGCGCTTCGCGGCTTCGGGCGCTGGACGCGAAACCGCCGGCCTCAGCAGCCGCCCCGATTCCGCAGCGAGCCGCCCGTCCAGAAACACCTTCGTCACGTTGAAGTCCGTAAGATTGTCCACAACCGTCACGTCCGCGCGACGCCCCGGCACGAGAGCGCCGGCGTTGATGCCGTAGTGGCGGGCGGCGTTCACGGTCGCCATTCGGACGGCCGTCATCGCGGGGAGCCCGGCCGCAACCGCCATCCGCAAGTGCTTTTGCAGGTGGCCGAACTTTCTCACATCCTCGGCGTGCGCGTCGTCATTGCAGAAGAAGCAGTGCTCTGCGTTTTCGGGCGTGACGGCAGTGAGCAGCGCCTTCAAGTTCTTCGCGGCCGATCCTTCCCGCAGGTTGACCGACAGGCCGGCCGCAATGCGCTCGGTGAGCTCCTCCGGCGTCGAGCATTCATGGTCCGACGAGACGCCCGCCGCGGCGTAGCGCGCAAGCGCCGTGCTTGAAAGCATCGGCGCGTGGCCGTCCACCACCTTGCCGCAAGCAAGCGCCAGGGCGATCTTCGAGAGAAGCCCCGCGTCCCCGGCCAAAACGCCGGGCACGTTCATCACTTCGCCGAGACCCAGCACGTCCGAGCGCTCAAAGTAAGGCGCCAAATCCTCCGCTTCAAGCCGCGCGCCCGCGGTTTCAAAGGGCGTCGAAGGCACGCAGGAAGGAAGCATCCAGCCGATGTGAAGCGGCGCGCCCGCCGCATCCGCCATCATGAAATCCAGCCCCGCCGTCCCGAGGACGTTGGCGATTTCGTGCGGATCGGCCACCACCGTCCCGGTGCCCTGCGGCACGACAAGGTCGCTGAAGCGCGAGGGCGTCAGCATCGAAGACTCGATGTGCACGTGCGAATCGATGAACGCCGGAAGAATGAAGCCGCCTTCGACATCCGCCGTCTCCCGCGCCTCCCCTTCGCCTGCCGGCACCAGCGCCATCACGAGGCCGTCGCGAATGAGCACGTCTGTCTTCGTGCGCCACACGCCGCTCATCACGTCCGCCACGGCCGCCGCACCCGCAAGCCGCAGGTCCGCCGGTCGATCGCCGTCCGCGCGCTGCTTCAAGTCCGTCACCCACTGCGCCAAATCCTTCGTCATGTCTCTCTTCCTCTCAATCATTGCATTGCTTGACTTCACAGCGCCCGGCGCTTGCTTCCGACACCGCGGCAGCGAGTCCCGGAAGCGCCGCGTCCGGCACGTTCAGCCGATACGTCACGTCGCCCGCAAAGTCCCGCGAAACCACCTCGGCGCCCGCCGCCTCAAAAAGCCGCTGAAACTTTCCCAAAAAGCGCGGCTCAAAGGTGACGAGGCAGAGGGTGGCCGGAATCCGCTCCTTCACGGGCAGCTTTTCAAGCCCGAGCTTCACGAGGTCCTGATAGGCCCGCACGAGGCCTCCCGTGCCGAGCAGCGTGCCGCCGAAGTAGCGCGTCACCACCGCGGCCACTTCGCCCACGCCGCAGTGAAGCAAGACCGTGAGCATCGGGCGGCCAGCGGTGCCCTTGGGCTCGCCGTCGTCGCTCGCGCCGATCATGGCGGTCGTCTCGGGCGCCCCGGCGTTGTAGGCCCAGCAGTTGTGGTTTGCGTCCGGGTGTCGCGCCTTCACCGAATCAATGAAGGCCTTGGCGGCCTCGGGCGACGCGACGCGCGCCATCGTCACGATGAAGCGCGAGCGCTTGATGATCATTTCATCCGAATGTTCGGCGCCAGGCGCAAGGTCGGGTACTTGATAAGCCATCTCTTTTTTCGTCACGCGCCACTGAGCCCCATGCTCAGAGCGCCTGCTCCCATTATAGGGGCCGAATCCCCGCCGGCGATCCGCGATTTTCGCTGAAAAATCAAGGCAGGAAACCGCGAGCCAAATGCACCGGTTTCTGCTAAAGTTCGCCCCCGTTTTTCAACCACCTTCGAAAGATAACGCGTGCAGAAATGCCGAACTACTCCGCTCCCCTTCAAAAGCCCAAGATGACCTGCCTGCAGCTCACGATGGCCGTGATGCTCAACATGCTCGGGTCTTCCATCATCCTCATGCCCACGAAGCTTGCTGAAATCGGCACCATGTCGATTCTTTCGTGGGTCGTGACCATTTCGGGAGCGACGGCGATCAGCTACGTCTTCGCCAAGTGCGGCATGTTCAGCCGCAAGCGCGGCGGCATGGGAGGCTACGCCGCCTACGCCTTCGGGAAGTCCGGGAGCTTTCTCGCGAACTTCAGCTACGGCCTCTCCCTCGTGATCGCCAATCTCACGATCGCGATTTCCATCGTAGGCTACCTGATCGTCCTCTTTGACTGGCAGCTCACGCCGCTTGAGATGGGACTGGCGAGCATCGCCGTCATCTGGGTGTGCAGCCTTCCCAACATCGGCGGCGCCCGCTTCATCGGCCAGCTCTCTCACTTCTCGAGCTACGGCATTCTGATTCCGATCTTCATCCTCACCGCCGTGGGCTGGTTCTGGTTCTCGCCCGAGCGCTACGCCGCGGCCTGGAACCCGCAGCACCTCACGCTCTTTGACGGCATCAGCGCCGGCATCTCCATGACGCTCTGGGGCTTTCTGGGCATTGAAACCGCCTGCGCCAATTCCGAAGCCGTGGAGAATCCGGAAAAGTCGGTGCCCAAAGCCATGGTGCTTGCCGCGCTGGGCTCGGGCTGCGTCTACGTGCTCGCGAACAACCTCTCCTTCGGCATCGTGGACAACGCAACGCTCTCGCACTCCACCGCCCCGTTCGGCCTCGTCTTCGCGACGATGTTCACGCCCGCCGTCGGCAAGTTCGTGATGGCCCTGATGGCGCTCTCCTGCGCGGGCTGCCTCACAAGCTGGCAGTTCACCATCTCCGAAGTCTTCCGCGTCTCGGCGCACGAAGGGTACTTCCCGCGGATCTTCATGAAAGTGACGCGGCTCAACGTCCCCGTGGCGGGCATGATCCTCATTCTCGTGATGCAGTCGCTCGCCGCCCTGCTCACGATCGACCCGCGGCTGGAGCAGCAGTTCTACATTCTCAAAGACATCGCCGTCGTGACGAACCTCGTCCCGTACCTTCTTGTTTTCGCCGCAGTGAACGTCATCCTGCACCGCGAGCCCGCGGACCTCAAAACCGTGCGGCGCACGATGCTGCTTGCGGCCTTCTCGTCGCTTTACTCCCTCTACGCCCTCTACGCCTGCGGCGCGGACGCCATGATGTGGGGCGCGCTCACCACGTTCGGCGGCATCTGGCTCTACGGCTACGCGGCGAAATCCCTGGAAGTGCAGGGGCGGCTGCGCGGCGAAGAATAGGACCTGCGGCCGCCATTCTGAGTAAATCTTCGTAAGACGAGGGGCCTCGGCGCAAGCTTTCGCAATGAAAGCGAGCGGCCGAGGCCCCTTTTTTCGAATTCACCGGCGATCAGTGCGAAAATGCCTTCGAAGACAAAAAAGACCCCGCCGTCCTGTCTCCGGGAAAAGCGCGGGGCCGCAGCAATCGGGAATCGCCCATGAAAACCAGAACAAAAAACATTCTGCAGACGATTCTCAGCCTGGCGCTCATAGTCACCGTCGGACTGATGATCGTGGAAATCCACCGCCTGCAAGGCACGGCTCAGGTCGTGAACTACGCCGGCCTCGTGCGAGGCGCCTCGCAGCGCCTCGTGAAGCTTGAGATCGCGGGCAACGAATACGACCGCCTCACCACGACCCTCAATCATTATCTTGAAGCGCTCACGAAGGGCGGCGGCTCCGCGGACTTGATTCGCCTGGACGACCCGCTCTTTCAGGACCGCCTGCGCACGCAGACCGAATACTGGGATGAACTGAAGGACGAGCTTCTCAACGTGCGCCAGACCGTGAAGGTGCAAGGCATTGAAAAGACCGACATCGTCAACATCAGCGAAATCTACTTTCACCTCTGCGACGAAACGGTGAACGCCGCCGTCGCCTACTCGCAGCGGATCGCCACCAATCTGCGGCTCCTGGAAACCCTTTCCATCGTCCTCATGGCGGCGCTGCTCGGGCTCCTCGCTTTTGAAACCCTGAAAGTCGTGGCGATGCGGCGCGAAAACCTCAGCCTGCAGAAGAAGGCCTACGTAGACCTCCACACCGGCCTTCCCAACAAGAGCCGCTGCGAAGAGCTCCTCCACGACATGGCCTTTCTTGACAAGGACACCGCCTGCCTCGTCTTTGACATCAACAACTTGAAAGAAGTGAACGATCACCTCGGCCACTCCGCGGGCGACCTGCTCATCCAGAACTTCGCGCGGCAGCTGCGAAGCGTCCTTCCCGCCGAACATATCGTGGCCCGCTACGGCGGCGACGAATTCATGGTCGTGGCGCACCGCGTCACGGAAGGCAAGGTCGAGGAGCTCATCAACGAGGTGAAGCGCCATTTCGATCGCTTCAACCGCTCCACGAACACCATTCCCATCTCGTTTGCCTACGGCTGGGCGCACTCCGCGCGCTACGAGCAGTGCACGCTGCGCACCCTCTTTGACGCCGCCGACAAGTCGATGTACGAAAACAAGATTCGCTGCCACCAGAGCCGCAGCGCGGCTCATCCAACGCCGGCGGATTCGCCCGCGTAAGCGCAGCGACTACAATCCCCCCCTAACTTCACAACAAGGAGACCACTCCCATGAAGATCCATACGATTCGCCTCGCCTGCCTCGCTCTTGCCGCCGCGGGCCTTACGGCTTGCAGCACGACGCAGATGCAGGCGGTTCCCGACAAGGACGCCGCCCCGGCTTTGAACGGCGCTCTCATCCTGGACCAGCCGCCCGCCAAGGGGTCGCCCGCTCAGCAGGCGGACGAAGCCTCCTACCAGCTCGGCCTCACGCTGCGCAGCACGCCGCGCGGCAAGCGCGCCGCGGAAGACGCGGACATGCACGAGTTCGATCCGCTCCTCGGCCGCTTCTCGGAAACGACTGGCGTTCAGATCACGAAGGAAAACACGCCTGAAACGTACCGCCTGCTCGAAATCGCCTGGCCCTCCATCATCAAGACCATGCGTCCCGCGAAGAAGGCCTTCGGCCGCGACCGTCCGTTCATCGTGCATACGGAAGACCGGACCTGCCGTCCTGACCTCATCGACGAGCTCTTCAAGCCGCGCAGCCGCGGCAGCTACCCGTCCGGCCACACGATGCGCGCCTGGACCGTGGCGCTCACGCTCGCCGCGGTGATGCCGGACCAGGCCGACAAGATCCTCCGCGAAGGCTTTGACATCGGCGAAAGCCGCTGGATCTGCGGCCCGCACTGGAAGTCTGACGTGGAAGCCGGCCGCACGCTGGGCTCCTCCGTCTACGCCCGCCTCACGGGCGATCCTGCGTTCTCGACGCAGATGCAGCGCGCCAAGGACGAGCTGAAGAAGAAGCGCGGCCTCTAAACCGCCTCTTCGCTTGAGCTTCGGCTCCCGCCGCCCGGTCTCCCAAAGGCCGGGCGTTTTGCTGTCCGCTCAAGAAAAGTCCGCCCGGCCGTCCCCTTACAGGACGCAGGGCGGGCTGGTCGAATCTTTTCTCCGCGCTACTTCTGCGTGCCGGCGATGAGATCGATCAGCGTCAGCGTCGTCTCAAGGCTCTTCTCCCACGCGCTCATGGGCAGGAACTCGCAGTTCGAGTGGAAGTTGTGCGCGCCCGTGAAGTAGTTGGGGGTGAGAATGCCCTTTGTGGAGATAAAGGAGCCGTCCGTGCCACCGCGCATCGCCGTGGTCTTGGGCTCGATGCCGAGGATTTCAAAAGCGCGGTAGATGTGGTCGATCCCCACGCGGTTCTTCTCGGTGACGGCATCGGCGATGTTGGCGTAGACGTCCGTCTGACGGTACTCGATCACCGCCTTCGGATGACGCACCTTCAAAAATTCCACGGCGGACGCAAGAAGCTTCTTTTTCGCCTCATACCCCTTCTTGCTGTGGTCGCGGATGTTGAACTTCACCACCGCGGACGACGGACCGCCCTCGATGTACTTCGGGAGGATGAAGCCTTCGCGGTTTTCCGTGAATTCCGGCATCTCGCCGCGATCAAGCAGGTTGAGGAAGTCGTGCGCCACCATGACCGGGTTGACAAGGACGCCTTTGGAAGACATCGGGTGAGCGGAGACGCCCTTGATCCGGAGCTCGGCGCTTCCGGCGTTGAAGGTCTCCCACACCACTTCGCCCAGCTCGCAGCAGTCGATCGTGTACGCAAAGTCCACGGGGAACTTCGTGAAGTCCATCTTCTTCGCGCCGCAAAGGCCGATCTCCTCGTCGGGCACGAAGGCGACGTACAGGTCGCCGTGGAGGCGGTTCTCGCGCACCACAATGTCCATCGCCGTCATGACGTTGGCGACGGCGCTCTTGTCATCGGCGCCCAGCACCGACGTGCCGTCCGAGACGACAATGTCATCGCCGCGGTAGCGCTCCAATTCCGGATGCTCCGCCACGCGAATCCACAGATCCTTTTCGCGGTTGAGGCAGACGTCCCCGCCCTGGTAGTTCTTCACCACCTGCGGATGAATCTCAGGCGACAAGCCGCAGTCCACCGTGTCCATGTGCGTGCACCAGCCGACCACGGGCGCCGTCTTCCCTGCGGGAAGATTCGAGGGGAGCAGCCCCGTCACCACCGCAAATTCCGACACCTCCACGTTCTGAAAGCCCATGGCCTTCAGTTCATCCGCGAGCAGGTTCGCGAGCTCAAACTCCTTCGGGTTGCTTGGCACCGTCCCCGCCTTGGGGTCGCTCTGCGTGGAAACGGCGATGTAGCGATTGAAGCGCTCCAAAAGCGCAGCTTTCTTGTCCATTTTCAAAAATTCCGTCAAAAGGCCGGCGCAGCTGTCCGCCCGCCGGCCGTGCATCAAAAAATCAAACCGTGAAGAAGTAGAGGATCGCGAGCATCACGACCGCCGCCGGCGCCGTGCGCTTCACGATTTCAATGGGGTTCACCATGGCGATGCCCGCGAGCACGATGATGCCGCCCGCCAAGGGAGAGGCCATGCGGCCGAGGCCTGCGGAAATCATGGCAAGGTAGCCCAGACCGTCGATCGTGAGGCCGAACGCCGGCGCATGCGGCGTCACGGCTTCATTGAAGGCGAAGGCCGCCGCGTCGCCCGAGCCCGTCAGCACGCCCAGAATGAAGGGGCCGACGGAGCCGCCGATCTTCGCGATTTCGTTCGAGTTCTTCAGAAAGTCCACGAAGAGGTCAATCACGCCGCAGGCGCGCAGACCCGCCGCAAAAACGCCCGCCGCGATGATGATGCCCATGATGCTCGCGTAGCCCTTTCCCATGCCGTCAAAGAACTTCTTCGTCACCGACTGCGGGTCCGAGCGCGTCACCGCCATCGCGTAGATCATGCCCACCAGCATGGCGGTCGCCACCGAGATCTTCACCTGCGGGATCCAAAGGGAGAAGACAACGAGGAGCACGACGGGAACCAAGGGCGCCAGCGCATAGAGAATGTTCGCGTTCTCCGGCAGATCGCTCGCCGCCTCCGGCTTGAATTCGCCGAAGCCCTCCTTGCGGTAGTCGCCGTACACGAGGCACATCACCGTGAGAAGCACGATGCTCGCCGCGCCCAGCGTGAGCGTCATGACGCCGTGCGCGCCGATGAAGTCGATCACTTCAATGCCCGCAAGCTTCGCGATGAAGGGATTGTGGGAGACGCCCGGGTTGAAGTACGCCGGCAGCATGCAGGAGCCCACCGCAGCCGCCGCAAGCGCCGGCCGGAAGCCCGCGCGCACGAGAATCGGGATCATCGTAGGCGCCACAGAGGCGCAGAGCCCCGCCATCGAGGGAATGGCGGTCGCGATGACGCTCGTCACCGCCATGCACGCTGGCAGCAGAAAGAGCCCGAGGCGCTTCAAGGGTTTCGTCAAAAGGCGCACAAGGTGCACATCGCACTTCGTGATGGAGACGACGGCAGCAAAGCCCATCGCCGAGCAGATGGCGATGATGAGCGAGCCGTTCGTCATCGACTTGTCAAACTGCTTGAAAGCCATCATGGGCTGCATCGAAATGAGCGCCATGAGCAGGCCGGAGGCGAGCAGCACAAGGCGCGTCTCCCAGCGTCGGATGAGTCCGTAAACGGCGCCGATGACCACGATGACCGCGGCCCAAACTGTCCAATTCATGTTATTTCTCCTTTGGTTGGACGATTTTTAGTGTTTTCGCACGGGCAGCCGAGGCGCCCGGCCTTCGACGCCCGCCAGAGCCGCCGCCGTGAGGAAAACGAGCTGCGGACCGAGATGGGTGTCGATCATGTCAAAGTATTCGTTCAAGGTGTGCGCGCCGACGCCCTTGCCGCCCGAACAGAGGCAGGTCGAAGGAATGCCGCGGCTCATCGGGGCGTTGGCGTCGGTGGACGAGAGGCCGTAGTTCGTGAGCTCAATCCCCAGCGCCGCCTGCGCCGCGCGAGCGCACTGCAGCACGGGACAGCTGTCGGGGCGCACGCCCGCCGGGCGGTCGCCGATCTGCGTCTTCGTGAGCTTCACTACTTTCGCCGGATCCGTAATGCCCCAGCGCGCGTTCTCTTCCGCCACGCCCGCTTCAAACGCCGCGAGCACGGCGGCTTCAAGCTTGAGGAGCTCGTCGTTGTCCACGCTGCGCATGTCCACTTCCACCTCGCAGTGTCCGGCGATGGTGTTCACCGACGTGCCGCCCGAAATCCGGCCGATCGTGAAGGTCGTCTTGGGATCGGCGGGCACCTCAATCTTCGCCACCCGAGCGCCCGCGAGGCACACGGCGTGAATGGCGCTCGGCGCCTTGCCGAAGTCCGCAAAGGAATGCCCCGCCGGACCGTCCACCGCAAGGCGCCAGCGATGCGAGCCCACGGCGCCCCGCAGAACGCGCCCCACGTCCGTGCTGTCAATCGCGATGAAGCCGTCAATGGGATAGTTCTCTGTCACGAACTTCGAGCCGCGAATATCACCGTTGCCTTCTTCACCCACGGTGCCCACGAACCAGAGGTCGCCTTCCGTTTCGATGGCGTTTTTCTCAAAGCAGCGCAAGACCTGCAGAAGCGCCCGCAGCCCGGAGCAGTTGTCGCCGATGCCGGGCGCCCGGTAGCGCGTCCCCTCCTGCTTCACCTTGACGTCGGTGCCCGCGGGAAAGACGCTGTCCATGTGCGCGCCGAGCACAAGCACCGGACCCTGGCCGCCCGCCTTCGTGATCCGGCCGGGGCGCTTTCCGATAACGTTCCCGATGGCGTCGATCGTGACATCCGAAAGACCGCAGGCCTTCATGCGCTCAGCCACCGAAGCGGCGCGCTCCGCCTCGGCAAAGGTGGGCGACGGAATTTCGCAAAGCTCGACTTGCTCCGCCATGGCGCGAGGCGCCTCGGAGACCGCCAGTGAAAGCGCCGCCTTTACTTTCGGCAACGCACAAAGTTCGTCCATCGTCCGCGTGACGGACGCATCGATGGGAGGAAGGGAATAAGCCATCGCAGCCAGCCTCGAAAAGGACGCCGGCCCTTGCGGCGCGGCGTCGGAAAAAGAAATCACCGAGGCATTGTAGCCCGATGGGCTAGGTTGTTTTGCCTAAGGCGTCAGTTCTACGATCCCGACGGCGTAAGATGCGCGACCTTCCCCGCACTACAACAAAGAGTGATCCACCATGGCAAACGAACCCGTTCGAAAGCCTCTCGACACCACGGCCGTCGCCTCCGGCCTCGCCCTCTGCATCATCTGGGGCCTGCAGCAGACGGCCATCAAGGCCGCTGGCGGCGACATCAGCCCGATGCTGCAAGTCGCGATCCGAAGCGGCGTCTCCGCCGTGCTGATTCTCATCGCGGCGCGCTGGATTCTGCACGAGCGATGGAACCCGGAAGTGAAGTTTCTTGACGGCGTGCTCTTCGGCCTCGGCTTCGTCGCGGAGTTCTTCTTTGTGAGCGAGGGCCTTCGCTTCACCTCGGCCGCGCACATGTCAGTGCTCCTCTACACGGCGCCTCTTTTTGCCGCTGTCGGACTGTCAATCAAGTTCCCGGAGGAACGCCTCTCCCCCTTGCAGTGGGCCGGCGTCTTCATCGCCTTCTGCGGCGTCGCCACCGCCTTTCTTCTTCCAGCGATTCTGGCTGGAGACACCGGCAGCGGCGACGCGTGGATCGGCGACCTGCTGGGCCTTTGCTCCGGCTTCTCCTGGGGCATGACCACAGTATTCATGCGCAATTCCTCCATGAACAAAGGCGCCTCGACGCAGATGCTCTTCTGGCAGCTTGCCGCCGGCTTCCTCGTGCTCCTTCCCACCGCACTTCTCACGGGGCAGACGCACTTTGAGAGCACCGTGATCGGCTGGTCGAGCCTCTTTTATCAAACCGTGATCGTGTCTTTCGCGAGCTACCTGGGCTGGTTCTTCCTGCTGCGCCGCTACCTCATTGCCCGGCTCAACGTCCTCATCTTCATGACGCCCATCTTCGGCGTCCTTTTCGGCATTCTGCTTTTAGGCGAAGAAGCCGGCTGGCCCTTTGCCGCCGGCTCTCTCATGGTGCTTGCGGGGCTCATCCTCGCGCAGCGCTCGCCGCGGCGCCGTTAAGCCGGTCTTCAAAGTCGGATTTCTATAATTTCAAACTCATCTTTTCGCCGGCAGCCAAGATGCCGGCCCGCTTTACGGGAACCCAACCATGCGAGTCATTCGAGGCCTTCCGTCCGACGCCGCGCGCTGCGACTGCGCCGCCGCCATCGGCAACTTTGACGGCGTGCACCGCGGCCATCAGGCGCTTCTGGCGGAAGTCTGCGCCGCCGCCCGAGCGCGCTCGCTCGTTCCCGCCGTGATCACGTTCGAGCCGCATCCGAAGGAGTACTTCAGCGGCGCGGCCGCCCACCTGACGCGCATCTCCACGCTGCGAGACAAGCTCTCCGCGATTCTTGCGTGCGGCATTGAGCGCGTCTACGTCCTGCCCTTTAACGAAGCGATGGCCTCCCTCACCCCGGCAGAGTTCGCCCGCGACATTCTGTCCGAAGGACTTGCCTGCCGCTGGGTCACCGTGGGCGAAAACTTCGCCTTCGGCGCCGGCAACTGCGGCACGGCCGACACGCTCTCCGAGCTTGGGCGCCACTATCACTTTGAAACCTATGTGACGCCGATGCTCTTTCACGGCGTCGAGCGCGTCTCGAGCTCCCGCATTCGCGCAGCGCTCGCGCTGGGCAACTTTGAAGAAGCGGCCGGCATGCTGGGTCGCCCGCTTGCCATGACGGGCCGCGTCGTCCACGGCGCGGCGCTCGGCCGTCAGCTGGGCTACCCCACGCTGAATCTTTTCGCACTGCCGCCAGGGTGCCCCTCGGAGCCTGCGCTTCGCGGCGTCTTTGCCGTGCGAATTTCAGGACTTGATGAGCTCGGCGGCCGCTACGCCGGGGTCGCGAGCCTCGGCTGCAAGCCCACCGTGACAGACGAAAGGCGCTGGCTCCTCGAAGTCAACGTCTTTCATTGGAAGGGCGACGCCTACGGACGCCTTGTCAAAGTGGAATTCATCGAAAAGCTCAGAGACGAGCAGAAGTTCCCCAGCCTCGAAGCGCTCACAACGCAGATCCACCGCGACGCCGACCGCGCCCGAGCGATCTTCGGACTGCCGCCCGCGAGCAGCCATTGAAATTCAACACCCCGGCGCCGTGGGCGACGCCTACTTCTTCGTGCTTTGCGGGAGCTGTCCCAAAATCCAGGAAAGGAACGCCGTGCGGCTTCGGGACGAAACAAGCACGCGGCCCGAGCCGGTGAACTTCAGCACAATGCCGGCGCCCGTGACGACGCTCTGAACAAGCCCCCCGAAAAAGCCCTTGCGGCTCGTGTTGATCACCGCCTGGTACTGCAACAAGCTGTCCCAGGCAACGAGATGGCCGTTGTTGACAAGCACAGGCTTTTCGGGCGTCACCTCGAGCTCCCGCAGAGAGCCGAACCCCGACACCGCCAGCTCGCCTTCGCCCGAGGCTTCCAAGACGAAGAACCCCTTGATGCCCATGCCGGTCCCGGAAAAAAGCGCCTTCCCCAGTCCCTGGGACTTCGTCTCCATCACGACGCCCTCGGTGTTCGCCAGGTAGCTCGCGTCCGCGAGCGAATAGCGTTGCGGTCCCACGTGAAGCACCTTCACGTCGCCTGCAAGCTCGGGCGACAGAAGCACCTCGCCCGCCGCCGACTCCGCCTTCACCTGCTGCTGAAAAAAGGATTCATCGTTCAAGAAGCGGCGCGAGAGCGACGAGAAGAAGCCGCCCTTCGCCTTTCCCGTGAGGCTCAGCGCCTCGTCCATCGCCACCATGGCGTTGGACTCGCAAAAAAGCGTGTCCCCCACGTCCAGTTGCGCCTTCAAAATGGGATCCACCGATCCCGTCACCTCGAAGCGAACCATTTGTCAAAACTCCTGCCCAAAGCTCGAACGACCGGCAATCTACCAAATCGCCGCGCGGGCGGCGCCGCGGGAAGACGGGACAGCCTACAATCCCGACATCATTGAACTTTTCGGAAACAGGAACCGCCGCCGTGTCCGACTCCAAAAATCTGCTCACCTTCGTCGTGTCGGCGAGCCTCGCCGCCTTGATCGCCGTCTGCCTGGGGCTTTTCTGGCTCACGTGGACGAGCCTTGAGGAAACCGAGCGCATGAGGGAGGAAAACCATCAGCTCCTCCTCGGAAACACCGTCTGCAAGCTGCGTCTGGACAACCTGCAGGGCGGCCGTCCGAGCGCCCCCGCCCTTTCAGAAGAAGCACTGGAAGCCGCCGTCAAAGCGCAGGCCCAGGCGGATCTGACGCCCCCGCCTGCTCCAGCCCCGGCTCCTGCTGCCGCCGCCAAGGCGCCGGCCCCGAAAGCCCCGGCGCCTGAAAAGGCCGCTGTCCAGCCCGTCCCTCAGGCGCCGGCGCAGCCTCAGGCCGCCGAAGTCAAAACGGAGCCTCCTGCGAAGCCCGCCGAGTCCGCCCGCTCGGAAGTCGTCTTGATGCCCTCGGCGGGCACCGTTCAGACGACGTCCGCGGAAGCCGAACCGCCGGCCGCAGCCGCTAGCGCCCCCATTGCTGAAACTGCTCCAGACGCCAAGCCCGTCTTGAAGAACCCGTGGTTCGTGCAGCTGGGCGCCTACGCCCGCGAGTCGCAGGCAAAGGACTTTGCCTTGGACGCCGAAGACATCCTCGCCGAAGCCGGGCTCCCCGCAAAGGCTTTCGTCGTGAAGCGCAAGACGCGCTGGCTGGTGTGTCTGGATGAACCGCTCACGCGCCCGAAGGCCCTGCAGGCCGCTGAAAAGGTGCAGGCGGCCGGCGTAGACGCCGTGATCATCCGCCTACCGCAAGCGAAGTAGCTCGAAAATCGGCCCGGGTCGCTAGACTTCGGGCCGATTTTTTATGCATTCAGGAGCTTCCCCCATGTGGTTCAGCATCGCTGGCATCGTGCTCTCCTTCATCGGCACGGCCTTCA
>CAVJUB010000022.1:0-30312 GCA_963652545.1 Hallella faecis | reverse complement strand
TGCAAGGAGCAAATAGCCTGGCTCGAAAAAAGAAACAAGGCGTCGGACTCAACGTAAGCTCCCCATACCCCCAGAAACCAAGGGTAACCCCTAATAAAAAAACGACCGCCGCGGCGGTCGTTTTTGCACAGGTGAGGTGAGGAGTTATGCGTGCTGCTGGCGATAGTTCCAGGGATAGAACGGCGTGAAGTCGAAGCCTTCGGCGGCGTCGGCGTCGAAGCGCTGGAGTCTGGCGTCCAAGGCAGCAGCCATGCCCTTCTCCCGGGCGATCCGGGCCAAGGTCCTGTTGAGACGGTATTGGTAGAAGGCGCGACAATAGTCCTCGAGCCACTTGCTTAAGTCCTCGATGTGGTTCGCCTTTCCCGACTCGTGCAGCGACATCATGATGCACAGACTGTCCATGTACTTCTGCGACTGCTTGAAGTTCGTGGCAGTCCTTAGCACCGTCAAAGGTCGGATCGCACGTTCCACGGCATTCGAATCTGGCGGAACTTCCGGATCATCCAGGAAGACGCGAAAACTCTCTCGGCGGTTCATGTAGTAGACCACGGCTGCCGCAGCCTGAGATGATTGGTTGGTAGATTCGTACGTACCATTCTTCGTCACCTTCGTTAGCTTGCCAGCAAGTTCACGCATGATGATGTCGATGTTGTCCATCAGGGGCTTTTCATACTCCTGCCGGCTCTTCAATATCCGATCAAGGTGTTGCTGTCTGGTCTCATCCGGCCTTCTTTCCAACGAAGCTTCGTTGCCGTAAATCTTGCTGAACGCCGTCAGCACGCTGCACAGCAAGAATGCCGGCGAACCAACAGCAAAGCGTTTTTTCGCCTTCTCAACAGCTTTGTCCACCTCGTCGCCAAACAGAAGTTCGTTGATCTTCTTGATGTTGAGGGCATCCAAGATGTTGCGGCGAAGGTGCGCACAGCAGTTCTGCGCAATCGGCCGGCCTTCCCCCTGACAAAAAGCGGCATAAGACGAGTAGCCGTCGGATACCAGTACCTTGGCTCTGGTGTCCTTCAACGACTCAAAGATTTTCTCGCTTCTGCGGCTGCCGAGGTACGTGAAGAGGATGCATCGTTGCTGCGCTGTGAATGTCGAACACTGAACACCGATGTAATCCTTCTTGCGCTGTTCGTCCTCTTCAGGGGCAGGACAAACGCCCTGTCCGTTGCTTTGCAATACAACGAATGGGGTTTCGTCCATCAGCAATGCATGTTGTCCGTGCATCACCTTTGCCATGGCTGCGAGCAGCGGATTCAAGCTGTCGAGCGACCAGTCATGCAGATTGCGTCCAAGCGTCTCGTTGCCAAGCTGTGCTCTCTCTCCGAAGATAGCCGACATGATTTTGTTCAAGGGGACGCCCATGCAGTACAGCTTGTCGACCATGACAGCGGTAGACAGTCCCATCTGACGTCCCGGTTTGACGGGGATATCGGTGTTAGAACACCAATCGAAGAACTTCCCACAAGCATGACAAAAGCAATGCTGAGCATCGATTTCGTCGATTTGATGCAGCTCATTGAGATGCAGGATGGCAGTGCGCAGCACCCCCTCATGAACAACCCCCTGATCGATGTTTTTAGTAGTACCGCAACAAGGACAAACTGGGGTTCCGTTGATCGGCTTGACTGCTACCGCTACTTTCTCTGTGGTCACCTTCAGTCTGGTCGGCCTCAGCCGCTGACGCCCGATTGAAGGCTTGCGCTCAAACTCTTGGCGTTCGGGATCAGGCGTCGTGGCGATGTCTGCCGCCGCCCCGAGGGCGGCATCATCTGGGTGTTCCGCCGCCGCCTGCACGGCAGCATCATTAGCCGTTGCCATCACTGGCGCTAAATCTCTTTCGCGCGTTTTGATGTCGCGAATGGTTTTGTCCTTCTCATCCTTGATGACATCACTATCTGGCGACTCATTCGGGGTGGTATCTGGCGGGGCCGGTGTCTTGTCCTTGTCTTTGCGCGACTTTCGACGATGTATTTTCTCGGATCCTTTCTTGACGATTCGAGCAAAATAACGGCATTCCGTCGAATTGACGTACTCGGAATCCAAGTCATCGGCCACGTCCATCGCCAGATCGATCTCGGCATCCGTAATGTCATGATGTATCTGACGCAGTCTTTCGAAGCATCGCCTTGCCAAGGCCTTCATATCAGGCCTGATCCAACTTGCGGTAATCAGAGCATTTTCCAGCTCCTTGTTCCGCGTTTTGAGCTGTGTGTTCTCTTCTTTTAGCTTGGCTTTTTCATCCGCGAGCGCCTTCCGTTTGGCACGTTCGCTGTCCCTTTGCTTCTCGAACCGGGCAGCCCGCGCCTCTGCTTTAGCGAGCAGCTCGTGCAGAGTGGCTATGTTATCGACTTTTTGGGTCATGGCTCGGAAGTTCCCGGTCTTGTTGAGATGCACGAATTATACCGGCACGTTGTCGTTTTCTCTTTTAATATCAAATTTTTAAAGATCGTCGCCAGGGCTGTTTATCGGCGTTTTGAGAGCATCGAAATGCCGGGACAGCCCCCGTCTTGTCGTACGAAATCAGAGGGCCTCCACGCCTCTGTAAACGCACGCAAACAGGCGTTTTGAGCGTTCTGCTCGGATGCGAATTTGCGTCAGAAATCAATGGGTTTGACAAAAGTCAAGCTTTGATGAAAAAGCCCCTTTTTTGACGCTGAATGTCCGCTCCATCAAGAAATTCCAGCAACTCCTGCTTGGAAACTTCAGCCGCGTTGCCGTCCTGCGCACGAGCCAGCAACCGCTGAAAGCGTCCTTGACGAAGACTCCGCGTCAGTGTCGACACACCGGCGGCATCAGCCCAAATGGCTTTGCAAATCGTGCGTCGCGAAGAAATGAACACCACGCAGTCGCGGCCCTGGCCTACGTCAATGTTGAGGCAAGCTGAGGCGATCGCACTCAAGGAGCGAAATCCGCTCCTCATGTCCACCGGGCAGAAGACCAGGTGGATCTTGTAGCCGGCAAGATCGAGGTTCATTCCATCCTCCCCAAGGAAATCGCCTGGAGGGCGAAGCGCTCCGCGTTCTCTGCCTCGAACTCGATCGTCGTGCCGTTGGCAAGCACCATCGTGATGTGGTTGTTGACCGCGACGCCAGCATCGTAGTCATCGACACTGGCAAGAGCCGCCTTCACGTCCCTTGAGCTCAGGTGGTGAACAATCGCAGCGTCAGAAGTTGCGGGCAGGCTCTTAGCAACACTCGCTTTGGATTTTTCGTAATCCGTCAAGTGGTGCATCACGGAAGAGTAGCTGGGGATCGTGCCGTATCGCACGAAGCGCTCAAAGCGCGTGCTCAAGAAGTAGCGCTGCTTGGAAAGACCTGATGCCGCCCAGTCGTTGCAAAGGCCAGGCCAGTCGATGCGGGATTGCATGGAGACTCCTAAAAATGGAACCTCCTCATTTTGCAAGATCCTCAGACACCCCCTCGAGCTATGGGGAGCTTACTATTAACACTAGAAATCAATTATAATTGCAACAATATTTCTCGTTTAATATAAATTTGCTCATCATGATTTCCTTTCAACATCTCAAGACTTTCCTGTCAGCCGTTCGCTACAAGAGCTTCACGCGCGCCGCCGTCGAGCTGCAGCTCACCCAGCCGGCGGTGAGCGCCCACATCGCTGCGCTTGAAGCGGAACTCCACGCCCCGCTCTTCAACCGCACGGGACGGCGCATCATCCTCACGGACGCCGGCCGCATTGCAGAAAAGTGCGCCCGGAAGATCCTCGACCAGATCGACGACATGAAAAACCAGATCGACGATCTGCAGGGCCTGCACGGCGGAACCATTTCCATCGGCGCCTCCCGCATCATCGGCGTCTACATGATGCCGCGCATCCTGATGGCCTTCCGCGACCGTTTTCCCGACATTGAAATGAAGATCTCCATCCACTCGGCGCACACGATTCGCCAGCAGGTGGAGGACAACTGCTTTGACCTCGCCATCGTGGGAGAGGGCGACCCCATCGATTCGCCTGCCGTAGGCGTGAAGCCCATCGGCGAAGACAAGCTCGTCATCGTGGCGCCGCCCTCGCACCGGCTCGCCGGTCGAAAAACCATCACAAGCGATGAACTCAAGAAAGAGATCTTCATCATGTCGGGGCGGCTCACCGCCTCCTTGCAAAATCTCAAAACCCAGCTCACCAAGATCGGCTTCAACTTCAAAAGCTCCATCACGATGGATGATGCCGGCGCCATCAAGCGCGCCGTCGCCGAAGGCGCTGGTCTCGCCATCCTTTCCTCCGCCGTCGTGGAAGAAGAGGTGCGCGACGGCCGCCTCATCACCTTCGAGCTCGCCGATCATCCCCTGCGCCGCAAGATCCTCATGCTCTGGCGACAGGACCGGCGCTTTTCCAAAAACACCGAAGCCTTCATGCGCTTTCTGCAAGAGGCGTTCGCCGACACGCTGCCCGCTGCCGCAAAGCCTGCGGAAACATCGCAAATCCATAAAAATTCGTGATGATAAAAATCAGCGCGGACGCTCCCCGTCCCCGCCAAACGCCGTAGATTGAAGGTATCAATGACGAACCAGCCGAAGCTCATCGGCAAGGAGTTTCGCTATGACAACCACCAATCCCTCTGCAACTGTCAGTCCCGCGCCGGCCTTTGATCCGCTGGACATGAACAGCTACTCGCTCAACAAAATGCCGAAGCGTCCCCTGACGCCCGTCGGCAAGTTCTTCCGCGTCTGGGGCCTGCCCATCGCCGCCCTGCTCTTCGTCGCCACGGCCTACTGGATACAGTTTCCCATCCTCAACGCCAAGCAGCAGGTGATGTTCGGACTCTTCGCCACCGCGCTCTTTCTGTGGATCAGCGAGGCCGTTCCGAACTACCTCACCTCGATGCTCCTCATCTGCGGCCTCATCCTCACCGGCACGCTCAAGGCAAAGCCCGCCATGGCGACGCTGGGCGATCCGGTGATCTGGCTCAACGTCTCCGCCTTCATCATGGCAAGCGCCATGGTGAAGACGGACCTCGTGAAGCGCGTCGCGCTGTGGCTCATTCTGAAGTTCGGACGCAATGCGTCAACGATCTTCCTCACGTTCCTCGCGATCAACCTCATTCTCGCCGCCTTCGTGAACGCCACGGCCGCCAAGGCCGCCCTCATGATGCCGCTTTTCATGGTGGTCTCCGCCGTCTACGGCGCCCCCGGCACGGACACGACGAACAACTTCGCGCGCAACCTCGTGCTGCACAACCTGCTCATGATCAACGCCAGCTGCAACACCTTCATGACGGGCTCCGGCGCCAACCTGCTGGGCGTCGCCATCCTCGCGGGCGCCGGCGTCTCAATCTTTTACTTTGACTGGCTCGCCGCCGGGCTGCCGCTCGTTCTCGCCTTCGGCGTCCTTTCCTACCTCATCGGCGTTCGGTTCGTGTTCCCTCTCACGAAGGAAGACCGCCAGCCCAAGCTTGCCGGCGGCCGCGAAGCGCTTGCCAAGGCCTATGCCGACCTCGGCCCCGTCAAGCTCAATGAAGTGAAGGCCGCCATCGTCTTCCTGCTCGTTCTCCTCGTGTGGGCCACCGACAAGCTGCACGGCCTCAACTCCACCGTCGTCGCCATGCTGGGCGCCGTCATCATGCTGGCGCCGCAGTTCAAGCTGCTCTCCTGGAACGACGTTGACATCCCCTGGCACCTGATGATCTTCTCGGCGGGCGCGTATGCGCTTGGCGCCGGCCTCAAGGCCACGAAGCTCATGGACGTCCTCACGGTTCAGCTCATGGACAAGCTCGGCATGAACACGATGAGCTACTTCACGCTCTACGCTGTGCTCACCGGCATCTTCATCGTGAGTCACTTCATCTTCCAGAGCAAGAACATGCGCACGATCATCTTCATGCCGATCGTGATCGGGATTGCTCAGACCATGAAGATCGACATCCTGGCGCTCGCGCTTCCCGTGGCCCTCTGCATCAACGTCTGCTGGTCGCTGCCCTTCAACGCCAAGCCCAACGCCATGCTCTACGGCACGAACAAGTACACGATGGGTGAATCCTTCCGCTACGGCTTCGTCATGTCGGTGCTCTACTGGGCGCTCCTTCTGGTGGCAGGCGGCACCTACTTCGTATGGCTTGGCATCACCCCGGGCTTCTTCTAAAGTTCAACTGAAGCACCTTTCGGGCGGATGGCGCCGGCGTCATCCGCCCTTTTTCATCGGGAGCGTCCGCCGCTCGGGAGGAGAATCATGGAAAGCGTCATTCGCCTGGCAGGCGCCGTCGCCCTGCTTCTCTGGGGCACCTATATGGTGAAGACCGCCATGCTGCGAACCTTCGGCATGGCGCTTCGAACCCACCTCGCCCGCTTCCTCAGAAACCGCGTCGCCGGCTTTCTCTCAGGCGCCGTTCTCGCCTCCCTGCTTCAGAGCTCCACCGCCTCGGCTCTCCTCGTCGCCGGACTTCAGAGCGAAGGCATCGTCACCACCGCCATGGCGCTGAGCGCCGTGCTGGGCGCCGATCTCGGCAGCGCCTTGATGACCCGCGTGCTGTCGCTCGATCTGAGTCTGGCCAGTCCGCTCCTCATTCTCGCGGGCACCGTGCTTTTTCTGAGGCGTTCGTCCGAACGTCCCGGCCAGTTCGGCCGAGTGCTGCTGGGACTCGGCCTCATCCTCACAGCGCTTCAGTTCATCTTCGCCGCAGCCGCGCCGATCAAGACCGAAGCCGGCGCCCTCTTTGAAGCCGTCAACCAATCGAGCCTCCTTTCCTTTGCCGCCGGCGTCGCGCTCGCAGGATGCGCCTTCTCCAGCCTCGCCGCCGTCGTGCTCACCGCCAGCTTTGCCTCCCTGGGCATTCTCGTCGGCACGACGCCCCTCTGGATCGTGCTGGGCGCCAACCTCGGCAGCGCCCTCATCGCCGTGATCACCACCGCGGGCGGCACGCCCACCGCGCGCCGGGCGCCCTGCGGAAACCTCATCTTTCGAACGGCCGGCGCCCTCATCACCGCCGCACTGCTTGCCTTGCACCCCCGCTCAAGCGAAGCGCTTCTCGCCGCCGTCGGCCCCATCGGCGTTCACATTCTCTTCAATGCGGCGCTGGGCGCCGCCGGTCTTCTCTTCATCCAGCCCGTCTCCCGGCTGCTGGAAAAGCTGCTGCCGGAAAAGACCGCGCCCGAACACCGCAACCGGCTGGCGATTTCGGAAGAAAACCTCATCAACCCCGAAGTCGCCGTCCATCGCGCCGGAAAAGAAGCGAAAGCCAACATGGCGGCGCTCTCAGCGCTCTGGCGCCGTCTCATCCCCTTCATCCAAGGCAATCCCCCGGAAGGCGAAGCCCTGCTCGTCAAAGAAGAGCGCCGGGACCTGCTTCTCTCCTGCCGATCCATGCACCTCTTTCTTTCAGCGCTGGTGCAGCAGAACCTTTCCGTGAGCGACATGACGCGATGGCAGCAGCTGCAGAACCTCAACGAGGCCATCCGCTCCGCCTCCGCCGCCGCTAGCGACATCCTGGATTCACTGATGCGCAACAAGTGCGCCTGTCACCGCGCCTTTTCCAAAGAAGGCGAAGCGGAGCTTCTGGCGCTTCACGCCACGGTCGGCGAGAACCTCACGCGCATCGCCGCCCTGCTCAATCCGACGTCCGAAGCCGTTCGCGTCACGCTGAGAAAAGCCGTCCTGAGCGCCTCGGAGTCGATCGCCGCCCAGGAGCTGCCCCTCATCAGCCGGCACATGGCGCGCGTCGCCTCAGGACGGGCCGAATCGGAAGAAACCAGCGCCTTGCACGTTGAGCTTCTCGCCTTCATGCGACGCTTCAACTCGCTCATCACCGCCGCGGTTTAATGGATAAAAATGCTTTATGGGATTGATCGCCTTTCATCGCTTTTTTTCCACCCTTCCGCGCGACAATGACACTCAAGCAGACGCCGTGACACAAAGTCTGAATGCCGTTCCCCGCATTCCTTTCCGGCGTCTTTCGGGAAACGTTTTTCTATAAGGAAATCGTGATGGCAAAAGAAATTGAACGGAAGTTCCTCGTCGTTGGCGACGACTGGCGAAAGCTCGCTCAGGGCACGCATTACCGCCAGGGATACCTCAACAGCATGAAGGAGCGCACCGTGCGCATCCGCACCGTGGGCGACAAGGCCTTCATGACCGTCAAGGGACCGACCGTCGGCGTCACGCGTCTGGAATTCGAATACCCGATCCCGTACGACGACTGCATCACGATGCTTGATCACCTCGCCGAGCAGCCGGTCATTGAAAAGACGCGCTACAAGATTCCCATGGGCGAATTCGTCTGGGAGATCGATGAATTCCACGGCGTCAACGAAGGCCTCATCGTGGCCGAGATCGAGCTGAAGTCGGAAGACCAGGCTTTTGAAAAGCCCGCCTGGATCGGCGAAGAGGTTTCCGGCGATCCCCGCTACTACAACTCGATGCTGGTGGCCCATCCCTACAGCACCTGGAAGAAGTAAGGAGTCCGTCATGACCGACACCTATGCCAAGAACGTCGCCACGAGCAAGGAAGACGCCCTGAAGATCGTGCCTCGCGCCGAGTTCCGCGTCTTCGGCAAAGACATCATCTCAGGCGTGATCGAACACATGTGGGCCTGCAAGGCGCAGCTTTTCAAGGCGCGCGTCATGCCTGAGGAAACGTACATCCTTTCGCGCCACACCAATGAAGCCAACGTCAAGGTGCGCGACGGCCTGCTCGACATCAAGACAAAGACCGGCGAAACGCCCGAAGGCTTTGAAATCTTCCAGCCGCGGGGGAAATTCCAGTTCCCCGTGTCCCGCGAGCAGCTCGCGGAGATTCTCAGCCACCTCAAGGTGACCGTCGATCTCACGGAAGAAAGCTATTCGTTTGACGCCTTCTGCGCGCTCGTCAAGGCCAATCCGGAAATGGCGCTCGTCAAGGTGGAGAAGAAGCGCTACGGCTTCTCCGTAAACGGCGTCATCTGCGAATACGCTCAGGTTTGGTTCAACGGCGCGATGGTCGAGACCGCGTGCTGCGAAAGCGAGAACTACGACGCCATGAAGAGCGCGGTGGAAGCGCTCGGCATCGCGGAACTCCCCAACACCAACTACCTGCGGGCCGCCAAGTCCGTGATCGGCATGTAGCCGCCATCCACTTGTTCCTCTTGCGCCGAACCACGACTCTCGGGTTCGGCGCTTTTTTGCGGCGCTTAGAATGACCCAATCGTCATTCCTTCGAGGCGCACCATGATCTTTGTGAGCGGCTCCGTCGCCTACGACACCGTCCTTGCCTTCTCCGGGCGCTTTGCCGACCATTTCCTCGCGGGAAAGCTTGACCACCTCAACCTCACCTTCCAGGCGGACGCCATGCGCCGCAGCCTCGGCGGCTGCGCGGGCAACATCGCCTACTCGCTGAAGCTTCTCGGAGAAGCGCCGCTGCTCGTCTCCGCGGTGGGCGACGACGGCGGCGAGTACCTCGCGGCGCTCGAAACGCTCGGCATCACGACGCGCTGCATTCGCCGCATTCCCGGCGCCTTCACGGCGCAGTGCTTTGCCACCACGGACGCCGCAGGCAACCAGCTCTCCACCTTTCATCTGGGCGCCATGGCGCACGGACACGAGACGCCGTTTCCCGACAGCGAAGCGATCGAGCTAGCCATCGTCGCGCCGGACAGCCGCGAATCCATGCCGCTGCGCTGCCGGGAGCTCGCCGCACGGCGCATTCCCTTCGTGCTCGATCTCGGGCAGGCAACGCCGCTTTTCACCGCCAACGAACTTCGGGAGATGCTGTCGCTTGCGACCTGGGCCGTCGCAAGCCGCTATGAAGCAGACCTCATCAGCCGGTCCGTGGGCGACTCCGTTGACGCGATCGCCCGGCGTCTTTCCGCCTTCCTCGTCACGGAAGGCGCCCGCGGCACCGTCATTCACTGCGAAGGCCGCGCTGAAACTGTTCCTGCGGTGCCGAGCCGCGCCGTCGATCCCGTGGGCGCGGGCGACGCGTTCCGCGGCGGCCTCCTGGCCGGCCTGCGCCGGGGACTGCCGCTGCGGCAGTGCGTCGAACTCGCTTCGGTGATGGGCCACTTCAAGGTGGAGCACGCAGGCGCGCAAGGCTACGCTGTCACGCCGGAAGCGATCGCCCGGTGCTGTGAAGCGGCCTACGGCTGGCGTCCGTAATACGCTTGTCTCAGCGGCTTACGCCGTCTCGGCGTCGCCCTTCTTCACAGGAAGGATGAGCGTAAAGCAGGCGCCGGGACCGTCGGCGTTGTTTTTGGCAATGAGCTGCGCGCCGTGCACGCGGGCGATCATGCGGCTCACGGCAAGCCCCAGCCCCACGCCCGCGACGCCGCCCGCCGCATCCGCCTTTGCGCCGCGGCGGAAGGGGTCAAAGAGCTTGTTCACATCATCGTCGGGAAGCCCCGGCCCGTTGTCCGTAACGCTGATCAGCACGCTTTCCGCCGAGCATTCGCCCGAAAGCTCAATCACGGAGCCCTGCGGGCAGTACTTCACCGCGTTGTCCAAAAGGTTCGCGAGCAGCCGGCGAATCAGCCCCGTATCCACCGTAACGTCCGGGCACCCGGGCATCACCGACACCTTGAGCTCAAAGCGCCGCTTCATGACGTCGGAAAGATCGTCCACCGCGTCATTCAAAAGATTGGCGACGCTGATGCGGCTCAGCGTCAGCTCAAATCCCGATCCCTGCAGGCGGGACATTTCGAGAAGGTTCCCCATCAGGCGCGACATGCGGCGCACGTCGGCGAGCATCTTGCGAGCCTCGGGCGCCTGCTTGGCGCGGCTCGTCGCCAGCTGCGCGGACAATTCCTCGGCGCCGTCCGAGAGTTCGGCCAGAGGCTCCTGCAGCTCGCTTGCCAGATCCTGAATGAGCGACTGGCGGAAGTGATCGTTCTCCATCTCCACCACGGTGCGCTGCGAGACGTCCACGTAGTGAAGGCGCTCCAGAGCGCTCGCCGCCAGATCCGCCATGCCGGCCGCAATCCCGCGCATCTCCTTGTCCAGCCAGCGCTCCGGATCCTCAACGGAAAGCACCATGACGCCGTGCACGCGCATCTGGCCTTTGAGGGGCAGATAAAGGAACGGCGACTCGGGCTGCGTGTGCGTGCCGCGCCCCGCCGGGGCGTTGTGGTCAATGCACCAGAGCACGAGCGAGCGGTCCACGCCCTTCACGTTGTACGTAAGACGCTTCACGTCCGCGACCGTTCCCCCGGTGCTCCAAAGATCCACCACCGCGTCAAAGTCGGCCGCCGCGTAGCGGCTCACCGTCTCGCACACCTCCTCCACCATGAGAGCCTGCCCCAGTTCGCGGGAGAGCGTGAAGAGCATGCGCACGTGCGCCGTGCGGTCGTTCGCCTGCTCGGACAAGGCTTTGAGCCGCGCCACCAGCGTTCCCATGCCCGTCCCGACGCTCAGGAGCACGAGAAAGACGATGCCGTAGGACCAGTCCCGCACCGCAAAGGAAAAGGCGGGGTCCACGAAGACGTAGATGAAGGCCGCTGACGACAAAAGCGCCGTGAGCGCCGCCGGCGCCCGCCCGTAGCGCAGCGAGATGAGCATCGTGGGGATGAGCAGAAGCAGCACGGCGTTCGTGGGGTGAATGAAGGGCATCAGCCAGTAGAGCACCGCCGTCGCCACCGCCGTCACAAAGCACGACTGCCACCAGCCGTCCTTTTCCGTCACGCTGAAAAACGAAGCGACGGACGAGAGCCATCCGCCTTCATCTTCCTCCTCCGCATCGGAATCGTCCACCGACACCTCAAGCAGCCGCAGCGTGTCCGCCACGCGCATCAGACGGCGCCGCCGCCAGAAGGTGAGCCAGGCCTGCGAAACCATCAGCGTCTTCACGCTGTGACTTTTGGCATACGCCACGACCGCCGCCTCGGCTTCAAAGCCGCCAAGAATCTGCGTGACGGCGCCCAATTCGTCCGCCAATGCCAGGGCCGACAACATGCGGCGGCGCTTCTTTTCACTCGCCGTGCCGCCGTCAAACCAGACGACGTGCCACGTGCGCTGATTCGACCCCGCCTGGCGCGCGCCGTCGCGCACCAGCTCTTCGGCGCCCTCCGGCCCCGTCAGCCACACGAGAATGCCGTCGCCCGCGGGATTCACGAACTTTGCTTCGGAACGCCGGGCGCTGCTTTCCGCGTCGGCGCGCTGCGCCATGCGGCGAAGCGACAGTTCGCGCAGCGCCAGAAGATTCCCCTTTTTGAAAAAGCCCGAGAGCGCCGCGGAAATCGTCTGATTCAGGTAGACCTTCCCCGCCTTCAAGCGAGCGATCAAGTCCGCGGGAGGCAAATCCACAAGGCGCACTTCGTCGGCTTCGTCAAAAAGCCGGTCGGGCACCGTCTCCTTCACGTCCACGCCGATCATGCGCTCGACGATGTCGTTGAGGCTCTCCAAGTGCTGCACATTAAGGGCGCTGTAGACGTCGATGCCGGCGGCCAAAAGCTCCTCCACATCCTGCCAGCGCTTGGGGTGGCGCGAGCCGGGCGCATTGCTGTGCGCGAGCTCATCCACGATGACGAGCGCGGGACGCCTCTTGAGCACCTCGTCGATGTCGAACTCCTCGTAGGTGAAGTTCTCCGTCTTGATGGTCTTTCGCGGCAGCACGGCGAGTCCCGCAATCTTCGCCTCGGTGTCCTTGCGGCCGTGGGTGTCCACCCAGCCCACCAAGACGTCAAGCCCCTGCGCCCTTTTTTCCTGCGCCTCCTGCAGCATGGTGAACGTCTTGCCCACCCCGGGCGCGGCGCCGAAAAAGAGCTTCAGCTTGCCGCGGCGCGCCTTCTTCACGTCCTTCAACAAGGCGTCCGCGTTTCTTTCACTGGCTTCGGTCATGGTTTCTTCTCCGGCGGCCGGCGGCGCTCAGCCGCCACGCGTTGATTGAGCTTCACGACATTCACAAAGCGCCGCCCGCTGAAAAGCCCCACCTCGGACGTCTCTTCAATGATCGTCCGAAGCTCCGCTTCCGTGAGGCCCGTGCTGCGAGCGACAAAGGGCGCCTGCCACAGCGCGGCGGCTTCGCTGATGTGGGGATCGAGCCCCGACGCTGACGTCGTGACGAGGTCCGGGGGCGGCAGCGTCTTCTGCCCCGTTCTCGCCTGCCAGGCGGCGATCGCCTCCTGCACGCGCGCTTTGAACCGAGGGTTGCCCGGCGCGAGATTCGTCGCTCGAGACGAAGCGGCGTCATAAGGAGGCTCCGTCGCCGAGGGGCGTCCCGCAAACAAGTCGGTCGGCCAGTAGTCCTCGCCGATGAGGCGGCTCGCGGCAGGGCGCCCGTTCACTTCCACCAAGGACCCGGCGCGCTGCGACGGAAAAAGAAGCGACACCCCGGTCACCGCCGCCGGGTAAACGACGCCGAAAACCAGCGTCATCGCCGCCACGAAGACAAAGCTTTTGCCAGCGGCGGAAAGCCACTTCAAAGGGACGGCCGATTGGAAAATCACTTTCATCGTTCGGTCTCCTACACCCAGCCCGAAAGCGTGATGAGCCAGTCCGCCGCCTTGATGAGAAGGAACGGCAGCGCCAGCCCGCCCGCGCCGTAAATGAAGAGATGGCGCTTCAAAAGCCGCGCGGCTGACATCGGCCGGTAGGGCACGCCTTTCAACGCAAGCGGCGTAAGCAATGCGAGCGCCAGAATGTTGAACAGCATGGTGGCAAGGAGCGCCGTCTGGCTTCCCGTGAGTCCCATCACGTTAAAGCGCGCGAGCCCCGGGTAGAGCCCTGCGAACGTCGTCGGAATGACGGCGAAGTACTTGCCGATGTCGCTTGCGAGCGAAAAGGTGATGAGCGCCCCGCGGGTCATGAGAAGCTGCTTTCCGATCTTCACGATCTTGATGAGCTTGGCGGGGCTCGAATCCAAGTCCACCATGTTCGCCGCCTCGCGCGCCGCCTGCGTGCCGCTGTTCATGGCGACGGCGACGTCGGCCTGCGCCAGCGCCGGCGAATCGTTCGTGCCGTCGCCCGTCATCGCCACCATGTGGCCTTCGCTTTGAAGCTCCCGAATCTTCGCGAGCTTCTTTTCGGGCGTGGCTTCCGCGAGGTAGTCGTCAATGCCCGCCTCGCGCGCGATGCTCGCGGCGGTGAGCGCATTGTCCCCGGTGATCATGACGGTGCGAATGCCCATGCGCTTTAACTGCGCAAAATTCTTCGCCATCGCGGGCTTCACGGTGTCTTTCAATTCAATCACCCCGAGCACGCGCCGATCTTCAAAAAGAAGCAGCGGCGTTGCGCCGCGGCTTGCCACGGTGTCCGTGAGCGACGTCACCTCCGCCGGCACCGCGACGCCGAAGGTCTTCAAATAGTCGCGCACCGCGTCGGGCGCGCCCTTGCGGATGGTGCGGCCGTTCATCGTGATGCCCGACATGCGAGTCGTCGCAGAAAAGGGCACGTAGGAGGCGCCCTCCGGAACCATCAGAAAGCGGCTCGACAGCCGGCGGCTCACGTAGTCCACGATGGAGCGCCCTTCGGGCGTGGTGTCCGCCGAGGACGCAAAGAAGGCGGCCTGCAGGGCCTCCCGCAGCTTCACGCCGGGCGCAGGGTGGATGGCGGACGCCTGCCTATCGCCGAACGTCACCGTCCCCGTCTTGTCGATGAAGACGATGTCCACGTCGCCCGCCGCTTCGATGGCGCGGCCGGAGTTGGCAATCACGTTCTCCCGCATGAGGCGCGCGATGCCCGCGACGCCCGCCGCCGCGAGAAGCCCGCCCACCGTCGTCGGCATGAGGCTCACCAGAAGCCCCACCACCGTCGTGTAGGTGACGCGGTGCTCGCGCCCCGTCAATTCCGCCGCGAAGTCCGTGAAGGGCAGGAGGGTGGAGGCGACGAGAACGAAGAGCACCGTGAGCGCGAGCAGCAAAATCGTGAGCGCCCGTTCGTTGGGAGTCTTGCGGCGCTCCGCGCCTTCCACCATCGCAATCATGCGATCCAAAAAACTGTCCCCGGGGTTGCTCGTGACGCGCACGACGATCCAGTCCGAAAGCACCGTCGTGCCGCCCGTGACGCCGCTTTGGTCGCTCCCCTCCCCGCGCACCACGGGCGCGGACTCCCCCGTCACCGCCGCCTCGTTCACGGAGGCGATGCCGCGAATCACTTCGCCGTCGGTGGGAATGACTTCGCCCGCCAGAACGAGGATGAGGTCTCCCTCCTGCAGCGACTGGCCGTCCACGACTTCACCTGGCGTGTCCGCCGAGACGCCGTAGAGGTCGCTCTCCTCGATGCGCCGGCCGGTGACGTTGTTTCTCAAGCTGCGCAAGGCCGCCGCGCGCGCCTTGGCGCCGGTGGCGGCAAGCGACTCCGCAAAGTTCGCGGTGAGCACCGTGCCCCACAAAAGGAGCGCCGTCAGCCCCACGAAGACCGCGTTCTCGCGGCAAAGCCCCGTCAGCGCTCCGATCCAAAGCGCCGTCGTGAAGACCGCCCCGAGCCACACGATGAACATGACGGGGTTGTCCTGTCGGACGACGGGATTAAGGCGAACGAAGGCGCCTGCCAGGGCGCGCTTCAAAAGGCTTCGCCGCAAGATGCTCCAGCGCTGCTTTTTCACTGGCCGCCTCCCGCAAAAGCCGCCATCGGCCCCAGCGCAAGCGCGGGCACGTAGGTGAGCGCCCCCACGAGCACCACGGTGAGCGTCAGAAACACCGTGAAGAAAAAGCCGTAGGTCTTCAAGGTGCCGGCGTTCGCGGCCACGGTCTTCTGCCGCGCAAGCGACCCCGCGAGCGCCAGCATCGCCACCATCGGCACGAAGCGCCCGAGCCACATCGCCGCCGCGAGCCCCGCGTTAAAGAACGGCGTGTCGGCCGCGAGCCCCGCAAACGCGGAGCCGTTGTTCTTCGCCGCCGAAGACCAGGCGTAAAGGATTTCCGTAAAGCCCTGGGCGCCCGTGTTGGTGAGGCTCTCCCGCACGCCGGGAATGAGCGTCGTCACGGCCGACCCCAAGAGAACGATCACGGGGGGCGCCAGCATCGCCGTCACCGCCAGCTTCATCTGCAGAGGCTCGATCCGCTTGCCGATGTATTCCGGCGTGCGCCCCACCATGAGCCCGGCGGCGAAGACGCCGATCACCGCAAAGACCATCATGCCCACAAAACCCACGCCCACGCCGCCGAAGACCACTTCGTCGCTTTGCATGAGCCACAGGGGAAAGAGCCCCGCCAAGGGGGAGAACGAATCGTGCATGGCGTTCACGGCGCCGCCGGAAGCCGCCGTCATCGCGATGGCAAAAAGCGCCGTGCTCGCTTCGTCAAAGCGCACTTCCTTGCCTTCCGGGTTCATGATCCCTTCGTCGTAGCCCAAGTCCAGGAGGGCCTGCGGCGTCTGGTTTTCAAACCACGCAAAGCCGATCATCGCGAGCGCGAAGATCACCCACATCGCGCCCCACACCGTCCAGCCCTGGCGCGTGTCGCGCACCGTGACGCCGAAGGTGTAGGTGAGGCCCGACGCAATCAGCAGGGACGCGAGCGCCGACGCGAAGTTCACAAACTGCGAGGGGTTCTCAAAAGGATGCGCGCCGTTGGCGCCGAAAAAGCCGCCGCCGTTCGTTCCCAGATACTTGATCGCTTCCTGGCTCGCCACGGGGCCCACGGCGATCGTCTGCGAAGCGCCTGCCATCGTCTCCACGACGGGATAGTCCGAAAAGGTCTGCACGACGCCCTGCGAGAGGAGAAAGACGGCAAAGACGAAGGACAAGGGAAGCAGCAGCCAGAGCGCGATGTGCGTCAGGTCCACCCAGAAGTTGCCGACGCGGTCGGTGAGCTTCTGCGAAAACCCGCGCATCACCACAAAAGACGCCGCAATGCCGGTCGCCGCCGCGGAAAATCCCGCCACCGCGAGGCCGACGGTCTGGGAAAAGTAGGAAAGCGTCGTCTCGCCCGCATAGCTCTGCCAGTCAGTGCCCGTCACGAAGGCGACGGCGATGTTGAAAGCCTGCAGGGGCTCGACGCCCGCGAAGCCTCGGGGGTTCAGAGGGAGCCAGCCTTGGGCGCGCAGGAGGACGTAAAGCACCACGACGCCCGCGGCATTAAAGAGCAGCAGCGACACCGCGTACTGCGCCCAGGTCTGAGGCAGCGGCGCCACGCCCAAGCCCTTTAAAACCAGACGGTCCACCGCCGTCACTCGCTGCGGCGCGCGACCCGCGGCCAGGGGGGCCATCCAAAGGCCCATGGGCTTCGTGAGCAGAAAGAGCAGTACGGAAAAGAGGGCGAGCGCGAGGAGCGAAGAAACCATGCCGCCTCCTACGCCCGCCAGAGACGCCAGACGAGCCAGCAGGCCGCGACGCCGGCGCCCGCAAGGAAAATGAGATCGTCCATTTTCAGCGTCCCTCTTCTTCCATGCGCGCGATGAGGCGCTGGCAGGCCGGGATGAGCAGCGCCGGCACAAGAAGGATCACGAGAAAAAGCCCGAGGACCGCCGCGTCCCCGAGCCACCCCGAGAGGTCGAGCGACGGCATCAGTAGAGATACGCGCCGGTGGAGATCGGCGCCACGAAGCGCAGGATGATGTTGGCGACGATGAAGAGCACCACGGGCGACAGGTCAAAGCCCCCGATGCGCGGCAAAAAGCGCTGGATGGGGCGCAGGAACGGATCAATCAGCGTGCCGAGCAAAAGATAGATGGGCGAAGCGCGGCCGGTGAAGCTCAGGAAGCAGTAGATGATCGTGCCCCAGATGAGAAGGTCCACCGCCCAGCGAACGAGCAGCGCCAGGGGCATCGAGAGAAAGCCCGCGAGCGTCGCCGGCAGCCCCTCGACTTCACGCAGGATGAGCGTATAGGCGACCGCCGTCAGGAGCGCCGCCGCAAGCGACGTCCAGTCCCAGTTGCCCCGAGGCTTCACGACGTAGCCCACCGGATTGCACAGCCAGTCCGTGAAGGTCCAGATGAAGCGCACGAGGGGATCCCTCGGGCTCACGGCGTTCGCCCAAAGCCAGGCGCGCAGAATGAGGAGGCTCCCGAAGAGCCCGAAAAGCATCTCAAGGAGCGTAAACAAGATTCCCATGATGGCCGGATCCCGTTGCTTGTCAAAAAGTGGTGAAATCGCCGTCCGCAAAGCGCGGCGGCCGTTTTCCCGAGAGTTTAGCGAGGCGGGCGAAAGACTGCCGATTTCAGCGCGCCGCCGCGGGAACCCCCTTGCCATAGAGCAATCTGCCGACGGCTTTCGGACTTTTTCACAAAAACCCGCGGATTTTTCTCAAGAGCACCCCGGCCGGCGCTAAACTGCGTCGCTTGCAATGTGAGAAAGCACGGCCGGGCCGGTTCGCCCGCGGCTTTCACCAGTATCAGATTCAAAACGACGGAGTACCAAAATGCGTACCGTTTACAGTGGCCTGGTTGATGAGAAGTACATCGGCCAGACCGTCACCCTCTTCGGGTGGGCTCACCGTCGCCGTGACCACGGCGGCGTGATCTTCATCGACCTTCGCGACCGCGAAGGTCTCGTTCAGGTCGTGTGCGACCCTGACAATCCTCAGGTGTTCGCGACGGCTGACAAGGTGCGCAACGAGTTCTGCCTCAAGGTCGTGGGCCTTGTGCGCGCGCGCCCCGAAGGCACGAAGAACGAGGCGCTCATCTCGGGCGGCGTGGAAGTGCTGTGCCGCGAGCTCACGATTCTCAATCCTTCGAAGCAGATTCCGTTCCAGCTCGATGACGACACCGTGAGCGAGTCCGCCCGCCTCACCTACCGCGTTCTCGACCTGCGCCGCGAATACATGCAGAAGAACCTGAAGCTGCGCTTCAAGGTCACGCAGGCCGTGCGCCACTTCCTGGACGACCACGGCTTCATCGACATCGAGACCCCGGTCTTGACGAAGTCCACCCCCGAAGGCGCCCGCGACTACCTCGTCCCGAGCCGCGTTCAGGACGGCCACTTCTTCGCGCTGCCGCAGTCGCCCCAGCTCTTCAAGCAGCTCCTCATGATCGCGGGCTTTGACCGCTACTACCAGATCGTGAAGTGCTTCCGCGACGAAGACCTCCGCGCCGACCGCCAGCCCGAATTCACGCAGATCGATATTGAAACGAGCTTCCTCAATGAACTCGAGATTCGCGAGCTCATGGAGAACATGATCCGCTCCGTCTTCAAGAAGTGCCTCGACGTGGATCTCGTCGCCCCCGACGCCCGCTTCCCCATCATGCCCTACGACGAAGCCATGGCGCGCTTCGGCTCGGACAAGCCCGACCTTCGCGTGAAGCTCGAGCTCGTGGAAGTGACGGACCTGGTG
Source organism: Hallella faecis (assembly GCA_963652545.1). Lineage (GTDB taxonomy): Bacteria > Pseudomonadota > Gammaproteobacteria > Burkholderiales > Burkholderiaceae_F > Duodenibacillus. Next base: position 11,189 of record CAVJUB010000022.1, on the reverse strand, counting down.
AAGGACTGCGAATTCAAGGTCTTCTCCGGCGTGAAGTCCCTGCACAACGGCAAGGTGGTCGCCCTCAAGGTGCCCAACGCCTGCACGATGCCGCGCTCTGAAATCGACGCCTACACCGAGTTCGTCAAGATCTACGGCGCCAAGGGCCTCGCCTACATCAAGGTGAACGACCGCGCCGCGGGCCGCGAAGGCCTGCAGAGCCCGATCGTGAAGAACATCTCGGACGACATCCTCGAAGCGATCCTGAAGGCGACGAACGCTCAGACGGGCGACGTGATCTTCTTTGGCGCGGACAAGGCGAAGATTGTCTACGACAGCCTCGGCGCCCTGCGCCTCAAGATCGGCCACAGCGAATTCGGCAAGAAGAACGGCCTCTTTGAAGAAGGCTGGAAGCCCCTCTGGGTGGTGGACTTCCCGATGTTCGAGTACTCCGAAGAGGAAGGCCGCTGGATGTCCTGCCACCATCCGTTCACGATGCCGCACGACGACGCCGTGGACAAGCTCGAGAGCGACCCCGAGCACTGCCACGCCAAGGCCTACGACATGGTGCTGAACGGCTGGGAAATCGGCGGCGGCTCCATCCGCATCCACGACGCCACGGTGCAGGAGAAGGTGTTCTCCGCGCTTCGCATCGGACCGGAAGAAGCTCGCATGAAGTTCGGCTTCCTCTTGGACGCCCTGCAGTTCGGCGCGCCCCCGCACGGCGGCCTCGCCTTCGGTCTGGACCGCATCGTCACGATGATGACGGGCGCTCCCTCGATCCGCGACGTGATCGCGTTCCCGAAGACGCAGCGCGCTCAGTGCCTCCTCACCGGCGCTCCGAGCCCCGTGGACGAAAAGCAGCTGCGCGAACTGCACATTCGTCTGCGCAACGAAGTGAAGAAGGACTAATCCTTCTTCCCCGCCGGGCGGCTCTCCCGTCCGGCGCGCTACGCCCCGGCCTCGCGTCGGGGCTTTCTTTTTATCTGTTCACCCATGACGCTCTGCAATCTCTGCCCCCGCCGCTGCAACACGGACCGCGCCACGCCCGAAGGCGCCAAGCGCAGCCTCTGCGGCGCCCTGGGCGGCCCCGACGCCATTGACGTCGCGCTCGTGAGCCTGCACCCGTGGGAGGAGCCCGTGATCAGCGGCGCCCGAGGCGCCGGCACGGTCTTCTTCTCGCACTGCAACCTGCGCTGCTGCTTCTGCCAGAACCACGAGATCTCCACCGAAGGCCGGGGCGTCACGGTGACGCGGCGGCGCCTCGCGGACATCTTTTTGGAGCAAGAGGCGCGCGGCGCCTCGTGCCTCGAGCTCGTGACCCCCGGGCACTACACGGACGCCATCGTCGAAGCCCTCAAGGACGCAAAGTCCCGCGGCCTGACGCTCCCCGTCGCCTGGAACAGCAACGGGTACGAACTGCCGGAGAGCCTGCAAAAGCTCGAAGGGCTCGTGGACATCTTCATGCCGGACCTGAAGTACTTTGACTCAAAGCTCGGCGAAAAGTATTCGGGCGTTCCGCACTACTTTGAATGGGCGTCCGCGGCGATTGAAGCCATGTTTGACCTCGCGGGGCCCGTTCAGCTGGGCGAAGACGGCCTCTTGAAAAAGGGCCTCATCGTGCGGCATCTGGTGCTTCCCTGGCAGTGGCAGGACTCCTGCCGGTGCGTGGACTGGCTCTGGGCGCACTTCGGCGACGACATCTACCTTTCCGTCATGAACCAGTACATGCCGCTTTACAAAGCCTGCCGGCATCCGGAAATCAACCGCAAGCTCACGACGCTCGAGTACCAAAAGGTGCTGCGGCACATTCGCTCGCTCGGCATGACGAAAGTCTTCCGGCAGGTGGGAACGACGAGCCTCGCGAAGTTCATCCCGCACTTTGACGGCAGCGGCGTCGCCGCCTGAAGCCAAAGTCAGGAAAATGGACGAGAAAGACGGCGGACGCCCTCCGCTATACTGACGTCATATCCATCAACCTTACGGACACCCATCACCATGGCCCTTACGACGACCAAGCTGCGTCAGGAAATCGGCGAGCGGCTCCGAATTGAACGCGAGCGCCTCAACTACACGCCGCTTCAGATCGCCCAGCTCATCGGGGTGAAGGAAGACGTCTACCTCACGTTCGAAGCGGGCGAAGGCGATCCCGGCATCTTTTCGATGCCCAGGCTCTCGGCCTGCGGCTTTGACGTGCAGTTCATCATCACGGGCGAACGCTTGAAGCCCGTCCCCGAAGAAAACGAGCTGCTGCGACGCTTCCGCGAGCTTTCCCTCAAGGGAAAGAGCTCCATCTTCATGACGCTTGACGCGCTCGAACGCCTGGCCCCCAACATCCGCCAGACGCTGCGGGACAAGTGGAAGAACAACTTCGGCGACTGACGTCCGCCTTGACGTCTCCCGAAATGACATGAGGCCGCTTTCGCGGCCTCATTCGTTTTCGAGCGTTTGTCTCGCGTCCTCAAGCTTCGGGCTTGGGCGCTTCCGGCGCCGGAGCGCCGTCCGTCGAAGGACGCGGCTTGCGGCGCGCCGACGACCAGTGGCGGCGACGGCGCGCGGGACGCTCTGCGGGCGCTTCTTCATCCGCCGCTTGCGGCGCCTCGGCCTGCGGCGCGGGCTTTTCCTCCGGCTGAGGCTCTTCCGCAGGCGCCTGCGCCGCTTCGCCTGAAATCCCCGCCGCCGTCTTCGCGGCTTCGGTGGCGCTGCGAATCACGTCCACCATCGACTGCACGAGCCCCGTGAGGTCCTTCATCCAGCCGTCAAACTTCGCCGTGAGAGCGGTGATCACCGTCTTCACGTCGCTCGGGCTCACCACGTAGGCCGTAAGAAGCGCGAGCAGGCACACCGCCGCCATCGCAAGCACCGCGGCAATGGCAAACACCAATACGCTCGCCGAGGCCATCGCCACGACCGCGAGCACCAGCGCCTTGATGATCTTCACAATCCAGTTCATAACAAAAAGCCTCCGTCCGTGCGGCAGTCCGAAAAAGGCATTGTCGCACAGCCCGGAGGCACTGCAAAACGCGGTCTAAGGAAATCAGATGACCGCGCGATGCTGATAGAGGTGAATCAGCGCCATGGCCGCAAAGGCCCAGCCCAAGTACGCATGCGCCGAGCCGCGCATCGCGAGAAGCGCAATGCTCCCCGCGCCTGCGGCAAGCATCAGGCGGTTCTGCGTCACGCGACGGCGGCGGGCTTTGCCCGCCTGATCCGGCGCAATGTAGGGCGCCAAAACATCAAGCCCCGCGTCCGTGTAGACCTTCGCCCGGGCCGCGGCGTCCGCCACCGCCTGACAGCCGGCGGCCTTGCCTTCCGCGAAGCGCTTGGCGACCGAGGTCTCTTCGAGCGCCGTATCAGTGAGCTCCATGGCTTCGCCCTCTGCGGCGTCGCCCGGAATGAACGCCGCCCAGAAGGAGAGGTAGCCCAGGAGATCTTCTTCCGTGAGCGCCTTGCGGTCCCACGTCAAAAGAAGGCTACCCACCTCGGGGTTGATCGTGCAGCCGGTGATGCCCGCCGCCGACGTCACCGTGGACGTGATGAGCGACATCGTCTCCGCATCGAGGTTCTTCAGGCCCGGATGCCGCAGGCGCAGGCGCCCCGGCACGTAGGATCGGACGTACTTCTTCAATTCTTCCATCATGTCAGTGTTCCTTTGCTTCTTCTGCGGCAATGAGCTTTTCCGCCGCGGCGTCGCCGCTTGTGGTCTTGGCGGGGGCCGTCAGAAGTCCCATCGCCTGCGAGAGCCAGCTGCGCGGATCGGTCTTTTCACCCGTGGGCGAACGCATGGCGTTCAAGCACACGCCGATCGTGGTGAGGTTGTGCAGCACCGCCCCCAGCGCCGGCGTGAGGACGCCGAAGAGGCCGCCCGCCATGAAGCCGGTGTTGAGCCCCACGGAGACCGTGAAGTTCTGCTTGATGCGCGCCATCGTGGCGCGGCCGAGGTCGATCGCCTGCGGCAGGTCCGCGAGACTGTTGTTCGTGAGCACCACGTCCGCCACTTCCTGCGCGATGTCGCTCCCTTCCTTCAAGGTGGCGCCGACGTCAGCGCTTGACAAAGCCGGGCTGTCGTTCACGCCGTCCCCGATCATGAGGACCTTGCAGCCCTCCTTCTTCAGGGCGAGCACGTGGCTTGCCTTGTCGGTGGGCAGCACCTGCGCGCGGAACTCGGTGATGCCGAGCTGCTGCGCCACGTTCTTCGCGGTGCGCGCATCATCGCCCGTCAACATCACGATGCGCTTGATGCCGCGCTTCTTCAATTCCGCAATGACGGACTTCGACTCGGGGCGCAGCGGATCGACGATGCCCAAAATGCCCACGAGCTTGCCGCCCAGCGCCATGTAAAGCACGGACTTGCCTTCCGCAGCGAGCCGCTCGACGTGCGGCAGCCCCGCCGACACGTCCACCTTCTCGTCTTCCTCCACGAAGTGGCGGGAGCCGATGATGACCTTTTCGCCGTCCACCGCCGAGCAGATGCCGTGCGCCACGACGTACTTCACCTCGGCGTCGTGCTCCTCGGTGTAGTGGTTGACGCCCTGCTCCTCGGCCGCGCGAACCACGGCGCGGGAGACGGGATGCGGGAAGTGCTCTTCCAGGCAGGCCGCAAGCGCCAGAATTTCCTTTTCGTCGCGCTTCGGATCGAGCGACACAACATCAGACAGCTTGGGCGAAGCCTGCGTGAGCGTCCCCGTCTTGTCCAGCACCACCGTGTCCACTTCAGCCAGCGCTTCCAAGTAGCGGCCGCCCTTGACGAGCACGCCGCTCTTCGTGCCCTGCTTCATGGCGGTGAGAATCGCCAAAGGCGTCGCGAGACGCAGCGCGCAGGAGTAGTCCACCATCAGAACGGCCGCCGCGCGGGCGAGATTGCGCGTAAAGAGGTAGACGAGGCCGGCGAGCGCAAAGTTGAAGGGCACGATGGCGTCCGCGAGATGCTCCGCCTTCCCCTGAATGCCCGCCTTGCTCTTTTCGGACGTTTCAATGAACTTGACGATCTGGTTGAGGCGCGTGCCGTCCCCCATCTTCGTCGCCTGAATGTCGATTTCGCCGTCTTCAACGACGGTGCCCGCAAACACGGTGCCGCCCGCTTCGCGGTGCACCGGCAGGGGCTCGCCCGTCATCGTCGCCTGATTCACTTCGGCGTTGCCGGCCACCACCTGGCCGTCCACAGGGATGGTGTTCCCCGTGCGCACGACGATGACGTCCTCAGGCGTCACGTCCTTCAAGGACTTCTCCACAACCGCTTCGCCCTGGCGAACCCAGACGCGGTCCACCTTGAGGGCGAGCTGATCCGCCAAGCTCGCAAGCGACTTCTTGCGGGTGTAGCGCTCGAGCATTTCGCCCATGCCCAAAAGGAGGATGACGAGCCCTGCGGTGCGGAAGTCGCGCAAGAGCAGCGACACGCCGATCGCGGAGGCGTCGAGCACTTCGACGTTGAGCTTTCCCTGCAGAAGGTTCTTCACGCCGCGGAAGAAATACGGAATGGCGCCCAGGAAGACGTTTGCGGTGTTGACAAGGATCGGCAGAATCGGACGCAGCACGAGCCAGCGCGCCAAAGGCGAAAAGTCCAGATCCGCCGCTTCCTCTCGGGCGGCGATCGCCTGAGACGACATGAAGGGGCGCTTCACGGCTTCGAGAACCGGCATGCCGGAGACGGCGCGCTCCATCAGGTCCGAGACGCCGCGGGCGACCGCGGTCATCCGGCCTTCGGCGGCGTCCGCTTCGCTGATGAGCTCTTCACGAACGGAGGCGACGCGTTTGGCGGCAGACTTCGCAGCCTTGCGACGCTTCAGGATGACGGGCTGGGTCTCGAGACTTGCGAGATACGCGATCAAGGCGTGCTTTGCGGCGTCCGTGGCATACGTCACGAGCACGCTCCCCGTGAGCGCGTTCACCTTGACGCTCGTGATGCCGTCGATCGCACCCACCGCCGCCGCAATCTCCCGCCCCGTCGCGGCGCTCATCACATTGTCCGTGCGCCAGCGCATGCGGCAGCCGACGCTGTGAGCAAGATAAAACTTCATGATTCCAACTTCTTCAGGCTGATGTTCTGAGGGGCTCGAAACGTTTTTTATTTGAGAATCGTTTCGATTTTCGTTCGTCCAAAAGACGAAAAGCCCTGCGCTGTCCGTTTGACCAGACAGCCGGGCTTCAGGCTTGGCTCAAGGAAAAAAAGCTTACGCGGCGACGGCCTCGGCGGCTTCCGCCTTCGGGGCGGCCTTCGCCTTGCGGGCGCGGCGCACCGTCTTCTTCGCGGGGGCCTTCTTCTCCGCCTTCTTTTCTTCCTTCACTTCCTCCACCGCTTCCGCAGCGGCTTCGGGCGCAACGACTTCCGCCGCTTCACCGGCTTCCTTCGCTTCGCGGCGCTCCTGAGACTTCACCTGCGCTTCCGCAACGACGTCGGCGAGGTCTTCCTTCACGCCTTCAACGCCAGCGAGCACCTTGTCCTTCACGTCGATGCCCGCGGAGAGCAGCGAGCTTGCGAGGGGCTTCACGCCGCCGAACTTCTTGCCCTTGGCGATCGCCACGGCGCCCAGAGCGCCCACGACGAGGCCGCCGACAAAGAAAAGACCGTACTTCGTAGCCTGATTCAACACCATTTTGAATGTTCCTTATTGAGAGTCGCACAAAACAAATTGAACTTAGGTTCGCCTTGTGTTTACAACCGAGAGCGGGCGCCTTTTGCGCCGCGGGCGTCAGGTCGTGCGGCCTGACGCGCTTTCTGCGAGTCGTGATTGTTCTTTGATCTTCGCAGTTTTTCGGTTCGTCCCGCTACCGCTGCGGGAGCCGCCGCTTCGGTTCTCCTGGTGTTCTCCCGTCCGTTTTGGGGTCGGCGGGAAAATACAGGCAGTCACCTGCCGTTTCCGAAGTCGTTGCGCATTATATACACTGTTTTTAAAGAAGTTTTCGTAATGAGAGTTACTCTCGTTACGCCTTCAGGGAATTCCCTTTGGCTTGAAGCTTCTAGCCGCACGAAACCGTCCCAACCACGATCAAGGAATTTCGCGTAAACAAAAATGTACAAAAACCAACTTATCGGCGAGCTTTAATTGTGTAGTTCCAATCTCCCCGCCATTCATCCTTCACCAAATTGACAGATTTCATCTCCTCATCCGTAACTTTTATCCCTGTCTCGTAGTCAGTCTCATCGAGGGTGCACTTGACCTTTAGCCCCGTTTTGGTTGTGGTGGACTCTATGAGGCTAATAATGATCGCCAAAGTTTCCAGCGGTACGCCGCGCCAAGTTCGACTGATCTGAGCAAAAAGGCGATGCTCGATCTTGTTCCACTTGGAGGTTCCTGGGGGAAAATGAAGCACTTTGATATCAATACCAAAATCGTTTGCAAACTTTTGTAGTTCGTACTTCCATAAACGAGTACGATAGCCATTACTGCCGCCACAGTCAGCTGTGATGACAAGTTCTTTTGCATCCGGGTAACGCTCTTTTCCCTGTGTTTCGTACCATCGGCGTATTGAGTTCACAGCGAACTCAGCGGTATCAGCGCTGATTCCTACGTTTACGAATCCTTCATTGGCTCCAATGTCGTAGATGCCATAGGGAGCTGCTTTACCGCCAGCGCCCTCGAAGTCATGCCCGTTAACCAGACGCGGATCTCCTTTCGGTCGCCATTCCTTGCCGGCATTTTTGTAGTTTCCAACAAGCTCTTTTTTCTTTGCGTCAACAGAGATAACCGGAACATTGTTCTCCAGCGCTTGACGAACTACTTCATTAATGTGATCAAACTGAGGGGCTCTGTCATCTGAAATTGCTGATTTTTCGACATATTTCCTATTTTGTTGAAGACTGAACTCCTTTGCGATAAGGATGCGGCGGACAGTGGTTGGGCCAATGCACTTTTCCTTGTGACCTACATTCAAAAGGTCTGCAATGTCGTACGTACTGAGGGTTGTGTATGTCAAAGGATTCATGGGATTGCCAACGGTTTTTTCGCCGACAAGCTCCATCATCTGAGCAACCACTTCTGGGTGACTTTCTTCAAATGGCTTTTGCCCGCCACCCGGGGCTCGAATAGCAGTCTCGACCAATTGTTTGTTTGCTGTCTTTGCCCTGGGATCGATTGACAGTTCTTCAAGCTCCTGGATACCCTTGTTAATGGTGACCCGGGACATACCGGTCAGTGCATTTAAATGCGTGGCTGCGCCACGACCAAGATGCTTGGCGCAGGCTCCGATAAAAAGACGTCGAGTCCGCTCATTCAGCATGGGCATCATGACGCCAATAACCTTATCTATACCGCCCCATTCCATGAGCATTGCACCTCCTTAGCGCAATGCTACCATGCTTCGCCTAAACGTACATACTATTCACGCGCAGTTCCTTACTGGGTTGAGACCGCCGGTTCGCCGCGGGTGTTGCGAGATTATTTGCAGTCGCATGGCATCGTACGGCCGGAGGAATACAGCGCCCGCCGGGAGGTCGCTCTGGCCGATTTGAAAGCGGTGGTTGAAGCGGATCGATGGGAGCCGCTTCGGCTGTTGACTCAGACCGGTTGCCTGACGATTCAGGCCGTCGAAGCCGGCAAAGCGGTTCTTGGCTACCCCAATGCGGAAGTGGCTGCATCCATGGCGCGGCTTTTCAGCGCTGGGATGCTCAACGGGAGAACCTTGGGTCAAATCGGCGTCAAGCACCTTGGTCGGCTGCTTTCCGAAGGCCGGGTGTCTGAAATCGTTGAGGCCTTCAATCGACTCTTTGCGGCGATCGATGGCCGGGAGTTCCCGGTGCGCTGCGCGTCGGAGTGCCGGGCCGTCGTCCAGGTGGCATTGCTCGGCGCCGGGCTGACGCCGCCCATTGAGTGGCAGGCGCTTCGCGGCGACAGCGATTGGGAATTGCGGGTTCGGAACCGCCATTGGGTTTTTGAATTCCAACTGGCGCGAACGGAAGCGAAAGAAGCGGCGCTTTTGAAAAAGGCGTGTCAGCCGATCGAAGAAAGGAATGATGGGTGCGGCAGGGCAGACGCTGAACGCCTGAGCGTTGCGCTGGTGTTTTCGCTCGAAAAGCGTCAGTTTGTCAGCTGGCGGCCGTACTGACCGTTTGGTGCCGGAGAAGTTGCAGCCGATCATGAGTTCGGCGACGCTCGCAAAAAGCCGCCCCCGGATCCTTGCGGACTCGGGGGCGGCAGTTTCAGCTCAACGTGGAGAAGCCGTCAAGGCCCGAAACGATTAGAACTTGTGGGTGAGGCCGAACATCGCCTGGACCTGCGTGGGCTTTTCGCCGCGCTTATCGTTGCCGTGGCCTTCGTACTGGCCGTACTTCGTCTCCATGTAGTTGATGTTGGAGTACAGCATCGTGCGCTTGCTCAGGTTGTAGGTGTAGCCCACCGCGACGCCCCAGCGGTCGAGGTCGTTGTCGCTGTCGTTCACGTCTTCCGCGTTGGCGTAGCCGACCGCAAACTTCGCGGTGCCGCCGCACAGGGGCGCATCCACGCCCAGGACGATGCCGTAGCCCTTGTTGACTTCGCCCGGCGCGACGGCGAGAAGCGACGTCTTGCTGGAGTTGACGACGCCGGTGCGGTCGATGTTGGCGTTGCTGAGATCGGAGCGCATGTCGTCGAAGTACTGGGCGCCGGCGTAGACCTTCACGACTTCAAAGTCGTAGGAGCCGCCCAGCGTCACGCTGAAGCTGTCGTCGTCATCCTTGCCGAGGCGATTGCCGGAGGAGTTGAAGTTGTAGGAGTCCACAACCAACGCGGCCGCCGCGGGTCCGGAGCGGAACGTGGCGCCCAAGGCGAGGTAGCGGTCGGAGTCCGCCTTGTTTTCCACGCCCTTCGCGTTGCCGTCAACGCCGAAGGAGTACTGGGCGTAGACGTTGAAGCCGTAGAACTCCGGCGTCTTGTAGACCACCGTGTTGTCAAAGCGGCCGCCCGTGGCAAGGAGGAAGTTCCCTTCGCCCGCGCCCTTGTAGGTCGTGCCGAACGGCGAGAAGCTGCCCGCAATGCCGTAGGTGCCGTTGCCGCTGTTCAAGGCGCCCATGCGGCCCATGCCGATCGTGCCGTAGGGCGAGGTGATGTTCAAGGTCGCTTCACGGCCGAAGATGCGGTTGCGTTCGCCGCTGTAGGTGCTCAGGGTGCCGGTGTCGGAGTCAAACCCGTTTTCGAGCACGAACCCGACCTTCCAGCCGTCCCCGAGGTCTTCAGAGCCCTTGAGGCCGAAGCGGGAGGCGGCGGCGATGCCGCTTTCCATCGAGAACTTGTTCACCGAGTCTTGGCCCGACATGTCAGAGTCGGAGCGCTGGTACATGAGGCCCGTGTCCACGACGCCGTAGAGCGTCACATCACCTGCGAAAGCAGAACCGGCCAGAGCGCCGAGGACGGCGGCCGCAACGATAGTCTTTTTCATTTTTTTGTCACTCCAAAAAAGTATGAATTGCCGCCCGTCTTAGTCCGGACAGCGGACTAAAGCTGTCCGCGGGCGGCGTCGCCTGCTGGAGAACTCTCAAAGATCTTTCAGGCAGGGCGATTCTCGGGGGAATTCCGGCGAATCGCCCAAGGGATTTTTTCGTTTCGGCGCAAGACTGGTAAAAACCCTGAGAAAAAATTGATACAGGTGGTTTGTTAGTCGGCTTAATGTATGACTTTGACAATTCAGAGCGCATTGATAACAATACGGAATATCGATTGTTAGTCGGCTACGCAATTGATTTTGCTTGGATGCCGTTCAATCGAGATTTAGGCTGGTCTGGCGTAAACAAATGTTTCGAGATCTCGGGTAAACCCTTAAAAATGGAGGGGTGAGAAGGAGATGATTAGGCGGCTAATCATAGGGTTCGATAAAAACCGAGAAAAACTTGACAAATTCAATGGCCGGTGGGTCGCTTGGGCCGGGGGAAAGGGGGCAGTGAGCGGCCCGCAGGGGGCTTGGGGCGCGTCCCAAAATGTCGGAAAAGCTTGTCATCCCGAAGGGGGCTTTTCAGGTGTAGTTCAAAGAATGATTGTTAGAGCATGAAAATCTGTTTAGATGCTGATGTGTTTGCTTGATTTGTCTTGGAGATGCCGCAACGGGACTTTTGTATTCTTTTTGACGAATTTTGCGGGCGGACGGTGGGTTTTCGCGGTCGAAGGGAGCGGACAAAGGCGAAAAAGGAAGGCGCTCCGACGAGCGTCTCCCGAGCGATGGATCAAGGTGAATCTTGGCGGAGCGCGGCAATGGGTACGGAAAGCCGTTGTGGCCGCGCTCGTTGCAGAGCCTGGGCATTCGAG
>CAVJUB010000021.1:0-30648 GCA_963652545.1 Hallella faecis | reverse complement strand
GCAAGGTGCTTCTCATCACCGTGTCCTACCATCCGGCGGACCGCTACGCCTTCAATCTCAATGTGCGAATTGACGACAACGGCGTGAGAAGCGTGATTGAGGACTGAGCTATGCGAGGGTGCGGGACGCAATCCACCGCTGCAGGAAAGGATCCTCCACTTCAAAAGCGGGGGTTTTGATGAGAAGGCCCGTTTTCACGAGCTTCTGGGCGGCGCTGTAGAGCGTCGTCGCTGGAAAGTCGGGAACGTTGGTGAAGGGGAGCGCCTGGCTCACCAGCATCAACACTTTTCGTTGGCTTTGAGACAACGTGTCCCACAGACGCTCGAAGTCGAGGTCGTGACTGTTCGTCAATTGGTCCATCGCTTGGTTGACAAGGGCTGCTGCGGGGGCGGCTCCGCGGCTCACGAGGTTCCAGACTTCGCTTGCCAGCTGCTGCGTGTAGTGGGGATGGCAGCGAGTTTCCTTCAATATGGCTTCTGCCATGGCCGTTGAGGTCTGGTCGTCGGCGACGACCGTCTGCAAGCCGCGTTTCAAATAAGCCAGAAATTCGTCATGCGGCAGCTTGGTGAGGTGCATCAGGCGGCCAAAGTGAAAAAACGGCGATTGAACCTTTTCGAAGATTTCCGTCATCAAGCTTTCCTGACTGCCCAGGAAGATGTAGTTGATGTTTTGCTGCTCCTGCAAGATGGCGCGCAGGCGGCGGTCAATGTTCGGTTCCAGGCGAAGGACATCTTGAAATTCGTCAAGAACCACGATCAGACGGTCATTTTCTGTTCCCAGCTTTTCCAAGAGGGCGAAGGCGTCCTCCAAAAGCGCATCGGAAGTGGCGCTGGTTGAAAAAGAGACATCGACGCCGCCGGTCAGGGGATTGACGGAAATGGTCGGGAGAAAACGGAAATGGGTCAAGGCGGTTTTGAACTGCTCCCAGCGATTGAGCTTGTAGGCGGCTTTGAGCAGCAGGATTGCCAGATCAGCGGGGCCGCCGGCGTTCTGCACGTTCACATAGATGGAGTGACGCTCCGTCAGACTCAGCACCTTCCGTATGAGGCTGGTTTTCCCAAACCGTCTCGGACTGATGAGGATCAGGTGATTGGGACTGTTGAGAAATTGAGAAATCTCCGCCGTTTCCTCGCGACGGTCGGTGAAGTAGTCGCCGGATACGATGGAGCCGTATTTGAAGGGATTGGAAGAAGGCATGGCTATGTCGTTACTAAAATTTTCGTAATTATAGTCACGAGAAAAATCATTACGAAAATTTTCGTAGTCAAGCGTCGTTGACGGACGGTCTGAAAGCGCATCGCCGTTCGGCGCACGGGGTGGAAAAATCTTTCAAAAACAACTTGCGTCCCGTGGATTCTTTCTGTAGAATCCGCACCCTGATTTTTTGCCGTGCGCGGCCGATTTCCCCGTTTCCACTGAATCGACTGCAGAAAAGCTCGGAAAAACTTCAGCAAAACAATCTTTATGTCGGGTGTTCCAAACTAGAGAGAACCCTCGATTTGTCGATATTTTGACGGAGTCTTGTCTGTCAGACGAGCGGTGTTTTCCCCGCTATGCCAAAGCCTGAGGCGCCACCCTCGGCGAGACGGAGAAGAACGTCCCTTATTTTTAGGTGAAAACAATGAAGACCTTTTCGGCCAAGCCGCTCGAAGTCAAGCGCGACTGGTACGTGGTCGACGGCAGCAACAAGGTGCTCGGTCGCCTTGCCAGCGAAATTGCCGCTCGTCTGCGTGGCAAGCACAAGCCCGAATTCACGCCGCACGTCGATACGGGCGACTACATCGTCGTGATCAACGCCGACAAGATCGTTATGTCTGCTGAAAAGGCGGGCAAGAAGACCTACTACCGCCACACCGGCTACCCGGGCGGCGTGTACGAAACCACGTTCGTCGAAATGCAGGCGAAGCATCCGGGCCGCGCTCTGGAAATCGCCGTGAAGGGCATGCTTCCGAAGGGCCCCCTGGGCTACGCGATGATCAAGAAGCTCCACATCTATGCGGGCAACGAACATCCGCATTCTGCTCAGCAGCCCAAGGTTCTCGACATCTAAGGAAGACAACAATGATCGGCAACTACAACTACGGCACCGGCCGCCGCAAGAGCTCTGTCGCTCGCGTGTTCATCAAGCGCGGCACGGGCAAGATCGTGATCAACGGTCGCGAACTCAACGAATTCTTCAAGCGTGAAACCGGCCGCATGGTCGTGCTTCAGCCCCTGCAGATCACCGAAAACACCGAAACGTTCGACATCATGGTGAACGTGGCTGGCGGCGGTGAATCCGGTCAGGCTGGCGCCGTTCGTCACGGCATCACCCGCGCTCTGATCGACTACGACGCGAACCTCAAGTCCGTTCTCTCCAACGCCGGCCTCGTCACGCGCGACGCCCGCGAAGTGGAACGTAAGAAGGTCGGTCTCAAGAAGGCCCGCCGCGCCAAGCAGTTCAGCAAGCGCTAATTGCTTTGCCGGTCTTCCCTTGGTCTTCGGGCGAAGGGAAGACGAAAGAAGCCGCTTTACGGACGAAATTCCGCGGAGCGGCTTTTTTGCATTCGGGCGAAAATTCTGTGCAGGGACGCATTTTTTTGCAAGTTCAGCGTGGAGCCGCTGAGCGGCAGTCCGTATAATGCCCGATGCGTTTTTGCGGCGGCTGAGCAAGGCTGCCGCGCTCTAACTACTAAAGGGGACAGTTGTGTTCTTCATTTCCGACGCCTTGGCTCAGACCGCCGTTGCCAGCGACTCCGCGGGCGGCATCCTGATGCAGATCGTTCCGATCGCGCTCATTTTCGTGGTTTTCTGGTTCTTCCTCATTCGTCCGCAGCAGAAGCGCCAGAAGGAACACATGAAGATGTGCTCGGAGCTTGCCAAGGGCGATGAAATCCTGACGCTGGGCGGCATCGCCGGCCGCATTGCGGATCTCAACGAACAGTACATCGTGATCGAAATCAGCCGCGTCGACAACAAGCCGGTGACGATCACCATGCAGCGCGGCGCGGTGCAGACGGTGCTCCCGAAGGGCACCATCAAGTCGATTTAATCGCACGAACTGGCTTTAAGCCGCGGGCGTTCTTCATTAGGGAGGAACGCCCGTTTCGCGTTCAAAGTCCGCGGCCCGAGGCGGCGGACTGTTCGGGGCGCTTCGCCCCTCAATCTTTTTTCCTGAAGCCTTATGAACCGCTACGCTCTCTGGAAATATCTGGTGATTGCGGCCGTCCTGCTGGTGGCGGGGATCTACACCCTCCCCAACTTCTACGGCGAATCGCCTGCCGTGCAGGTCTCCTCCGGCAAATCCACCGTCAAGATCGATGAGGCCGTGAAGACGCGCGTCGAGCGCGCTCTGGCCGATGCCAATTTGAAGCCCAACGGCGTCTTCTTCGAGCAGGGGGCGCAGCAGAGCACGGTTCGCGTGCGTTTTGACCCCACGCAGGCCGAAGAGCAGCTGCAGGCCCGGGAGGCGATCGAAAAGGCGCTCAACCCCGACCGCACGGATCCCGCCTACATCGTGGCGCCCAACCTGGTGTCGAACACCCCGGCGTGGCTGATGAAGATCAACGCGCTGCCGATGTACCTGGGCCTTGACCTTCGCGGCGGCGTGCACTTCCTCTTGCAGGTGGACATGCGCACGGCCATTCAGAAGCGCGCCGAGTCCGCGGCCGCCGATCTTCGCACGCAGTTCCGCGACAAGAAGATCCGCCACGCTGGCATCAGCCGCTCCGGCAATACGATTGAAGTTCGCTTCAACACCGCCGACGAACGCGCCCGCGCGACCGACGTGATGCGCCAGACGCAGCCTGACCTCACCTTCAAGGAAGTGGACGAGGGCGGCAAGTACCTCATCACGGCCGAGCTCTCCCAGAAGGCGATTCAGAACGTTCAGGAATACTCCCTGAAGCAGAACATCTCCACGCTGCACAACCGAATCAACGAACTCGGCGTCGCCGAGCCCGTGATCGCGCAGCAGGGCGCCGACCGCATCGTGGTGCAGCTCCCCGGCGTGCAGGACACCGCAAAAGCGAAGGACATCCTGGGCCGCACGGCGACCCTGGAAGTGCGCCTCGTGGACGACTCGCCCGAAGCCTATTCCCAGCTGCAGCAGGGGAACGTGCCCTTCGGCGACGAGAAGTATCTTGACCGCGAAGGCCGCGCCATTCTCGTGAAGCGCCGCGTGATTCTCACGGGTGAAAACTTGAACGACGCCCAGCCGGGCTTTGACTCCCAGACGCAGGAGCCGACCGTCAATCTGACGCTGGACAACAAGGGCGCCCGCATCTTCCGTGACGTGACCCGCGACAACGTGGGCAAGCGCATGGCGATCATTCTCTTTGAAAAGGGCAAGGGCGAAGTCGTGACGGCGCCCGTGATCCGTCAGGAGATCGCCGGCGGCCGCGTGCAGATTTCGGGCCGCATGTCCACGATTGAAGCGACCGACACGGCGCTGCTGCTGCGCGCCGGGTCGCTTGCCGCGCCCATGGAAATCGTGGAAGAACGCCTGATCGGACCGAGCCTCGGCGCCGACAACATTCAGGCGGGCTTCAAGTCCACGATCTGCGGCTTTGCGGTCGTGGCGGTCTTCATGATTCTCTACTACCAGGTGTTCGGCCTCGTGAGCGCCGCGGCGCTGCTGGCGAACGTCATGTGCCTCGTGGCCATCCTTTCGATGCTGCAGGCGACGCTCACGCTGCCCGGCATCGCCGCCATTGCCTTGACGCTCGGCATGGCCGTGGACTCCAACGTGCTCATCAACGAGCGCGTGCGTGAAGAGCTCCGAGTAGGACGTTCGCCGCAGCTCGCGATCAGCGAGGGCTACGACGTCGCCTTCAACACGATTGTTGACTCGAACGTGACGAGCCTCATCGCCGGCATCGCGCTGCTCATCTTCGGCTCCGGTCCGGTGCGAGGCTTTGCGGTGGTGCACTGCCTGGGCATTCTCACTTCGATCTTCACGTCGGTGGTGGTGTCTCGCGCGCTCATCAACCTCATCTACGGCCACCAGAAGAAGCTCACCCGCGTTCACATCGGCCAGGTGTGGAAGCCGGAAGCGGCGAAGGCGTAACGGGAGGAAGTCAACATGGAATTTTTCCGCATTCACAAGACCATCCCGTTCATGCGTTATTCGCATATTCTGAACGCGGTGTCGATCGTTTCGTTCCTTTTTGCCGTGTACTGGATCTTCATGCACGGCCTGGCCTTCTCGATTGAGTTCACGGGCGGCACGCAGGTCGTCGTGAACTACCCCGAGGCCGTTTCCGCCGAAGACGTCCGCAAGACGATTCAGGACGGCATGGGCGTTGACGCCGCCGTGCAGAACTACGGCACGGCCCGCGACCTGATGATTCGTCTGCCGATGAAGGAAGGCGAATCCTCCGGCAAGCAGGCCGCGGAGCTTCTGAAGGTGCTTTCGGCGAAGGCGCCGGACGTGAAGATTTTGAACAACGAGTTCGTGGGCCCGCAGGTGGGCGAAGAGCTCGCGACGGACGGTGCGACGGCGCTGCTTCTCGTCATTCTCGGCATCATCATCTACCTCTCGATGCGATTCGAGTGGAAGTTCGCCGTGGCGGCCATCATTGCCAACATGCACGACATCATCATCGTGATCGGCGTCTTTGCGGTGATGCGCTGGGAGTTCTCGCTGCCGGTGCTGGCGGCCGTTCTCGCGGCCCTGGGCTACTCCGTGAACGAGTCCGTGATTATTTTCGACCGCGTCCGCGAGCACTTCCGCAAGATGCGCCGCACGGACACGATGGAGATCATCAACTCCGCCATCACGGCGACGATCTCCCGCACGGTGATCACGCACACGTCGACGCTGGCGATGACGCTTTCGATGTTCTTCTTCGGCGGCCCCGCGCTGCATCACTTCTCGCTTGCGCTCACGATCGGCATCTGCCTGTCGATTTACTCGTCTGTCTTCGTGGCGGCGGCGATCGCGATGTATCTCGGCGTGAAGCGCGAAGACCTCGTGAAGCCCGTGAAGAAGGATGACGTGCAGGCCATGGTGCCGTAGCCCTCGTCGCTTGACCGGGACAGAAATCGGGCGGTTTGCCGTAGGGTAAACCGCCCGTTTTGTCGACGAATGGGTGACGAAAGCGGCGATTCGGTGCACAATGCGGCCATTGAGGCCGGCCGGGGGAAAGACTCCTGAGGCGGTTGAAAATGAATTTCGGGCGTCAGGAAGAAGGAACGCTCTCCCGGCGCCGTCAGTTGAAGGTTCCGCCCATTTCCGAGAGGTTTTCCAATGAAGACTCGTCTTTTTGCCGCTGCGGCGCTCGCTGCCGCGCTCTTTGCCGGCACCGTTCAGGCCGAAGCCCTGCGCGTCGGCACGCATCCCACGTTCGCGCCCTTTGAATTCATGGACAGCCAGAGCCGCACCTACGTGGGCTTTGACATGGATCTCATCCGCGAGATCGGCAAGCGCGCGGGCTACGACGTGGAGCTCGTGAACATGGGCTTTGACGGTCTCATTCCCGCCCTTTTCACGGGCACGATCGACGTGGCGGCTTCGGGCATCACGATCACCGAAGAGCGCAAGAAGAAGGTGGACTTCTGCGATCCCTACTATGAAGCCGGGCAGGGGCTCCTCGTTCGCACGAAGGACGCGGCGAAGTACACGAACTTGAAGAGCCTCGAAGGCAAGACGATCGGCGTTCAGATCGGCACTACGGGCGCTGATCTCGCCAAGGGCATCGCCGGCGCGCGCATCAAGGCCTTCAACACCGGGGCCGAAGCGTTCATGGATCTCAAGATGGGCGGCAGCCAGGCGGTCATCACCGATCGTCCCGTGATCGGCTACTTCATGGTGCAGAACCCCCGCGCCGCCAAGGGCCTCACCCAGCAGAAGGTCAAGCTGGACGCGGAGTACTTTGGCTTTGCGGTGAAGAAGGGCAACAGCAAGGTGAAGAACGCGATTGATGCGGCGCTGAAGTCGATGAAGGACGACGGCAGCTACCAGAAGATCTACAAGAAGTGGTTCGGCGAATGATCGAACGGCTTCTTTGAGTCACATTGCGGCGGCGTTCTGTGTCGGAACGGCCGCCGCCTTCGTTTTCGGCGCGCGAAAACGGCGTGCGCGCCGGGCGACTTTCCGATACAATGCGGCCCCGGCGGGTCCCCTCGCATGGAAGCTCTGTGAATCTGGTCAGGTCGGGAACGAAGCAGCCACAGCGGAAGTCTTTCAGTGCCGAGGACAAGGCTCGCCATAATCATATCCGGCGCTTTTGCACCTCAAGCCGCCGCGTCAAAACCGCTTCCCGCATCGCGTACAATTCCCGCACGTTCGAAACCGTTGCCAAAACGGTTTTTCTTTTGAATTTCACTTGGGTCGGCTATGAGTTATCAGGTGCTCGCTCGCAAATGGCGGCCGCACGACTTCGACAGCATGGTGGGGCAGGACGCGGTGGTCGCGGCGCTTCGCCACGCCTTGGACGAAAACCGTCTGCATCACGCCTACTTGTTCACTGGAACCCGAGGGGTCGGCAAGACGACGCTGTCGCGCATTCTCGCCAAATGCCTCAACTGCACGGGCGAAGACGGCAAGGGCGGCGTGACTTCCCACCCCTGCGGCAAGTGCGACGCCTGCCGGGCGATTGACGAAGGGCGCTTTCCTGACTACATCGAGATCGACGCCGCCTCCAACCGCTCCGTGGAAGAGATCACTCCGATTCTCGAGCGCGCGGTCTACGCCCCGACGCAGGGGCGCTACAAGGTCTACATGATCGACGAAGTGCACATGCTTTCGACGCATGCCTTCAACGCAATGCTGAAGACTTTGGAAGAGCCGCCCGAGCACGTGAAGTTCATTCTCGCGACGACGGATCCGCAGAAAGTGCCGATGACGGTGCTGTCGCGCTGCCTGCAGTTCAACCTTCGGAACATGACGCCTGCGGCGGTCGCGGACCACATGCAGGTCATTCTCGAAAAGGAAGGCATTGAGGCGGAGAAGCCCGCGCTCCTGTTGCTCGGAAAATGCGCCAACGGCTCCATGCGCGACGGCCTGAGCTTGCTCGATCAGGCGATTGCGTACGCGGCCGGCCCCGTGACCTTGGCGTCCGTGCGCGAGATGCTCGGCGTGGCGGGCGACGATGCGCTCACGAACCTTCTCACCTGCGTGGCGGCGGGCGACGCCGCGGCGGCGATGCAGGAGGCGGAGCGCCTCGGCACGCAGGGGCTCTCCTACTCCGAAGCGATTCGCGCCATGGCGGCCCTGCTGCATCGGATCGCCGTGTGGCAGAAGGTGCCGGACTACTTGGCTGACAGCGAGGACATCACGGAAGGCGTGAAGGCCTTGGCGCGCGCCATGACGCCCGAAGAAGTGCAGCTTGACTACCAGATCGCGCTGCAGGCGAGAAACGACATGCCGCTGGCGCCCGACGAATTCGCGGGCTTCACGATGGCGGTGCTGCGCATGCTTGCCTTCCGTCCGGCGGGCACTCGCGTGGGGCTCAAGGTGCCCGAAAAGGGGCCGTCGGCAAAGCCCGCGGCCAAAGCGGCGGCGCCCGTGAAGGCGTCTCCTGCGGCGGCGCATCCGCAGGCCGCTCCGGCTGTTGTGGAGCCTGCCGAGGATATGCCAGCGGTGGCGGAGCCCGATCTCTCGGCCATGCCCCCTTGGGAAGACGAAGGGGGAGAGCCCGGCGCCGGTTAAGGAGCTGCACACCGAAAGCGACGAGGGAAAGCTGCCGCAGCCTGCGGACATTCACCCTTCGGCGCTTTTGCTTAACTGGCGCGATCTGCTGTGCAGGTCAACGCTTTCGGGGCTCGCGCGAGAAGTGGCTTCGGGAAGCGCTGTGGACGAATTGGATGAGCAGCACGTGCTGCTCGCGCCGGCTTCCGCCGGCCTCGTGTCCGAAGCGGTGGTGAAGGAAATCCGCGACGCGGTGTCTGCGGCGGCTGGGCATGACTTCGCGGTGCGCTTTGCGGGTCGCGAAAAGACGGCGGACGAACTTACGGTGACGAAGGTCATCGAGACGGAGAAGCTCAAGGCCCGGCGGGCGATCGTTGAAGCCTTCAAAAGCGATCCGTTTGTGCAAGAATGCGTCCGACAGCTGGGCGGCGAGGTGGTGGAAACCTCCGTGCGGCCTTTGACGATTGATGAACTCAAGGAATTTGAACGACATGCGTGGCAACATTCAGGGACTGCTCGCTCAGGCCCAAAAAATGCAGAAAAACGTTGAACGTCTGCAGAATGAACTCGGCAACCTCGAAGTGACGGGCGAAGCCGGCGCCGGCGCCGTGAAGGTGACGACGACCTGCAAGCACGAAGCCCGCCGCGTGGAGATCGACGCAAAGCTTCTCTCGGGCGATCCCGACGACAAGGAGATGCTCGAAGACCTCATCGCCGCGGCGATCAACGACGCGACTCACAAGGCCGAGGCCGTTTCGCAGCAGAAGATGAAGGAAGCGACGGCGGGGCTGCCGCTGCCCCCGGGGTTCAAGCTCCCCTTCTAATCGACGAGACGCACTCCGCGTCATCGAGCCCGAACGTCTGAAGGCGGCTGTCACAGTCGGCCTTTAGAATTCGGGCTTTGTTTATTTTTGGATTTTTTGTCCATGTACAGCTGGTTTGATGTGCTCCTTCTCTTGGGGCTCATTTTCCTCAACGGTCTTTTTGCGATGAGCGAAATCGCGCTCGTGGCGAGCCGCCGCGCGCGTCTTCAGGTGCGCCTGGAAGACGGCGACAAGCGGGCTGACACGGCGCTGAAGTTGCAGAGCAATCCGACCTGGGCGCTTTCCACCATTCAGGTGGGCATCACCTCCATCGGCATTCTGTCGGGCATCGTGGGCGAATCGGCCCTCGCCGCGCCCGTGGCGGAGTTTTTGGTGGGGCTCGGCGTCAGCGCGGACGCCGCCAAAGGCGTGGGGCTGGCGTTGGTGGTGGTCCTCGTCACCTATTTCTCCATTGTGCTTGGGGAGCTCGTTCCGAAGCGCCTCGGACAGGTGAACCCCGAAGGCGTCGCCTGCCGGGTGTCGGGCACGCTGAAGGTGCTCTCGCTGGTAATGAGCCCCTTCGTGAAGCTGCTTTCGGCCTCCACGGAAGGTCTCTTGAAGCTCTTCGGTCAGGCGGGCAAGGGCGAGGCGAGCGTCACCGAAGAGGAGATCCACGCCATGATCGAAGAGGGAAGCGAGTCGGGTGCGATTGAAGCAAACGAGCGCGACATGGTGCGCAACGTGTTTCGCCTGGACGATCGGCAGGCGGGCTCCATCATGGTGCCCCGCAGCGACATCGAGTGGATTGACCTCGAGGAAAGCAGTGAAGCGAACGTGAAGAAGATTCTCACGAGCCGCCGCTCTCGCCTCGTGGTGGCAAGCGGAAGCCTTGACGACATCAAGGGCATCTGCTCCACCCGCACGCTCATGCAGCAGATGGTCGAAGGCGGCGAGCCCAACTTCACGCGCAACCTGCTCCCCGTCACCTACGTGCCGGAGTCCCTGAACGGGATGGAGCTTTTGGAGCACTTCAAGGGCACGGACGTGCCTTTGGCGCTGGTGGTGGACGAGTACGGCGCGGTGGTGGGGCTCGTCACGCCCCGCGACATCCTTGAAGCCATTGCGGGCGAATTCAAGCCGGCGACCACCGACGAAGCCTGGGCCGTGCCGCGCGCGGACGGCTCCTGGTTCCTGGACGGCATCATTCCGGTGCCGGAATTGAAGGACTGCCTCAACCTGCAGTCGGTGCCGGAGGAAGAGGCCCGGCGCTACAACACCTTGTCGGGCATGATGATGCTGCTGCTCATGCGTCTCCCGAAGACGGGCGACATCGTCACGTGGGAGGGCTGGCGCCTGGAGGTGGCCGACATGGACGGCCGCCGCATCGACAAGGTGCTCGCGCAGAAAGTGGAGGAGCCTGCCTTATCGGCTGACGGCGCTGCGCCGGCGAGCAAAACGGCAGCGGAAGCTGAGAAGAACAACGCGGCGACGGAAGCCGCTCCCAAGAAAGAAAATAAAGGAAAATAAGTCATGGATTGGATCTATGCCCTGCAGGTGGTTTTTCTCGGCATCGTCGAGGGTCTCACCGAATTTCTCCCGGTGAGCTCCACCGGCCACCTCATCATCGCAGGCGACCTGATCGGCTTTGCGGAAACGGCGGCCGCGGACACTTTCTACGTCGCCATTCAAGCAGGCGCGATCGTCGCTGTCTGCTGGCACTACAAGGCGCGGATCATTTCGATCCTGTTGAATCTCTTCAAGCCCGGCAAGGAGCAGCGTCTTGCGGTGAACACGGTGGTTGCGTTCATCCCCGCGGCTGTGCTCGGGGTGCTTTTTGCTTCGTACGTGAAGCACTATCTCTTTAATCCGACGGCGGTCGCGGCGGCGCTCGTGGTGGGCGGCCTCCTCATTTTGTGGCTGGAAAACTGGCAGGCGAAGTCGGGCCGTGCGCCGCGCGTGGCGACGATGGACGACATGACGTGGAGGGATGCGCTGGGCGTGGGCTTCATGCAGTGCCTCGCGCTCATTCCGGGAACGAGCCGCTCGGGCGCCACCATCATCGGCGGCATGGCGCTGGGACTGTCGCGCACGGCGGCGACGGAATTTTCCTTCTTCCTCGCGATTCCGACGATCTTCGGCGCGACGGTCTACGACTTGTGGAAGAGCCGCGAGATGCTTTCCACCGACGGCCTGCCCGGCATTGCCGTGGGGTTTGTCGTGAGCTTTGTGAGCGCCATCGTCGTCGTGCGCTGGCTCCTGCGCTACGTGGCGCACAATGACTTCAAGGCCTTCGGCTGGTACCGCATTGTCTTCGGCATCCTGGTGCTGGTGCTCTGCGGCGCGGGGCTGGCGGACTTCTGAGAACTTTTCGCCGAAATGACGCAGGGGCGGCGCCGGCAAGCCGCCCCCGGGAACAAAAAAATGGCCGGGAGACAAGACGTGCTCCCGGCCGTTTTTTGCAGAAAGTGGAGAGGCTTACGCCTTCTTTGCGGCGGCTTCGCGGGCGGCGAAGATTTCCTTCCAGCGCGCCACTTGCTTCAAGACCTGCGCGGGGGCCGTGCCGCCCGTGTGGTTGCGCGCGGCGACGGCGCCTTCCAAGGTGAGCACCTTGTAGACGTCTTCCGTGATGTCGGGGCTGAACGTCTGCAGGTCCTCGAGCTTCAGGTCGGCGATGTCGCAGCCGAGGTCGGAGGCATGGCGCACGACGCGGCCCACGATGTCGTGGGCGGTGCGGAAGGGCGTGCCATGGCGCACGAGGTAGTCGGCGAGGTCGGTGGCGGTGGGGTAGCCCGAGGCCGCCGCTTCGCGCATGCGCTCGCGGTTGGGCTCGACGCCCGTCATCATTTCGATGAAGGCTTGGA
Source organism: Hallella faecis (assembly GCA_963652545.1). GTDB lineage: Bacteria > Pseudomonadota > Gammaproteobacteria > Burkholderiales > Burkholderiaceae_F > Duodenibacillus. The sequence goes on along the minus strand of CAVJUB010000021.1, from coordinate 18,373 downwards.
GCGTGTCCTTCACGGTGTCGATCGCGTCAAAGACCGGCTCCTTGTCTTCCTGCAGGTCCTTGTTGTACGCAAGGGGCAGGCCCTTCATGAGCATCGCCATCGTGACGAGGTCGCCCATGACGCGGGCGCACTTGCCGCGCGCCGTTTCGGGCACGTCCGGATTCTTCTTCTGGGGCATGATGGAGGAGCCCGTCGTGAAGCGGTCCGGCAGCTTGATGAAGGAGAAGGGCTGGCTCATCCAGTAGACGAGCTCTTCGGAAAGACGCGAGATGTGCACCATCACGAGGCTTGCGGCCGCCGTGAATTCGATGCCGAAGTCGCGGTCGCTCACGGCGTCCAAAGAATTCTGCGCCACGGCTTCAAAGCCCAGGAGCTTCGCGGAGTATTCGCGGTCGATGGGGTAGGTGGTGCCGGCGAGCGCCGCGGCGCCCAGGGGCGAGCGGTTCACGCGGTGGCGCAGGTCCGTCATGCGCTCCCAGTCGCGCTGGAACATCTCGACGTAGGCGAGCAGGTGGTGGCCGAACGTCACGGGCTGGGCGACCTGCATGTGCGTGAAGCCCGGCATGATGGTGTCGTATTCCTTCTCGGCCTTCTGGGCGAGCACTTCCTGCAGGTGGCCGAGGCGGGTGATGATTTCGTCCACTTCGCTTCGAAGGTAGAGGCGCACGTCGGTCGCCACCTGGTCGTTGCGGCTGCGGCCCGTGTGCAGGCGCTTGCCGGCGTCGCCGATGAGCTGCGTGAGACGCGCCTCGATGTTGAGGTGCACGTCTTCGAGCTCCAGCTGCCACTGGAATTTGCCCGCGAGAATTTCTTCGCGGATCTGCTTCATGCCGCGGCGGATGTCTTCGAGGTCCTGCTCGGAGATGACGCCGCACTTCGTGAGCATCGCGGCGTGCGCGAGCGAGCCGTCGATGTCCGCCATCGCCATGCGCTTGTCAAAGCTCACGGACTGGGTGTATCGGAGCACAAACTCGCTGACGGGTTCGGAAAAGCGGCCGGACCATGCTTCCTTCTTGGCGTGCAGCGGGTCGTCGGAATGGTTGTGCTCTGCGTTTGTCATGGTAGGTCAGCTCGGGCTGTTGACAGCGCCGGGCTCGTAAGTGGTGTAGGCAGTCGGGCTTGAGTCCGGCCTGCGGGAAAAAACGAGCATTCTAGCAAAAAAGGCGAGGGCGAAAATCGCTTTGAAGCGCTGAGAAACAACGGAAAATTAGGCAAAAGCCCGCGGGATTAAGCCTCGCGAAACGCACGGTTGTTAGAATGCCGCCCGCAAAAACAAGGCGCCGCCCGTGATGAGACGCGGGGCGCGTCGCCTCAGGAATCAATTCGGAGCTAGTTATGGAATCCCTCAAGCATTGTGTCATCGCCACGCGTGAAAGCCCGCTTGCCATGTGGCAGGCGCTTCACATTCAGGCCCGCCTGCGCGCGCAGTATCCCGGCGCCGCCGTGGATCTGCTCGGCATGACGACGAAGGGGGATCAGATCCTTGACCGCACCCTCTCCAAGGTGGGCGGCAAGGGGCTTTTCGTAAAGGAGCTGGAGGCGGCGATGCTCTCGGGCGCCGCGGACCTTGCGGTGCATTCCCTGAAGGACGTGCCGATGGAGCTTCCCGAAGGATTTGTGCTCGCGGCCGTCGCCGTGCGTGAAGATCCGCGCGACGCGTTCGTGAGCCCGAAGTACGAGAGCCTTGACGCGCTCCCTGCGGGCGCCGTGGTGGGGACGTCGAGCCTGCGCCGCGAGCTGATGCTGCGCGCCCGCTATCCGCATCTCAAGGTGGCGTCGATTCGCGGCAACGTTGGCACGCGTTTGGCAAAGCTCGACCGCGGCGAATTTGACGGCCTCGTGATGGCGGGCGCCGGCTTGAAGCGGCTGGAGCTCTCCGAGCGCATCCGCCACTTCATCGAGCCCGAGATGAGCCTTCCCGCGCCGGGACAGGGGGCGCTTGGGATTGAAGTGCGCGAAGCGAGCGCCGTCCGTCCCTATCTCGACTTCCTGAACGACGCCGACACCCGCACCTGCACGGCCGCGGAGCGCGCCGTCTCCCGCGCGCTCGGGGGCTCCTGCCAGGTGCCGCTGGCCGCTTACTGCATCGTGGAAAAGGGCGAACTCTTTCTGCGCGCCCACGTGGGCGACCACCGCACGGGCGAAATGATCACGGCCGAAGCCCGCGGCGCCTACGGCGATCCGCTCGCGCTCGCCGCGCGCGTCGTGGCGGAGCTGGAAGCCAAGGGCGCCCGCGCGCTTCTGGAAAAGGTGCTGCGCGAGACGGCGGCTTGAAACAAAGCTGAGTAGAATCCTCGAGCTTGTCCGTCAAATCAAAACTTGTAGTTTCATCATGCTGAACAAACTTCGCCCGGTCGTGCTGACGCGTCCGGGCGCTGCCAATGACCGTCTTGCCGACTTGCTCGACAAGGACGGTCTCAATGTCTGGCGCTGGCCGGCCTTCACCATCACCTTGCCCGAAGACCAGGGGCTCGTCGCCGAGCGTCTGGCGCGTCTTGATGACGTGCAGATGGTGGTGATGGCGTCGCCTGCCGCTGTGGCGGCTGTGGCGCACTGGGTGCGCGAATGGCCCTCTCACATCACGCTTGCCACCGTGGGCGAAGGCACCGCCAAGGTGATTCGCGCCGCCTGGGGCGACAAGGTGAAGATTCTTTATCCCGAAGGCGATGCGGAGCATTCGGGCAGCGAGGCGCTCTTTGCGCTCGTCAAAAAGCACGGCGTGCCGGCGCGCGTTCTCATTGCGCGCGGCCAGACGGGGCGCGAGTGGCTGAGCGAACAGCTCATCGCGCTCGGCGCCGATGTGGAGAAGCTCGCGGCCTATGTGCGCGTGCCGCTTGATTTGTCGCCCGAGCAGACGCAACTCCTGTCGCGCGCCGTGAAGGGGCCGTCGCCCGTCGTTTATCTCACGAGCTCGGACTCGGTTGCGACCTTGCTTCATGCCGTGCGCGCGGTCCCTGGGGCTCGCGAATGGTTTGTGTCGGGCGCAGCGGTGACGATTCATCCGCGCTGCGCGGACCGGCTGCGCGAGGCGGGCTTCTCCCGCATTTCAATCGTGGGCACGGACGATGACCGCGTGAGAAGCGCTGTGCTGGAGCAGCTTGCGGCGGACTTCTGATTTCCGCCAAAAAATTCCAGTCAACGAAAAAGCCTCGGAATCGCTCCCGAGGCTTTTTTGTAGCGGCTGCCGGAATTGCTTCCGGCAGCTTTCAGTGCATCTCTTTCGAGATTACATCATGCCGTCCATGCCGCCCATGCCGGCGCCCATCGCGGGAGCGGCGGGCTTGTCTTCCGGATAGTCGGCCACCATGCAGTCCGTGGTGAGGATCAGGCCGGCGACGGAAGCCGCGTTCTGCAGCGCGGTGCGGGTCACCTTCGTCGGATCGAGGACGCCCATTTCCACCATGTCGCCGTAGACGCCCGTCTGAGCGTTGTAGCCGTAGTTGCCGGTGCCCTGAGCGACGTTGTTCACGACGACGCTGGGTTCGTCGCCGGCGTTGGCGACGATCTGGCGCATCGGCTCTTCCATCGCGCGCAGCACGATCTTGATGCCGGCGTTCTGTTCGTCGTTGTCGCCCTTGAGGTCCTTGATGGCGCTCTTGGCGCGGATGAGGGCGGTGCCGCCGCCGGCCACGATGCCTTCTTCAACGGCAGCGCGGGTGGCGTGCAGGGCGTCTTCGACGCGGGCCTTCTTTTCCTTCATTTCGACTTCGGTCGCAGCGCCGACCTTGACGAGGGCCACGCCGCCCGCCAGCTTCGCCACGCGTTCCTGAAGCTTTTCGCGATCGTAGTCGCTCGTGGCGGTTTCGATCAGCTGACGGATGTTCTTCACGCGATCGGCGATGGCTTCGGGCTTGCCGGCGCCGTCGATGATCGTGGTGTTTTCCTTCGTCACTTCGATGCGCTTGGCGGAGCCGAGCTGGGCGAGCGTCGTCTTGTCCAGAGTGAGGCCGAGGTCGGAGGTGATGACCGTGGCGCCCGTGAGGATGGCGATGTCTTCGAGCATGGCCTTGCGGCGGTCGCCGAAGCCCGGGGCCTTCACGGCGACCACCTTGAGGATGCCGCGGATGGAGTTCACGACGAGCGTGGCAAGCGCTTCACCGTCGACGTCTTCGGCGATGATGAGGAGCGGACGGGAGGCCTTCGCCACCTGTTCGAGCACGGGGAGCAGGTCACGGATGTTGCTCACCTTCTTGTCGTGCAGGAGCACGAACGGATTTTCGAGCACAGCGGCCTGGCGTTCCGGCGTGTTGATGAAGTAGGGGGAGAGGTAGCCGCGGTCAAACTGCATGCCTTCCACGACTTCGAGCTCGTTGTTGAGGCTCTTGCCGTCTTCGATCGTGATCACGCCTTCCTTGCCGACCTTTTCCATGGCCTTGGCGATGATGTCGCCGATTTCCGTGTCGGAGTTCGCGCTGATGGCGCCGACCTGAGCCACTTCCTTCGTGGTCGTGGTGGGCTTGGAGATCTTCTTCAGCTCCGCGATGGCGGCGGCGACGGCCTTGTCGATGCCGCGCTTGAGATCCATCGGGTTCATGCCCGCGGCGACGTACTTCATGCCTTCGTCAACGATGGCCTGAGCGAGCACCGTGGCGGTCGTCGTGCCGTCGCCGGCGTTGTCGTTCGTCTTGGAAGCCACTTCGCGCACCATCTGGGCGCCCATGCTCTCAAACTTGTCCTTGAGGTCGATTTCCTTGGCGACGGAAACGCCGTCCTTCGTGACGAGCGGGCCGCCGAAGGAGCGTTCGAGCACCACGTTGCGGCCCTTGGGGCCGAGGGTGACCTTCACCGCGTTGGCGAGCGTATTGATGCCGCGAACCATGCGGGAGCGGGCGTCATCACCGAAAAGAACCTGCTTAGCAACCATTTCAGAATCCTTCAAAAATTCGAGTGTCTAAAGTAAAGAATGCGGCGGAAATCAGGCTTCCACGACGCCCATGATGTCTTCTTCGCGCATCACGAGGTATTCCACGCCGTCCACCTTGACGTTCTGGCCGGAGTACTTGCCGAAGAGCACGCGGTCGCCGACCTTGACGTCCATCGGCAGGAGCTTGCCGGCTTCGTCGCGCTTGCCGGGACCCACGGCGATCACTTCACCCTGATCCGGCTTTTCGCCGGCGTTGTCGGGGAGGACGATGCCGCTCGCGGTGGTGCGCTCAACTTCGAGGCGCTTGACGATCACGCGGTCGTGCAAAGGACGAATCTGCATTTTTGACTCCAAACAAAATTTTGAAAATCGATTCCCGACGAAGCGGGATTAAACAGTGGGGTCGGAACGCTTCCGGCCCGGGCAAGACGCTATATGGGGACAGGGGGTGTTTTTTTCAAGCGGCCGGGGCGTTAAACTCGGAAAATCTTGGATTGTGGCTCCTAAAGCTCCTTGAACATGATTGAAAAATCAGCAAAAAATTTATTTCTGACGCTGGCCGCGGCTGCGGCGGCTGTTTCGGCGTCCGCCCCTTTGCCGGCCGCCGTGCCGTCTGAAGTGCAGGCGATTGTGTCGCGCTCCGGCTTGAAGATGAAGGACGTCGCGCTCTGGATTGCGCCGGCGGGAAGCCGTCAGGCGACTGTCGCTTTTAATGAAGCGCGGATGATGGAGCCCGCGAGCGTCATGAAGATTGTGACGACCGCAGCGGCGCTGGAATTGCTTACGCCCGCTTGGACCTCGGTGACGCGGTTTGGCGCGGCCGCCGAGCCAGACGCCTCAGGGCGCATTCATGGGGCGGTCTTCATCGGGGGCGGCGACTCGCACTTTGTGGTGGAGAACGTCTGGCTCATGGCAGAGCGCCTCTCGCAGCGCGGCGTGAAATCGATCGAGGGCGACATCGTGGTGGATAGAAGCCGCTATGACCGCTCGGTGCGCGTGGCGGATCAAGGCGCTTTTGACGGCGCGGCGACGCGGCCCTACAACGTGGGGCCGGATCCGGCGGTTGTGAACTTCAAGACGGTGTCGCTCACGGTGGCGGCCGACGGCCGGGTGACGGCGGTGCCGGCGCTGTCCGGCATCGAGCTTCCGACAAAGGTGCGCGTGGTGTCGGGCGCCTGCGGCGACTGGAAGGCGTCTCTCATGCCGCGCTTTGACGGCAGGACCTTGCGGTTTCAGGGAACGTATCCCGCGGCCTGCGGCGAAAAAACGCTTCACTATTCCGGCTGGGACGCCGATGCGTACGTGACGGCGCTCTTTCGCCGCGTGTTCGCGCAAAGCGGCATTCGCTGGTCGGGGCGCGCCCGGGAGGGGCGGGGGGCGGCTGACGTGACGCTTGCGGAAATGCCGTCGGCTCACTTGTCGCGCACGGTGGCGTGGATCAACAAGTTTTCCAACAACGCCATGGCGCGCCAGCTCTTTTTGGAATTGGGGTTGACGGACGCTCGGGGCGAAGCGTCGCCTGCGACGCTTGAGCGCAGCCGGGCGGTGGTGCGCCGCTGGCTGGAAGCCCAGGGCGTGAGAGCTAGCGAAATCAAGGTGGACAACGGCTCGGGCCTTTCTCGCACCGCCCGTGTTTCGGCGCGTGCGCTGGGGGAGGTGCTTTCCAGCGTCTGGACGTCATCCGTGATGCCGGAATTCATGGCAAGCCTGCCGTCGGCGGGCGTGGACGGGACGATGCGAAAGCGTCCGATGGCGGCCGGAAGCGCTCACCTCAAGACGGGCTTTCTGCGGGACGCGCGATCGCTGGCGGGGTATGTCACGGATCGAGAAGGACGGCGCCACGTCTTTGTGATGCTGGTCAATTCCAAGTCGCCGGATGCGGCGCGAAAGCTGGGGGACGAACTCATTGCCTGGACGGCGATGCATCCCTGACGCACGCCGTGTCTTTGATGATCCCGTTGAACGCCGGGCCTGTTTCGCGGAGGAAATCCGTCGCATGGATCAACAATCGATGATTGAAGTCAATCGTCGGGAGGCGCGTGAGGAAGGTTTGGCCGAAGGTGAAGCAATGGGACTGGCTAAAGGACAGGCCCAAGGTCTGGCCGACTTGCTGGAATTGGACCTCAAAGAGGTGCGCCGCCTAGCGGCCAAATTCGGCTTGGTCCATTGACGACAATGCCTTGATCCACCGGGTGGACCAAGGCACTGAGAGACGCTGGAGCGGGCGCTCCGCTATTCCGCCGCGTTCTTCTCCAACGCTTCCGCGAAGGCGTCCTGCGAGAGAAGCTCGGGGAGCACCGTCACTTCGCCGTGCTTGTTGTAAAGCAGGTAAAGGGGCACGCCCGTTCGGCCGAACTGATTCAAAGCCTGCGTGATCGATTCGTCGCGGCTCGTCCAGTCGGCGGTGAAGCGCCGGTAGTTGAGGCGCTTCATGACGGCTTCGCTCAAGTCGGTGCGGATCACCGCCGCCTTGTTGTACTGGCAGGTGACGCACCACGCTGCAGTGAAGTCCACCACCACCGGGTGACCGAGATTCACGGCGTCGCTTACGGCGCCGGCGCTCCAGGTCTTCCACTCGGCGTCTTCATCGCTGGGGTGCGAGGCTTCATCAAACATCCCGAAGCCGATCAGCACGATGCAGACGAGGGCGACGCCGCCCGCCAGCCACTTCAAGACTTTTGAGGCGCCGCGGCCGTACTGCTCGCGGCCAACGGACCAGAGAAAGGCGGCCAGCGCTCCCGTGGCGAGAAGCACCGTAAGGAGCCCGTAGACGCTCACCTGACGGGAAAGCACCCAGAGAAGCCACACCACCGCGCCCAGCATCGGGATCGCCATCACTTCCTTGAAGCGCACCATCCACATCCCGGGCTTCGGCAGCCATTTGGTCCAGACGGGCACCAGCGTGAGAAGAAGCCACGGCAGCGCCATGCCGGCGCCGAGGGCGGCAAAGACCGGCACGGCTGTGAGGGGATCCTGCGTGACCGCGTACCCCAGCGCCGCTCCCATGAAGGGCGCCGTGCAGGGGCTCGCGACGATGACGGCGAGAACGCCGGTCCAGAAGCTCCCCGCGGGCCCCGTAGTGGGCAATGACTTTGCCGCACGGCTGTCCGCGAGATGGGTCGCCGCCGTGAATTCAAAGATCCCGAAGAGGTTGAGGGAGAGCGCCGTGAAAAGAAGCGCGAGCACGGCGACTACGACGGGGCTCTGAAGCTGGAATCCCCAGCCCACGGCTGAGCCGATCTGTCGCAGCGCCATCAGAAGGCCCGAGAGCGCCAGCATCGTGACGAGAAGCCCGCCCGTGAAGGCGAGGCCGTGCAGAATCAGCGGCCCGCGACGGCGCGACGAGTCCACGAGCTGAAGAATCTTGAGGCTCAGCACCGGAAAGACGCAGGGCATGAGGTTCAGAATGAGGCCGCCCAGAAACGCCATGCCGATGGCGGTCTTCGTCGTGATCGACACCGCGGGCGCGGCGCTGGCGGTCTGAAGCTCGATGCGATTCTTTTCCTCGGCGGGCGCGCTGCGCGGAGCGCCTTCGGCGGCTTCCACCGCGCCGGGCGTCACGGGAAGCGTCGTGCGGATGGCCCAGCCGTCGTTCAAGGGGCCGCCGTCGGCGACGATGACGCCCGAGAGCGTCGTCGGATGCTCGGCGAACGCTTTGTGCGCCGTAAGGTAGAGGGAGGTCGTGCCGTGCTTGCGCTCGAGCCGCACGGGAGCGCGCAGGTCAATCTGGTCGCCGTCCAGGGGGAAGAACTCCACCGAGTGGTCGATTTTCCCCGCAAGACGCGCAAAGTCGATTCGGAGACGATTTTCTTCAATCGTCGCCTGAATCTGATCGCTGCGCACGGTTTCGGGCGTGTTGCGACGCGTGAGGTCAAAGAGGGGCGCCTCGGGCGACGGGTCGCTCGCCACCTTGACCGGCACGGAGAACTTCAGCTCCGCTTCGCCCGGCACGCACTGCTCCTTGCACGCCAGCCACTCCACCTTGGCGCGGATGGTGGCGGTCGAGCCGTAGGGCGTGCCCCAGGGGATGTCAAGCTTGAAGGGAAGGAGCACGTCGCCCGTGTAGACGTAGCTTGTGACCGGTCCCGTCGTCTGGCGCTGAGGAATCGGCCATTCAAGAGGCGTCGCCTCCCAGTGGCGCGGCAGCTGCCACGTGACGCTCGTCGCGTACCCCGAGTCGCCCGGGAACTTCCAGTAGGTGTGCCAGCCGGGGGCGTGCTTCAGGTGGATGCCGACCCGGTAGACGGCCTTCGGGGTGCCGGCGCTGCGGTCGGCGACGATTTCCGCCGTGACGCCCGGCGCGTCGCCCCCGGAGAAGGCGCCGCCAAAGGGAGCGGCCGAAGCCGCGCCCGCGAAAAGCCCCGCGGCCGCGGCAAGAAGCGCCGCCGCGCGGCGGCGCAAAGCAGAGAAGTCAGCCATGCGTGAAGGCGGTTGGTTAGAGAAGCGCGAAGGCTTCGCGCGCCGCGGCGATCGTGGCGTCGATGTCTTCGTCAGTGTGCGCGGCGGACATGAAGCCCGCTTCGTAGATGGAGGGCGCGAGGTACACGCCGCGCGAGAGCATCTCATGGAAGAACTTGCCGAAGACGCCGGCGTCGGCCTTCATCACGTCGGAGAAGCCGTTCGGAAGCTGCGGCAGGAAGAAAAGGCCCATCATGCCGCCCAGGCTTCGGGCGCAGAATTCGACGCCCGCGTCCTTCGCGGCCGCGGTGAGGCCGTCGGTGAGACGCTTCGTTTTGGCGGACAAGGCCTCATAGAACCCGGGCTTCTGGATTTCCTTCAGGGTCGCGAGGCCGCAGGCCACGGCAACGGGGTTGCCGGACAAGGTGCCCGCCTGGTAGACGGGGCCTTCGGGGGCGATCGTCTTCATGATCTCGCGGCTTGCGGCGAAGGCGGCCACCGGCATGCCGCCGCCGATCACTTTGCCGAACATCGTGATGTCGGGGCGGACGTGGTAGACGGACTGGGCGCCATGAAGCGCCACGCGAAAGCCCGTCATCACTTCGTCCACGATCATGAGGGCGCCGTGCTCGGTGCAGAGGCGGCGCATCGTGTCAATGAATTCCTGCGTCGCCGGGACCATGTTCATGTTGCCTGCCACCGCTTCCACGATGACGCAGGCGATGTCGTCGCCGTGGCGCTTGAAGCATTCCTCGAGGGCCTGCGGGTTGTTGTATTCGAGCACGAGCGTGTGTTCGGTGAAGCTTGCGGGGACGCCCGCCGAGGAGGGGTTCCCGAACGTGAGCATCCCGGAGCCCGCCTTGACGAGGAGGCTGTCGGAGTGGCCGTGGTAGCACCCTTCAAACTTCACGATCTTGTTGCGCTTCGTGTAGCCGCGCGCGAGGCGGATGGCGCTCATGCCGGCTTCGGTGCCGGAGCTCACGAGGCGGACCTGCTCGCAGTGGGGCATGATCTTGATGATTTCTTCCGCAAGGAGCGTCTCCCCTTCGGTCACAGCGCCGAAGGAAAGGCCGTTTTCCACCGCCTGCTGCACGGCTTCGACCACCGCCGGGTGGTTGTGGCCGAGAATCATCGGGCCCCAGGAGCCGATGTAGTCAATGAAGCGCTGGCCTTCGGCGTCCCACATGTAGGCGCCCTTGGCGCGGCGGATGAAGCGCGGAGCGCCGCCCACGCTGCGGAAGGCGCGCACGGGAGAGTTCACGCCGCCCGGAATGCTCTTGGCGGCACGTTCAAACAGTTCTTCATTGATGCCCATTTTGGATCAGCCTGTTGAAAGGGGCCGCCGCTGACAAGGCGGCCCGCAGAAAAAAAGGAGAGCGAGGCGGCTTGGTGTAAAGCGCCTCGCTGGCAAAGGAATGGGATTGAGTCTAGCAATCCCGAGGGACGGTTTCGCTTAAGACGGCGTCAGAACGCAAAGCCCGCGCCCAGGTAGAACTGGGCGGGCGCCGGCATGAAGACCACGTCGTCCTTGGGGGCCACGTCGTGAAAGCGCGGGAAGTAAAGGTTCACGCCGCCCACGACGCGGGTGTGGTCGGAAGGCGCCCAGGTGACGCCCGTCTGGACGACGGGGTGCACGGAGTGGCTCTTGTCGTCGGTGTCCGTGTTCTTCAATTCGGCGTAGCCCACGCCCGCGCCCGCATGGAAGCGCCAGCTGTTGGCGGGGTAGAAGTGGTACTGCACGGCGGCCGAGTAGTTCGTGAGCTTCCACGTCTGGGTGGCGTAGCCCGCGCCGTGGGTGTCGTGCTTCGCCTGGCTCGCCTCCACGTCCACCGCCCAGTGGTCGGTGAAGAAGTGGCGGATGCCGGCAAGGCCTCCGTCGTTCGAAGTGACCATGAAGCCCTTTTCCGTGGCGGAGTCGGCGCGCTCCCACATCCAGGCGCCGTAGATTTCATTGCGGGCCTTGAAGTGCGAGGCGTCCGAGAGGGGAAGCGTCCTCGTCGCGCGATCGTCCGTCTGAATCTTCGAGAAGAAGAAAAAGACGTTCGAAACGGGGATGTACGTCATGTAGAAGTCGACGTTCTCGTAGCCCGCGCCGATCAAGGGCAGGGGCGCCGGAATCGGCAGCCACTTGTAGTCTTCGCGGAAGGTGAGGCCCAGAAGGTAGCCCGCGCCCGCGTGAAAGCCGGAGTCGCCAATCTCCCAGCGGCCCAGCCAGCCGTAGCCCATGAAGGGCTCGACGGAGTAGTGGGAGTCAGAGAAGGCGATGGCGTAGACGAGGCGCTCGTTGCCGCGCTCGTCAATTACGGAGCGGGCGATGCCGCCGCCCCAGGGATAGCCGTTTTCTTCGTGACGGTTGTCGTAGTCCCAGGTGGGGTGGTTTGTGTAGAGGGGCAGCACGAGGCCGGTCTTGCCGTCGTTCATTACGCGCGTGAAGCCGTCGACCTGAGAAGAGAAGAAGCCGTCGTTGCCGGTGCTGTAGCCGCCCGGCAGGCTGTAGGCGACTTCGTCAAGAAAGCCTGCGGACGCGGGCGCCGCGGCAAGAAGCGCGCAGGCGGCAGCCCCCGCCGCGCAGGCGGTGAGACGATGAGGGGTCATTTTTTTCAGAGTGATTTTTTTGTAAGCAGGGACGCGCAAGGGACGACGGCGGGCGGCGTCCCTTGCGCAAATCGGCGCTGATGATAAAGGATTTATGGTCGTCCTGCCTTTGAGCTAAGGAGGCGGAACGGCCGGCGGCCATCGCCGCTTATCCCGTGATCCAGCGCTTCAAGACCGCGTTGAGCTGCCCGAGGTCGATGGGCTTGGCGATGTGCTCGTTCATGCCGGCGTTGCGCGCGAGGACGACGTCCTCGGCGAAGGCGTTGGCGGTCATGGCGACGATGGGAATCGTGCGCGCATAGGGCGTTTTGAGCGAGCGGATGGCGGCCGTCGCCTCGTACCCGTTCATTTCCGGCATCTGGATGTCCATGAAGACGAGCGCGTAGTAGCCGTCGGGGCGGCTTGACACTTTTTCGATCGCCTCCCGGCCGTTCTCCGCGCACTCCACGGCGGCGCCCGTCATGGTGAGAATTTCGCAGGCCACCTCGCGGTTGATTTCGTTGTCTTCCACGAGAAGGATCGTCTTGCCGCGGCAGTTGATGCGAGCGGTGTCCACCGTGGTCGCCGGCGGAACGCCTTCGCCCGGCGACGCAAAGGAAGAGAGCGTGGAGACGAGCTTTGACTTGAAGAGGGGCTTTGAGATGAAGCCGTCCACGCCCGCTTCGCGCGCTTCGTCGGCGATGTCGCCGAACTCGTAGGCGGACATGATGAGCACCGTCACGTGGCGTCCGACGATGCGGCGGATTTCGCGCACGGTCTCAAGGCCTCCCATGCCGGGCATCTTCCAGTCGACGATGACGGCGAAGAAGTCGTTTGCCTCGGCGTGGCGTTGGGCGACGCGTTGAACGGCTTCTTCGCCCGAGTCCGCCCATTCGCTGCGAAGGCCGATTTCGGTGAGAAGCTCCGCGGTGGAGGTGCAGATCTGGCGGTCGTCGTCCACGACGAGCACGGGAAGATCAGCGAGCTTTTCCACGGAAGGCGCCGTGTCGGGCTGCAGCTTGAGAAAGATCGTCACCGTGAAGCGCGATCCCTTTCCCGGCTCGCTCTCCACGCGGATCGTTCCGTTCATCATGTCCACGAGCGTCTTCGTGATCGCCATGCCGAGCCCCGTGCCCGGAATGCGCGAGGTGCGGGTTTCGTCCGCGCGGGTGAAGGGGAGGAAGATCTTCTGCAGAAATTCCGGCGTCATGCCCATGCCGTTGTCTTCCACCGAGAACTCGTAGCAGCCGACGTTGCGGTGGTGCGTGGGCTTTTCCTCAATGGAAAAGATGATGCGGCCGCCGTCAGGCGTGTACTTGATGGCGTTGCCGACGAGGTTGGTGAAGATCTGCTGAATGCGCAGGCTGTCGCCCTGCACCTTCTCGTGCTGCAGCCGGCTGATGTGCACTTCGAACTGGTGCCGGTGCTGCGCCATGTCGCCCTTCACAAGAAGGAGCAGGTTGTCCACGAGATCAGGCAGGCTGAAGTCTTCTTCGTTGAGCGAAATGCGGCCGCTTTCAATGCGGCTCATGTCGAGCACTTCGTTGATGAGTCCCAGAAGGTGGCGGCTCGAGAGCGTGATCTGCGAGAGGCAGGACTTCACGCGCTCGGCGTCCGTGACGTGGGCGCCCGCGATGGCGGTGAGGCCCACGATGGCGTTCATCGGCGTGCGGATGTCGTGCGACATGTTCGCCAGGAACGTGGTCTTTGCTTCGCTCGCGGCGCGGGCGGCGTTGCAGGCGTCTTCCAGCGCGCGGCGAGCGTCGCGCTGCCGCAGCTTCTCTTCGGTGATTTCCTGCGAGATGAAGAGCACCTTCGCGAGCCGGCCGTCATGCTGCTCCACCGGGACGACGGTGAGGCTCTTGAAGATGGTCTCATCCTTCGTGCAGTACTCAAAGCGCCAGATGCCGTCGGGCGAAGCGGCGATTTTTTCCTGCAGATGCTCGGGGGCGAGCAGCTCGTCGATCGTGCCGGGGGCGGCGAGGGGGTTGAAAAGCTCGGCCATCCGGCGGATGTGGTCGTCGTAGCGGCCGACGGGCGGGTAGGGGATGTCGCCCGCGAAGCTGCGGAATTCGTAGGTGTTCTTTTCCAAGTCGCAGACCGCAAAGCGGTTCACGAGCTTCACGACGCCTTCAATGAGGCGCTCCATGGCGGAATTTCGGACCTTGAGCTGACGGTGGGCTTCTTCCTGCGTCTTCTGAGCCGTGATGTCGCGCATGAAGACGAGCGCGGAGAGGTCGCCGCTCACGGATTCGGTGCGCATGACGACGTTGCGGATCCAGCGCGTTTGGCCGTCCAGTTCGATGCGGCAGTCGGCGTCGAATTCCGTTTCGCCCGCGGCAAAGCGGCGGCGGATGGCCTCCGGATCGAGAAGGTTCAGGACGGCGGCGCGGTCCTCGGCGGCGACGAACTGCGTCGCGTAGCAGAGGATGAGTTCCGACCAGCAGTCGTGCGCGTTGCAGGGCGAAAGGGGCGTCTCCTCCGTTTTGAGCGAGGCGAAGGTGCCGTCTTCCAGATGCACGAAGTATTCGCAGAGGTTGAGCCGCGTGTAGGCGCGGTGAAAGGCGTCGGCGCGGCGCTGCTCAACGAGCCTCTCATGCTCTTCGGTGATGTCCTTGATGATGCCCACGACGCGGCTGGCGGTGCCGTCAGGGCGGCGGATGATGTCGGACTGGCTGCGATACCAGCGCACCGAGCCGTCCCGGCGCCGCAGGCGGTTGGTGAGGTCGTAGTGCGTTTTGCCCGAGCGGTCCGCCAGCGATCCGAGCAGGGCTTTCATCGACTTCTCGCGCTCGGACTCGAGCACGCAGGATGACCAGCTTTCGAGCTTGTCTGGGAAGTCCGTCGCCTGCTCGTAGCCCAGCAGCCGCCGGAAGGATTCGTCCCAAACGACGCGGCTGATGCGGCCCTCGCGGTCGCAGTCAAAGTACCAGAGGCCGGAATGCTGGGTGTTGTTGATGAGCGTGAGGCTTTGCCGGTCGGGGTTGGCGGTGACGGCGATCACCCAGACGGCGCGCCCCAGGGCGTCAACGGACGTGGACTTCGTGTACTGAACGCAGACGACGCCGTCTCGAGGCGAAAGAAGCTTCAGTTCGTGAACCGTGCGGCTGTCCTTGAAGTCGCCCGCGAGAAAGACGCCGCGGTCTTCCGGCGCGATGAGATTGATGAAGCTGCCTTCCGTTGTCGCGAGAAGCTCGTCGTAGCCGCAGTCCAGCATCTGCAGGAAAAAGCGGCTCGCGGACGTGATGGTGAGGCGGTTGTCGTAAAGCCCGGTGATGGCGCCCGAGGCGTGGCAGCTTTCGAGCGTCGATCGGATGTCGGCGAGGAGCTGGTCGGACACGTCCGCGGGGCGGTTGGTGAGGAGCTGGCTCCAAATGAAGGGCATCGATTCGGTCATGAAGTGCTTCAAGGAGGAAAACGACGAAAACAATCTTTTAAGTTTAGCGCAAGTTTTTTGACGAATGCGTCTCAAAAGAAATTTTCATCCCTTGTTTGTGCAGTGTTTTTCAGCGGCTGATCCAGAGGGAGTCGGGGGCGCGCCGCGGTGGCGGCGAAGCGGCGTTTTGCAATGAAAGCCGCTTGCGGCAAAAGGAAAAAACGCGTAAAGTCCCGCCCGCTGCAGTCGGACGGCTGATCGCGGGCAACTAGCTTTGCATGAGGAAAGTCCGGACTCCGCAGGGCGCCGTAGCAGGTAACGCCTGCCCGCCGCGAGGCGAGGATCAGAGCAACAGAGACGAGCCGGTTCAGTCCGGGTGAAACGGGCAATCTCTACGGGGAGCAACACCAAGTAAGCAGTCGCTTGATTCCGGCCCGGAAGAAGACTGCGGGTAGGTGGCATGAGGCGCCGGGCGACCGGCGCACTAGATGAATGATCGGCACCGCAGGGGCAACTCTGCGTCACAGAATCCGGCTTACAGACCGTCTGCAGCCACCCCATACGAAAACGCCTTCGACCTTTTGCGGATCGAAGGCGTTTTGCTAAACGGCTTGCTGAACTACTTCAGGCGAATGCGGCCGTCCACCGCGATCGCTTCGCCGGTCGCTTCCGAAATCATCAGCGGGTTGATGTCGAGCTCAGCGACGTCCGCAAAGTCCGTGACGAGCTGCGAGATGCGCAGGAGCGTCTCCTCCACCTTCGCGATGTCCGCGGGCTTCGTGCCGCGGGCGCCTTCGAGCAACTTGAAGGCCTTCACCGAGCGCACGAGATCGTGCGCGTCCGCGTCCGTCAAAGGCGCAAGCGAGAACGACACGTCCTTCATCACTTCCACGAAGACGCCGCCCAGGCCGAACATGATCATCGGACCGTACTGCGGGTCGCGGGCGACGCCGCAGACGAGCTCGCGGTTGCCCGTCACCATTTCCTGGATGATGACGCCTTCAAGGCCCTTCTCCCAGCCGCGCTCGGTGAGCTTCGCGATGAGGTCGCGGTATTCGCGGCGCAGGTGCTCGGCGCTCTTGATGCCGACGCGCACGCCGCCCACGTCCGTCTTGTGGGAGATGGTCTTCGAGGTCATCTTCATCACGACGGGGTAGCCCATGGCGTCCGCGGCGGCGACGGCTTCGTCCTCCGTCGTCGCAAAGCGGCTGCCGCAGACGCGGATGCCGTAGTGCGCGAGAACGTCGATGCTTTCACGCGTCGTGAGCTCCGTGCGGCCGTCGGCGCGCACCGCGGCGAACATCGCCTCCACGGCGGCCTTGTTGACGTCGTACTGCGGCACCACGCCTTCGGGACGGGCGAGCCAGCGGCGCTGCTGATCCAGCCGCATGAGGCCGTCCACCGCCTGCTCCACGTACATGAAGAAGGGCACCGTGACCTTCATTTCAGAGAGTTCGGAGAAGAAGCGGCTTTCCGTCATGAAGACGCCGATGAGGGGCTTCTCGGGATGCGCTTCGCGGATGCGCATCAATTCCTTCGCCACATCGATGTCCTTCAAGCCGAGGAAGGGAAGGTAGATCACGATCACCATGTCCACGTTCGGATCAGCGAGCACCGTTTCCGTCGTCTGGCGGTAATGGTCAAGGGGCGCCGAGGCGATCATGTCGATGGGGTTCTTCACTGAGGCCGCAGCGGGCAGGAAGCTGCGGAGCGCCGCCTTCGTTTCGTCTGAAATGGGCGCCATCTGCATGCCGTATTCGCAGATCGCGTCGGTCGCCATGATGCCGGGGCCGCCCGAATTCGTGATGACGGCGACGCGGTTGCCCTTTGGGATCGGGCAGTTGGCAAAGACCTTGGCGGTCGCAAAGAGCTTTTCCAGAGAGAATTCGCGAATCACGCCGCTCTGGCGCAGCAGGGCGTCCGCAGCGCGGTCCGAACCCGCAAGGCTTCCCGTGTGTGAGCTCGCGGCGGAGGCGCCGGCTGCCGAGCGCCCCGCCTTCAGAGCGAGAACGGGCTTCTTTTTGGAGACGCGCGTGGCGAGGCGGCGGAAGTTCGCCGGGTTCTGCACGCTTTCCATGTAGAGGAGAATCTGGCGCACGTCGTCCACGTTCTCCCAGTATTCAATCGCCGTTTCGGCGTTCACGTCGGCCTGGTTGCCGATCGAAATGAACTGCGCGAAGCCGATGTTGAGGTCCTTGAGAATATTGAGGATGCCGCCGCCCAGAGCGCCCGACTGCGACACGAAGCCGATGTCGCCGCGCTGCGGCAGGCTTTCCGCAAAGCACCCGTCCATGCGCACGGCGGGATCCGTGTTGACGACGCCGAGGCAGTTGGGGCCCACGCAGCGCATGCCGTAGGCGCGCACCTTTTCCGCAAGCTGCTTTTCGAGCTCGGCGCCGTCGCCGCCCGCTTCCTTGAAGCCCGCGCTGATGACGCACAGGCCCTTGATGCCCTTTTCGTGGCACTGGTCAATGGTGGGGAGGACGAAGACGTTCTTCACAACGATGATCGCCAGATCCACGGGCCCCGGAATGTCGAGCACCGTCGGATAAGCCTGCAGGCCTTCGATCACGCCGCCCTTGGGGTTCACGGGGTAAATCTGGCCCTTGAAGCCGTATTCGATGAGGCGCTTCAAAAGATCGGAGCCGATGGTGTTGGGCTTGGTGGAGGCACCGACCACGGCGATGGCGCCGGGCTTCATGATGCTGTCGAGAATCGTCATACAAACCTCTGAGAAAAAGATGAGGCCGGCAGCGCCGGTGAAGACCGGGCGGATGTCCCGCGCCGCCCGCTTAGAGCAGGGGCTTTAGCTTTTCCACGACTTCAACGTCGGCCGGCAGCCAGGCGACGGAATCGAGCTCCTCTTTGGCAAGCCACTTCATGGCTTCGTGCTCGAGAAGCGAGATCGTGCCTTCACTAATCGTAGCAAGAAAGCAATGCATGGTGAGGTGGAATTTGGGGTAGTCGCAATCCACCGTAGTGACTAGTTTTTCCGGGTGAATCGTGACGGCGAGCTCCTCTCGAATTTCGCGGACGATGGCGGCTTCGGCGGTTTCGCCGGGCTCCATCTTGCCGCCTGGAAACTCCCAGCCGTCCTTGAAATCGCCGTACCCGCGCTGGGTGGCGAGAATCTTGCCTTCGTGGTGGATGATGGCGGCAAC
>CAVJUB010000020.1:30040-30739 GCA_963652545.1 Hallella faecis | reverse complement strand
TCCTACAACAATGGTCCCTTCAGCTCCGCGTTGGTGGTGGACACGGTTCTCCACAACTACTCCAGCAAGAACGACAAGGATAGCCTGGGTGTTACCCTCGGCGCTTCCTATGACTTCGATGTGGTGAAGCTCTTCGCGATGGGCCAGTATGGCAAGCATGAGACGAAGATGGGCTTCTCTTCTGCTGATGTTGCTAGCGCTGCGAATACCGTGTTGGGCAGTGCAGTAAAGGCTGAGCTTGATAAGAACTACAAGAACTTTGTCTCCACGACGGCTGTGACGAAGACGGAAGGTTGGAAGGGCTACACCTTGTCTTTGGGCGCAACGGCTCCGGTGGCAGGCGGTACGTTCTACGCGCAGGCTAACTATTTGGATTCTGAGTCTTGCAGCAAGAATAACAACTTCAAGACTACGTTTAAGGCTGACTATGTTAACAATGGCGTAGTTACTCCGGAGACGGATAGCGAATCCTATTCGCTTGACAAGCTTGAAGCGAAGAACTGGGGCATAGCTCTCGGTTATGCCTATCCGTTCAGCAAGCGCACCAATGTCTACACGTTCGCTTCCTACAACGAACTGAAGCTGACGGTGTCTGATTCCGGTGAACATGCTTCTACCAAGACCAAGGTTACGGAATTCGGCATTGGCCTGAAGCACTCGTTCTAATAGTTGACTGCATAAAGCAGTTTCCCTATTGAG
>CAVJUB010000020.1:0-30030 GCA_963652545.1 Hallella faecis | reverse complement strand
GCCAAGAACTGGGGTATCGCGGTTGGCTACGTCTATCCGTTCAGCAAGCGCACCAGCGTTTACACGTTCGCTTCCTACAGCGAGCTGAAGCTCAAGGGCACGGATGAAGGCGAATCCGCCTCTGCCAAGACCAAGCAGACGGAAGTCGGCTTCGGCCTCGTCCACAAGTTCTAATCGGCTGACTGCTTAAAAGCAGTTTCCCTATTGAGCTTGAAGCCCCCGATTCGCAAGGATCGGGGGCTTCGTCGTACGGGGCGCCGCAGAGAGGCGCCTCTCGTCCTGAGGGACGAAAAAAGGAGCGGAACCTTTTTTCGGGGCTCAGCTCCTTTTTTGCGAGAAGGGAAAATTACTTCAGCGCGTCGAAGATCCGGTCGCGGATCGTTTCGATGGCGCCGATGCCGGAGACCGTGCGGTACTGCGGAACGCCCTTTTCACCGCTCTTGGCGAGGTCGCTGTAGAACTTCACCAGAGCTTCCGTCTGCTGATGGTAGACGTTGAGGCGCTTCTGGACGATTTCTTCCTTGTCGTCGTCGCGCTGCACGAGCGGTTCGCCCGTCACGTCGTCCTTGCCTTCCACCTTGGGCGGGTTGTACTTCACATGGTAGCTGCGGCCGGAGGCGGGATGAATCCGGCGGCCGGACATGCGCTCCACGATCTCCGCGTCAGGCACGGCGATTTCGAGCACGAAGTCGATCGGGATGCCCGCGGCCTGCAGAGCCTGAGCCTGCGGAATGGTGCGGGGGAAGCCGTCAAAGAGGAAGCCCTTCTTGCAGTCGTCCTGCGTGAGACGCTCCTTGACGAGGCCGATGATGATGTCGTCGCTCACCAGGCCGCCCTGATCCATGATCACCTTCGCCGCCTTGCCGAGCTCCGTGCCCGCCTTCACCGCGGCGCGAAGCATGTCGCCCGTGGAAATCTGCGGAATGCCGAAGTGTTCCTTGATGTAAGCGGCCTGCGTGCCCTTGCCGGCGCCCGGCGGTCCGATGAGAATCAAACGCATGGATTGTCTCCCGAAATGATTGCGTAACTAATGAAGCTTCAACGCGAAAAAGCCGCCGGCGATTTCTGAAAAATCACCAACGGCCTTGGGTCGGAGCCGATCGAGCTATTGTAGCCCATCAGCCAGGCGAAAACACCCCGCGAGAGGCGGTCAGACGGGCCTTTCGCGGGGCTGTTTTGTCAGGCCGATTCCGTCCAGACGCGGCGCACGCGCTCCAGGTCTTCGGCGGTGTCAACGCCCGCCGGAAGGTTCTCCGTGAGCGTAAGCACCGTGATGCCGTAGCCGTGCCACATGGCGCGCAGCTGCTCGAGGCTTTCCTGCGCTTCGATAGGGGCGCGCGTGAGCTTCGGGAAGTCCGCGAGGAACGAAGCGCGGTAGGCGTAGATGCCGATGTGGTGCAGCGCCGTAAGCCCAGCAGGAAGCGCCTTGGCGCCCTCCTTGAAGGCGTCGCGCGGCCAGGGAATGGGCGCGCGGGAGAAGGTCATGGCGCGGTTTCGGGCGTCAAGCTCCACCTTCACGACGTTGGGGTTTAAAAAGCTTTCGAGCGAGTCGATGGGGTGGGCGGCCGTTGACATGGCGCAGTCGGGGGCCTTTTTGAGGGCTTCTGCGACGGCGTCGATCACCGAGGGCGGAATGAGGGGTTCGTCCCCCTGCACGTTGACGACGATTTCGTCGGGGGCGAGCCCCAGCTTGCGGGCGGCTTCCGACAGGCGGTCCGTGCCTGTGGGGTGCTCGGCGCTTGTCATGACGGCGGTGATGCCGTGCGCTTCGCAGGCCTTCACGATGTCTTCATGGTCAGTCGCCACGGCAACGCGCGAGGCGCCAGAAAGCAGGGCGCGCTCGGCGGCGCGCACGACCATGGGCTTCCCGGCGATTTCAAGAAGGGGCTTTCGGGGAAGGCGCGTCGAATGCATGCGCGCCGGAATGATGACGGTGAAGCTCATGACTAGTCCGCCGCCTTGATGCGCGCCTTGTCGCATTCTTCGCGCGAGAGCGTGCGCGCGTCCTTGGCGATCATGCGGGCGATGTCGTCCTTCACTTCAAAGCCCAGGGCGCACTTCGCGCACTGAAGCTCTGACTTTTCATGATCAAAAAAGAGCGGCCCCTTGCAGACGGGGCAGACGAGAACGTCGGTCAAACGGGTGTCCATGTTTGTTTTTTCCAATCAAGCCAGGGGAGCGGGGGCGGCGGAAGCTTCCTTGAGCTTCTGCACCACAAGCTCCACGAGATAGGGATCGAGATGCATTTCAAGATCCGCCGTCCAGAGACGCGGGTCGTTCGCGAGCGCGGGCTTCTGCTGGCACTTCACGGCGTCTTTGCCGGTGACGATGATGCAGTCGGCGTCCGTTTCCGCAAAGGGATTCGTGTCGAAGCTGAAGTGGTCGCCCAGCTCCATCTCGCGGCAGTCGATGTCGTGCGCGCGCAGCATTGCAAAGAACCGGTCAGGCGAGGCGATGCCGGCGGCGGCGACCACCTTCGCCTTCTTTTCCTGAAGGCGGGCGGCGAGGGCGTCGATGTCCATTTCCTTGCCGTCGCACAAGCGCCGGCAGTTGCCGAGCTGGCTCGTGGCGGCAAAGCGCGGCGTGCGGCTTGCGATCGTGTCGTTCGTCGCATTGAGGATGATGGCGTCCACGGAGTCAAGCCGTGAGGGCGGCTCGCGCAGGGGGCCCGCCGGGAGCACCCAGCCGTTGCCGATGCCGCGGGCGCCGATCACGGCCAATTCAACGTCGCGCGCGAGCTGCAGGTGCTGCAGGCCGTCGTCGCTGATGAGGACGTTGATCTCAGGGTGCATCTGAAGCAGCACGCGTCCCGCGGCGGCGCGGTCGCG
Organism: Hallella faecis; assembly: GCA_963652545.1. Classification (GTDB taxonomy): domain Bacteria; phylum Pseudomonadota; class Gammaproteobacteria; order Burkholderiales; family Burkholderiaceae_F; genus Duodenibacillus. Next base: position 27,202 of record CAVJUB010000020.1, on the reverse strand, counting down.
CGCGACGGCCGCCGGCACGCCCGTCGCCTGCACGATGAGAAGCGGCTCGTCCCCCACGACGGAAGCGTCGGACTCGGGCGACACGATGACGGGGGCCGAATCCTTGCGGCCGTAGCCGCGGCTGATGACGCCGGGGCGAAAGCCGAGCGTCTTGAGGCTCTTGACGAGTTCAATCGTGACGGGCGTCTTCCCCGTGCCGCCCACGTAGATGTTCCCCACCACGATGACGGGCACGGGAAGCTTCACCGGACGGATGCGCTTGGCGCGGGCGCGGAAAGCCGCGAGGTACGCCAGGCTCAGGGGGGACAGAACAAGGGAGAGAAGGCCTTTTTTAGACCACTGTCCGTGGAGCCAGGATTCAAGCTCAGCGCGCATGGAATCGGCTCCGGAACAAAAGAGAATCGAGGGCAGGGGGTGGCTGGTTTTTGTCGTCTGACATAGAAGTTAACGGCGGACGACGCGCGCTGCAGAAAAACTGCAGGGCCGGAAAGCGCACAAGCCCCCGGCGCGGCGTCAATCCGTCAATCATAGCGAAAGCGGCGGCGAAGGACAAAACCCGTGTCAGAAAAATGTCATTCGCAATCAAAGTCCGCGCGTTTTTCAAAGTGCATCGTCTCGCCCGTCATCGGGTGCGCAAAGGTGATTTCCGCCGCGTGCAGGCAGAGGCGGTAGCGCTCGTCTTCGGCTTCGAGCCCTAGGGCGGAGTAAAGGGGGTCGCCTGAAATCGGGCAGGCGAGCCCCAGCCGGTGGGCGCAGTGCACGCGAAGCTGGTGCGTGCGGCCGGTGGCGGGGTAGAGGTCAATGAGGGTCTTCTTTCGGCCTTCGGCGTCTTCGTAGCGCTTCACGACGCGGTAGTCGGTGGCGGACGGGGAGCCCCCGGCGGCTTCGGGGAGCACGCACTGGCGGGGGCGGTCAAAGACGTTGAGGGCGAGGGGGAGCGCGACGCGGCCGGCGTCTTCCTTCACGAAGCCGTCCAACAGCGCCCGGTAGCGCTTTTCCACGCGCCGCTCGCGGAAGCTTTCGTTCAGGACGGCGAGCGACGCCTTGTGCTTGGCGAAAATCAGGAGGCCAGATGTGTCAGCGTCAAGGCGATGCACGACGTGAAGCTCGCCCACGGACTTCATGAGCTCCGTCATGGCGGAGATCTTTTCGCGGATGCCCGGGACGGACGTAAGGCGCGAGGGCTTGTTGATGACGATGAGGTCGCGGTCTTCGTAGAGGACTTCGAGCGACACGGGCTTCGTTTCCGGCCATCGCGGCAGGGGCTCGGGATAAAGGGGGAGGCCGCCGCGCATCAGGCGCTCCAGCAGGTAGGTGGCGCACTTTTCCGGTCCGCAGAACGTGCCGTCAAAGCGGATGTCGTGCGCGGGCGCTTCGCCGCTCCACCATTCGCCGAAAGCGGCGATGCGGCCGGGGCGTCCCGACTGGTTGTAGGCGGACAAGAGCTTTACGAGCGGATCCTCCGCGGCGTGCACGAGGGCGCTGCGCCACAGGGCGCGGCGCGCCTCCTGTTCGGCGCCGCCCTGCATGGCGTTTTTCAAAGGGAAGGGCGCAAAGAGTTCGGCCAATAGATCCGCTGTGGTGAACGTTTCGCCCGCGGCGTCCGTGAAGGACTGAAACGGCACGTCGCGTTCCGAGAGCGCGGGCCACGCGGTCTGCACTTTGCCAGGGCCCGGCAAGAGGGCGTTGTGCGAGGCAAAGTCCGTGAAGGCATAGCGGGCCGTGAACCGTCCGTCTTCTTCCACTATGAGCGCGCCCGTGCGGCCGTTGCGGCCCTGCGCCAGATCTGGCGCGGCGCTGCGGGCGGCGCGAACAAGGTCGTCCGGCGGCAGCGTCCGAGGGCAGCGAAGCGTGCCATCCCAAGGAACAGCATCAAGGGCGGTGGAAGAAAATTGATGGAATATCATAGCGGAACGGTGAAAACTGGCGAGAGTCCGTAAAAAACCGGAACGGAAATTTCCGGACTAAATAGTCCGTATAATTCCGGAATCATAAAGGAGAATTTTTGGGGACGCCATGGAAAATCCATTCAAATGCGGCTCGGCGGCGAGCGATGAGGTTTTTGCGGATCGACGGGAAGAACTCGAGAAGGTGAAGCAGCATCTCTGCGGTCCGAATCACCTCGTGATGATAAGTCCTCGTCGTTATGGCAAGTCAAGCTTGATCGCCAAAGCGCTGCAGCAGCTGCAGCGGCCGTCCGTCAGCCTTAATCTGCAGATGGCTGTGTCCGAAGTGAAGCTGGCGCAGATGATCCACAAAGAGCTCCTGCGCTTGCATCCCATGAAAATGATGGCCGATCGGCTGCGCAAGCTTCGGGTGGTGCCGACGGTGTCGTACAACCCGACGACCGGTTGCTTTGAAGCCACTTTTGCGCCGGGCGTTGACGGCCAGGTGGCTTTGGAGGAGGCGATCGACCAGCTGGAAACTCAGAGTGATCCCAAAAATCGAACGATTGTGGTGTTCGATGAGTTTCAGGAAATTCTTGGGCTGGGCGCAGGCATTGACAAGCGGCTGAGAGCCCAGATGCAGTTGCAGAAGAACGTCAATTATGTGTTTCTTGGCAGCCAGGAAAGCATGATGACGACGATTTTTGAGAAGGTGAAGTCGCCCTTTTATCACTTCGGGCTGCTGATGCATTTGAAGAAGATTCCGGAGGCGGACTTCGCGGAATTTCTCACGGAACGCCTGCGTCCCGTGGCGGGAAGACTGACGACGGAGTGCGTGCAGGGCATCCTCTCCGTGACGGCGTGTCATCCCTATTACACGCAGCAGCTCGCCAGCATAGTTTGGGAGAAGCTTGTTTGGGGGCAGGAAACGGAACGCGTGGTGGAGAAGGCCGTTGATGAATTGGTCAATGATCGAGACCTGGATTTCAATCGGCTGTGGGACACCTTCAATCTCACGCAGCGTCGTTTGCTGCAAGGGCTGGCGAAGAATCCGGCGGATCCCATGATGGATGTGTCAAGCAGTACGAAATATGACGCCCTTGCCAAGCTGGCCCGCCTGGGCTACGTCATTCGAGAGGCTTCCTACGAAATTGAGGATCCTTTTTTCCGCCTTTGGCTGGCGCGGCAGGACGCCTGAAGAGAAAACGGCCGCCCGAAGGCGGCCGGAGCGTTGCTGGCAGACGATCAGTCTTCCTTGAAGGCGACGTCGCGGCCCTTGCGGATCGCGGGCGCCGCCACGGCCGCCACCATGAGCGCGGCGGCGATGAGCAGGCCGCACGAGATGGGGCTCGTGAAGAACACCGTCGGATCGCCGCGGCTGATGAGAAGCGCGCGGCGGAGGTTCTCTTCCATCATGGGGCCCAGGATGAAGCCCAGGATCAAGGGCGCCGCCTCGCAGTCCAGCTTGCGGAAGACGTAGCCCACGAGGCCGAAGAAGATCGTCACCCACACGTCCCAGATGCTGTTGTTGATCGAATAGACGCCGATGCAGCAGAAGACCAGAATGGCCGGGAAGAGCCAGCGGTAGGGCACTTTGAGAAGCTGCACCCACATGCCGATCATCGGCAGGTTGAGCACAATGAGAATGAGGTTGCCGATCCACATCGAGACGATGAGGCCCCAGAAGAGCGCGGGGTTGGTGTTCATCACCTGCGGCCCCGGCACGATGTCGTGAATCATCATGGCGCCGATCAAGAGCGCCATCACGGCGTTCGAGGGGATGCCCAGCGTGAGCATCGGGATGAAGCTCGTCTGGGCGCCCGCGTTGTTGGCGGACTCGGGGCCCGCCACGCCGCGGATGTTGCCTTCGCCGAACTTCGGATCGGCCTTGTCGCCCGCCATCTTCTTTTCCACGGTGTAGCTTGCAAAGGAGCTCAGCAGGGCGCCGCCGCCGGGGAGCACGCCCAGAATGGAGCCCAGCGCCGTGCCGCGCACGATGGGGCCGGCGCTCGCCTTGATGTCCTCCCACGAGGGCAGAACGGAGCCCACCTTCCCCGGAACGAGCGTGCGCTTTTCATTGATCTCGAGGTTCGCCATGATTTCCGCAAAGCCGTAGATGCCCATGGAGATCGCGACGAAGTCGAGCCCTTCCTGCAGTTCGTCAAAGCCGAAGGTGTAGCGCATGGCGCCCGAATTGATGTCGGTGCCCACGAGCCCCAGGAGAAGCCCCGTGATGATCATGCAGACGGCCTTGAGAAGCGACCCTGTCGCGAGCACCACGGCGCCGATCAAGCCCAGCACCATGAGGCTGAAGTATTCCGCGGGGCCGAACTGAAAGGCGATGGCGGTCAAGGGCGGCGCAAAGGCCGCGATGAGAAGCGTGGCGACGCAGCCCGCGAAGAAGGAGCCCAGCGCCGCAATGCCGAGCGCCGCGCCCGCGCGCCCGCGCCGGGCCATCTTGTGGCCGTCGATGCAGGTGACGACCGCGGAGGCGTCGCCCGGGATGTTGACGAGAATGGCCGTCGTGGAGCCGCCGTACTGCGCGCCGTAGTAGATGCCCGCGAGCATGATGAGGGCCGAGGCGGGGTCGAGCGCGTAGGTGATGGGCAGAAGCATCGCCACCGTGGCGACGGGGCCCATGCCGGGGAGCACGCCGATGAGCGTTCCCACCGTGACGCCGAAGAAGCAGTAGAGGAGGTTCTGAAAAGAGAGCGCCGTCTGAAAGCCCAGCAGGAGATTGTTCATGAGATCCATTGGTTGTCTCCTAGAAAAGCTTGGGCCAGACCGGAATCTGCATGCCGATGCCGTAGACGAAGGTCACCCAGACGATGGCGTCGAGCACCACGATGACGGCGATCGTCTCCTTCACATGAATCTTCTTTTCCGCGCAGGCGGCGATGAAAATCATGGCGCCCACGGCGATGAGGACGCCGCAGGGCTGCAACAGAAGCGAGAAGGCGAGAACGCTCCCCAGAATGAGAAGCAGGATGCGCCAGTGAAAGGGCTCGACGCGTCCGGCGTCGGGATCCGAGCGACGGGAGAAAAAGCCCCGGGCGACGAGAGCGAGTCCCAGCAGCGTGAGGAGGCCGCCCAATATTGTCGGGAAGTAGGCGGGGCCCATGCGGGCGGCCGTCCCCAGGCGCAGCTCCTGCACGGTGACGATGAAAAAGAGGCCGACCGCGGCGAAAAGAACTCCTGACCAGAAGTCCTTGGCGTTGCGTAATGTCATGATGATTTGGAAAAAAGGAAGGCGTCGGGTGTCAGAAAGCGCCTGCGTTGCGGCGCGCAGGCGCTTTCAGGAAAGCGAAGCGACGTTCAGAGGTCAGTCGACGTGAGCGCCGGAGGCCTTCACGATCTCCGCGTACTTTGCGAGCTCGTCGCGGATGAGCGCTGAGAATTCCGCGGGCGAGCACGGCGCGGCTTCGCCGCCCTGGCGCGCCAGTCGGTCGCGCAGCGCCTGGCTGTTCAGGGCCTTGGTGACGGCGGCGTTGAGCTTGGCGAGCTTGTCGTCCGGGGTCGAGGCCGGCACGAAGAGGCCGTACCACGTGGAGATGTTGAAGTCGGGCACGCCCGCTTCGATCATCGTGGGCACGTTGGGGAGCGCCTTGGCGCGCGTCGTCGTGGTGACGGCGAGGGCGATGAGCTTGCCCGCTTCGATGTTCGCCTTGCAGGAGGCGAGGTTGTCAAAGATGAGGTCAGTCTGGCCGGCGAGCACGGAGAGCTGCGCCGCGGCGGCGCCCGCGTAGGGGATGTGCACCATGCTGATCTTGGCGCGCGTCTTGAGAAGCTCGCCCGCCATGTGGCCGCCGGAGCCGTTGCCGCCCGAGGCGTAGTTGAGTTCGTCGGGGTGCTTCTGGCAGTAGGCGACGAGATCCTTCACGGACTGAATGCCCGTCTTCTTCGAGAATTCCGGCGTGATCACGAGGACGTTCGGCACGTGCGCGATGAGCGACACGGGGCGGAAGTCCTTCACCGGATCGTAGGGGAGCTTGCGAAAGAGATTCGGGTTGATGGCGTGCGTTGCGACGGCGCCGACGCACATCGTCATGCCGTCGCCCGGCTGCTTCGCAAGGTACGAAACGCCGATGTTGCCGCCGGCGCCCGGCTTGTTGTCCACGATCACGTTGCCGAGGTCGGGGCGCACGGCTTCCGCAATCGCGCGGGCGGCGACGTCAAGCGGGCCTCCGGGCGGGTAGGGAACAACGATGCGAATGGGATTGGAGCCTGTGCCGACCTGGGCGAGGGAAAGCCCGGAATAGCCGACGAGGGGAGTGAGGAGGGCGGCGCCTACGAGCGCGCGGCGATTGAAATTGGCCACTTCATCTTCCTATAGGTTGAAGCACCGGCTCCCTCGCAGTGGACGCGATTGAGCCGGCCGTTTGTTTTCAAATTGGAAAAACTGCCGCTCACTCTATGCCTCTTGTTTGAGGAAAGCAAACGTCGTAGGGAACACTGCTTAGCCGCGTCGCCAGGCGGCGCGAGCGGGCTTTCTTCGAACGCGTGTATCCGGGTGAAACAGGCCGCTTGAAAAGCGCTCGAGGGGGCCGCATATAGCCTTTATCGAGGCGGACGCGCACCGAGCTCTTCCTCTTTGGAAAAGACAACGCGCGGACTGCCCAAAGGAAAAAGAACTATGAGACAAGACAAACTGACGACGAAGTTTCAGGAGGCGCTCGCTCAGGCGCAGTCCCTAGCGCTTGCCAATGACAATCAGTTCATTGAGCCCGTGCACGTGCTCCTTGCGATGCTCGAAGACGCCGAGGGCGGCACCGTCAGCCTCGTGGAGCGCGCCGGCGGCAACGCCCGGCAGCTGAAGTCGGAAGCCGAAAGCGCGGTGAAGAACCTGCCGAAGGTGACCGGCACGAACGGCGACGTTCAGATCAGCCGCGATCTCGCCCGCGCCCTCAACCTCACGGAAAAGGAGGCGATGGCGCACGGCGACGAGTTCATTTCGTCGGAGATGTTCCTTCTCGCGGTGACGGACGCGTCGCTTGACGTGTCGCGCCTCGTGGCGTCTGCGGGCGTCACGAAGAAGCTTTTGGAAGCCGCCATCACGGCGGTGCGCGGCGGCGAGAAGGTGACGGACGCCGAAGGCGAGAACGGCCGCGAAGCGATCAAGAAGTACACGGTGGACCTCACCGAACGCGCCCGGCTCGGAAAGCTCGACCCCGTGATCGGCCGCGACGACGAAATTCGCCGCACGATGCAGATTCTGCAGCGCCGCACGAAGAACAACCCCGTCTTGATCGGCGAGCCCGGCGTGGGCAAGACCGCCGTGGTCGAGGGGCTTGCGCAGCGCATCGTGAACAACGAAGTGCCCGACACCCTGCGCGGCAAGACCGTGCTGAGCCTTGACATGGCGGGCCTCATCGCGGGCGCCAAGTACCGCGGCGAATTCGAAGAGCGCTTGAAGAAGCTCTTGAAGGAAGTGACGCAGTCCGAGGGCCGCATCATTCTCTTCATCGATGAAATCCATACGGTGGTGGGCGCCGGCAAGACCGAGGGCTCGATGGACGCGGGCAACATGTTGAAGCCCGCCCTCGCTCGCGGCGAGCTGCACGTGATCGGCGCGACGACCCTGGACGAATACCGCAAGTACATCGAAAAGGACGCGGCCTTGGAGCGGCGCTTCCAGAAGGTGCTCGTGGACGAGCCCTCCGTCGAAGACACGATCGCCATTCTCCGCGGCCTGCAGGAGAAGTACGAGGCGCACCACGGCGTCGAGATCACCGACCCCGCCATCGTGGCCGCGGCCGAGCTCTCGCACCGCTACATCACGGACCGGTTCCTGCCGGACAAGGCGATCGACCTCATCGATGAGGCCGCGAGCCGCGTGAAGATGGAGATTGACTCGAAGCCCGAAGAGCTCGACAAGTTGGATCGTCGTCTTATACAGCTCAAGATTGAGCGCGAGGCGATGAAGAAGGAGACGGACGAAGCGAGCAAGAAGCGTCTGGCGGCGATTGAGGAAGAAATCGAGACCCTCTCCCGGAAGTACTCTGACTTGGAGGAAATCTGGAAGGCGGAGAAGGGCGAAGCTTTGGGCGAAAAGGCCGCGCGTGACGAAATCGACCGCGTGCGCCGCGAGATGGAGGCCTGCCGCCGTGAAGCAAAGTACGAGCGTCTGGCGGAATTGCAGTACGCCGTGCTGCCGAGGCTTGAGGAGAAGCTGAAGAAGGCGGAGACACAGGAGAAGACTGAAGCGAAGTCGCGTCCGAAGCTCTTGCGCACCAGCGTGGGCGCCGAGGAGATTGCGGAAGTCGTGAGCCGCGCCACTGGAATTCCGGTGGCGAAGATGATGGAAGGCGAGCGGCAGAAGCTCCTTAACATGGGAGCGGCTTTGGAAAAGCGCGTCATCGGCCAGGACGAAGCCGTGAAGCGCGTGACCGAGACCATCCTGAGAAGCCGCGCCGGGCTTTCCGACCCGAACCGCCCCTATGGCTCGTTCCTCTTTTTGGGACCCACGGGCGTCGGCAAGACGGAGCTCACGAAGGCGCTGGCGGAGTTCCTCTTTGACAGCGACGAGGCCATGATCCGCATCGACATGAGCGAATTCATGGAGAAGCACTCCGTGGCGCGTTTGATCGGCGCGCCTCCGGGATACGTCGGCTACGAGGAGGGCGGCTACCTCACGGAAGCGGTCCGGCGCCATCCGTACTCGGTGATTCTGTTGGACGAAGTCGAAAAGGCGCATCCTGACGTCTTCAACGTGCTCCTGCAGGTGCTGGACGACGGCCGCATGACGGACGGCCAGGGCCGCACGGTGGACTTCAAGAACACCGTGATCGTCATGACGAGCAACCTGGGGTCCGCGGACATTCAGGCGATGCAGGGCGAGCCCGCCGACAAGGTGAAGGACGCCGTGATGCAGGAAGTGAAGCAGCACTTCCGTCCGGAGTTCGTGAACCGCATCGACGAGATCGTGGTGTTCAATTCGCTGGGCGCCGAGGCGATTCAGAAGATCGCCCGCATCCAGATCGCCAAGCTCGCGCAGCGCGTGGCGGCTCAGGACGTGACGCTCGAGGTGACGGACGCAGCGATCGCGGAAATCGCCAAGGTGGGCTTTGATCCGCTCTACGGCGCGCGGCCCTTGAAGCGCGCGGTGCAGGATCGGATCGAAAACGGCGTGGCCCGCCTCCTTCTGGAAGGCCGCGCGGCCCCGAAGGACACGGTGGTCGTGGACGCCCAGGGCGAGAGCTTCACCTTTGACGTGAAGAAGGCGGCTCAAGCCTGACGCCAGGCCCGCTGAAGGCCAGAAAAAACCGGATCGGAGCAAGAAGCTTCGGTCCGGTTTTTCGCAAAGAGGAGTTCGTCAGTTGAGCGTCGGCGCGAAGGTTTTTTCGTCGAAGTCGGACGGCGTCTCCAGGTGCTTCACGTAGCCGTCGCAATTGGCGTAGAGGGGCGCGCCGCAGTCGTCGCACCACTCCATGGGGAAGGTCTGCGGCAGCGCGATGAGGCGGCCGATTTCCATGTCGCGGAGCACTTCGCCCGCAAAGGCCTGGTTCTGCTCGGCCTCTTCCGGGATCGTCGGCAGCACTACGCCCGCGACGACCGTGGAAGGCTCGGACTTTCGGGAGATCGACACGCGGATTTCATCGGTGTCCATCGTCTGCTCCAGGCCGCCCACGCGGGTGAAGACCGCCGTCGTGGCGATGAGGTCCTTGGCTTCGTAGCCCATGCAGCTCACGTAGCTTACGAGCGCGCGGATGCAGAAGACGCGCATCGCGGCGTCCGTCTGGCGCCAGCCCGAGAAGAACGCCGCCGGCGGCTGCACGTCCGTCATCGTGCCGGCCATCGGCGTCATGAGAATTTCGCGCGTGCCGAGGCAGAAATCCATCATGAGGCGGGCGTGCTCGCGGAAGTCCTGCGAAATCGGCGGAAAGAGCTTCGCGGGTTCCGTCGCGGAGACGGCGACGGCGAGGTAGCGCACGTCCGCAAAGTCGGCGGGGGGATCCGCCTTGAGAAACGAAGTGATGCTCGCGACGCCGTTCTTTTGCCGCCCCTTGGTGAGGGCGTCAAGAAGCCCTCGCACGTCCGTGAGTCCCTCGGGGAGCGAATCGGCGGAGAGGAGGCAGTTGCCGATCGTCACTTCGCTTGCGTCCGGCGCCCAAGTCTTCTGGTAGAGCCGGGCGATCTCGACGAGATAGTCCGCGTCCATCGGGCCGAAGGGAATCTGATAGCGGCTCCAGCCCATGATGGGGATGAGAACGAGCAGGTGGCAGCCCTTTTTGTCCAGACGCGTCTGCGCGCAGTCCTCCGCCATGGCGAGAAGTTCGTCGTAGGCGGGGGAGTCGGTGGCCTTCAGGCGGCTCAGCGCCGCTTCGATGTCGCTGTCTTCGCCGCGGTCAAGATGACGGCGGCAGAGCGTCTCGAGAGCGTCGTCGATGTGACGGTCCTCAAAGCGCGAGGTGGAGTCGACGGCGAGGAACGCCAGGCGAACAAATTCGTCCGCGTCGCCTTCGGTGGTGATGACGGGGGCTGCGTCGTCCGCAGCAGAAAGCTTTCGTGCCATGGGTGAGGCTGATTTTTTCGTTAAAAACAAAAACGCCGCGCAGTCTAGCGGGTTTTGCCGCAAAAGGAGCGGGGCCGCTAGCGAAAAAAGCCCGAAGACGAACGGGCCTTCGGGCTTGCGGTCAAAACGGCGTCTTGAGGGGCTACGCCTTCGCTTTCGCCTCTTCCGCTTCGCGGTTCTCTTCGTACCATTCGGCAAAGCCCGAGATCGCGATGCCGTCGATGTCCGGATCAAACTGCTCGGCGTCCGTCACGAAGACGGTCGGGAAGGCGGCCTGGCAGTGCTTGCAGACGTGAAGGCGGCGGCTTTCGTCCTTCTCGTCGTGCACGTAGGAGAGGTCCGACACGGCTTCGTCGCCGCAGGCGGCGCAGCGCAGGCGCTCAAAGAGCCAGTTCGCGCCGCAGGTCGTGCAGTAAAGGTGCTTCACGTTGCCGTGAGTGGCGGTGCCCGCGACGGAGGCGATGACGGCGGGAGCGCCGCAGACCGGGCACTTCACCGGTCGGTCAAAGTGCACCGTGTCCTTCTGCTGCTGGTTGAGAAGTTCCGTGGCGTGCGCGGCGGAGCTTTCGAGGAGCGCGCGCACGGAGAGCGCGATGACAAGAAGCATGACGGGCTCCAGGCGCTCGTCCGTCTTTTCAACGAGCGTTTCGACGAGCGCCTGCGGATCCGCAAGGCCCGAGCGGAGCTCTTCGTCCGTGGTGATCTTCGTCCAGTCCACGGCGCGGATCGCTTCTTCAAACGTCGCCGCGGGCTTCACGGTGCGGCAGTAGACGTTCGTGAGCTTCTGGGCGGCCAGAGCGAACTGGGCGGCCGTGACGGCGGGGGTCGAGCGGGCGAGGAGGGGCTTCTTCGAAGTCGTTGCCTTCAGGATGTCGTCGGCGGTCCAGCCGGCGGGCTCGATGCCGAGTTCGTCCACCACGTCCGTGAGCGCGAGCAGGAGCTGCGCCGCCTCTTCGGTCTGGTGCGTGATGTCAGGGTTGTTGAGCTGGGCGGCGCGCTTCAGGGCCGCGCGCACGGAAAGCTTCGTCGTCATGGTGTTCTTCTCAAATGCGTCAGTAATCGGTTTTTCGTGTGAAACGGGCCGGTGAACGTTCAAGGACATTCACCGGCCCGCTGGGCATCGGCATTATCGCCGATTGATGGACGGGTTTTACTTCTTCTCTTCCGTCACGTTCTTGCCGAGCGCGATTTCTTCATTCGCCCAGTAGCCCCAGTGGTAGGCGGCGTCCGCTTCGCTCACCTTGCCGTCGCCGAACATGAGGCGCGCCGTGCCGCGGTACGGCTGGAAGATGCCGGCGCCGAGGTAGATGTGCGCGATGCCCACGAAGACCGTGAGGAAGAAGAAGACGTCATGCACGAGGTGCGCCGCAAGCAGCGTCTCCTGGCTGAACTCCACCTTCCAGCCGCCCGAGGGCAGCAGCCCCGTGTTGAGCCACAGGATGAGGCCCGAGACCGTGAGGAAGATGCAGAAGAAGAGGAGCGCGCCGTCCGCAAGACGCTGCGCCGACTTCACGTGGTGCTGCGGCGGCATGTGCACTTTGCCGGGGGCAAAGAGGTAGAACGGGAACTTCATCGCCCACATGACGTCGTCCTTGTCCCACTTGCCGAAGATGTCCTCCTTGAAGAGGTGCACGAAGCCCTTCGGGGACTTCAGGATCGCAAAAAGCGGCACCACGATGAAGGGGATCGCAAGGAGCCGGTGCGCCATGCGCATCGAGTGCGTGAAGGCGCCGCCCATGAGGTCGCCGCCCAGCGCGGGCACGAACACGAACACGCCCGTGATCGCGAGAAGAATGCAGGCGATCGCCGCGACGCCGTGCGTCACGCGGGTCAAAAGGGAATGACGCTGAATGTATTTCATGAGTATCTCCCTTGGTTAGTGCTGAGAGGACTTCAGAGCCGCGACTTCCGCGTCAGCCTTGGCGCGCTGTTCCGGCGTCCAGTGCTTCTTCGCTTCTTCGACGGTGACGTTTTCGCGACGATAGCCGACGGCGGCGGCAAGCGACACCGCAAGGCCGGCGACCACGGCCGCCGTGCCGATGCCGGTCACGGCCTTCATCGTCTTGATGCCGGCGATCATGGCGTTGGGCTGCGGATTGTCCGGGAGCCCGTACGCTTCGTGGCCGTACTTGCAGACCTGAAGGACGTGCAGGCCGCCCATTTCATGCTCGCCGTAGAGCTCGGCCTTCTCAAAGCCCTTCTTCTTCAGGAATTCGACGCGCTGATGACCGAACTTGATCATCTCTTCGCGCGGACCGAACTTCAGGGCTTCGGGCTGGCAGGTCTTCACGCAGGCGGGGATGCCGCCTTCTTCCAAGCGGTCCATGCACATCGAGCACTTGTCGATGCGGCCGTCCGTCGGACGGAAGCGGGGCACGTCAAACGGGCAGGCGGACTGGCAGTAGGTGCAGCCGTTGCATTTGTCGGTGTCCATCGCGACGACGCCGTTTTCCTTGTGGTAGAGGGCGCCCGACGAGCAGATCTGCACGCAGGCGGCGTCCGTGCAGTGGAAGCACGAGCGGCGGCCCACCGCAAAGTTGATCGGGTGGAACTTGTTGCCGGACTCCTGCTCGTCAAACGTCATGATGAGGCGGGTGTCTCCGTTCAAGTCCGCGGGGCTCTGGTAGGAGCCCGTGAACTTGTTGCCGTTCAAAACCATCGTCGAGGGCAGCATGTTCCACTGCTTGCACGCCACCTGGCAGCCCTTGCAGCCGGTGCAGTGCGACGAATCAAACAAGATGGCGACTTCGTTTTTCTTAGCCATGTTGATTTTTCTCCTAATTCAGCGCAACACCGGCGTGTCAGGCTTTTTCCAGATTGACGAGGAAGGCCTTGTATTCCGGAATGTAGGAATTGGGGTCTCCGACATTGGGCGTCAAGTCATTGACATTGTCGCCGCGAGCAAGGTTCGTCGCCCACGAGAAGTGGTGCGGCAGGCCGACCACATGCTGGATCTTGCCGTCGATTTCCATGGGCTTCATGCGCTTCGTGACCATGGCGGCGACGGTGACCGAGCCGCGGTTGTTCCAGACGTGAACCTGGTCGCCCGCCTTGATGCCCTTCTCCTTCGCGAGCTCTTCGGAAATCTCGATGAAGTTGCAGGGGATGAGCTCGTTCAGCCACGGGATGTTTCGCGTCTGCGTGCCGGTCTGCCAGTGCTCCACGACGGAGTAGGTCGTGGCGACGTAGGGCAGATCCTTCACGCTGCCGCGCTTCACCGAGGGGTCGTCCGCAAAGCGGATGCAGGGGTTGCCGCCCGCGCCGTTCAAGAGGTTCTTCACCGGGGTTTCATGCGGCTCGAAGTGTTCGGGCATCGGACCGTCGGCCATGCCGTAGGCAAAGAGCCGGGCGTTCTGCTCCCAGGTCATGAAGAAGGCGTTGTCGTCCGGGCCCTTGGCGGTGACGAAGTCGCCCACGTCGTTCTGCAGCCAGTGATCGCCCTTCCATTCGACGAGCGTGCGCTTCGGATCCCAGGGCTTGCCCTGCGGGTCGGCGGAGGCGCGGTTGTAGAGGATGCGGCGGTTCGCGGGCCACGCAAACGACCACTGCGGGAAGAGGCCGAGGCCCGAGGGGTCGGACTTGCTGCGGCGCGTGCAGGGCTGCTTCATCGGATCCATCTTTTCGGCTTCGTTGTTGTAGTAGCCGGAGAAGATCCAGATGCCGCAGGCCGTGGAGCCGTCCGCCTTCAACTGCGCGTAGCCCGGAAGGAGTTTGCCCGTTTCGTAGTTGTAGCCGTTCAGGGCCCAGGCGAGGGCGCGCAGGTCGGCCTTGCCGTCGATGCGGTAGTTGAAGTTCGTCTTCAGAATCTGATCGGGGCAGGCGCCGCCTTCCTTCTGGTAGAGCTCGCAGAGCTTGTCCCAGAGGAGCATCATCATCTCGAAGTCGCTCTTGCATTCTCCCGGGGGTTCCACCGCCTTTTCGCGCCACTGGATCCAGCGGCCGGAGTTGTTGATGGAGCCGATCTTTTCATAGATGAGGGCGGCGGGAAGGAAGTAGACCTCGGTCTGCACTTCTTCGGGCTTCATGTCCGGCGCGCACCAGAAGAGGGACGTCTCCGTCTGGAACCAGTCCGCGACGAGGAGCCAGTCGAGCTTCGCCATCGCGTGGCGGGCGTGCTTTGCGTTCGGAGTGGAGTGCGCGGGGTTCATGCCCCAGCACATGTAGCCCTTCACCTTGTCGTCGCGCATGTCGTTGAAGGACATGATCGTCGAGAAGTCGCCGTAGTCCTTCTTCGGCGCGATCTTCGGAAGAAGGTCGTAGCAGTAGTCGTTTTCAAAGGTGGCGTTGTCGCCGAACCATTCTTTGAGCGCGGAGACCCAGAACTTGGGCTTGTTGGAGTAGTAGCCCGCGGCGTAGGTTTCCGTGGAGAGGTACTTCGCAAGGGTCGGGTGCTTTGAGGCCGTGGGCCAGGCGAGGTACCCCGGCGCCTGGTGCGAGCTCGCGCCGACGTCGGTCGAGCCCTGCACGTTCGGCTCGCCGCGAAGGGCGTTGATGCCGCCGCCCGCGATGCCGATGTTGCCCAGAAGAAGCTGCACCACGCACATCGCGCGGCAGTTCTGAGAGCCGTAGCTGTGCTGGGTCTGGCCCAGCGCGTAGAGAATGGAGCCCGCCTTGTCCGGACGCCCCGTCGAAGCGAAGGTCTCCCAGACCTTCATCATGACGTCGATGTCCATGCCGGTCACGCGATGCACCATTTCCGGGGTGTAGCGCGAGTAGTGGCGCTTCATCACGTTCAGGACGCAGTTGGGGTCTTCGAGCGTCATGTCGCGCTTCAAGAGCTTCAGGTCCGGCGTCTTGAACTTCGGCACGTTGGGGTCGTTCACCCACGCAAAGGCCGAGCCCGGCGTCGTGTCCCAGGCCACTTTCTTCTCAACGTCGTAGCCCCACGTCTCGTTGTCGTAGCGCTTCGTTTCCGGATCCCAGCCCGAGAAGAGACCGGTCTCTTCATTGAACTTGTAGTCCGGACGCAGCAGGCAGGCGGCGTTCGTGTAGTGAAGGATGTATTCCTTCTGGTAGAGCTTGTTGGTGATGATGTAGTAGATGAGGCCGCCGTAGAAGGCGATGTCGGTGCCCGGACGAATGCGGGCGTAGATGTCGGCCTGCGCGGCGGAGCGGCTGAAGCGGGGGTCGACCACGATCCACTTCGCGCCCTTGTCCTGAGCGCGCTCGACCCAGCGGGAGGAGAGCGGGTGGTTTTCGACGTTGTTCGAGCCGATCGACATGATGACGTCGGAATTGGCGAAGTCGCACCAGTGGCTCGTCATGGAGCCGCGGCCGAAGGAGGGCGCGAGGCCCGCCACCGTGGAGGAGTGGCAGACGCGCGTCTGGTTGTCGATCGAAAGGACGCCCATGGAGCGGGCGAACTTCTGCACGAGCCAGCCTTCTTCCGTGTTGAGCTGCGCGGCGCCGAAGCAGGAGATGCCGTCGCAGCGGTTCACCGTGATGCCTTCTTCCTTCTCGACGAAGGTGGCGTCGCGGGTCTTCTTCATGTGGCGGGCGATTTCATCGATCGCCTGATCCCAAGAGAGACGCTCCCAGTCCTTCTTGCCCGGACGGCGGACCATCGGGTAGAGCACGCGGTCGGGGTGAAGCTTCGCCTTGCGGTCGGGCGTCACCACGTTGCGCAGGCCCCACATGGCGGCGCCCTTCGGGCACAGGCCGCCCAAGTTCACGGGATGATCGGGATCGCCTTCAAGGTTGATGAGCTCGCCGTCGCGCGAGGAGCAGATCGTGCCGCAGCCGCCGGAGCAGTAGCAGCAGATGTTCGTCACTTCCTTCACGTTGCGAAGCTTGTACGGGGCCTTGGCGTGGTGCGTTTCAGCCGAAGCCTGGGCGGCGGCCGCCGCGCCCGTTCCGAAGGCGAGACCGCGCTTGAGGAAACTTCTGCGGGAAAGTTCCATGGATTGTCTCCTGGAGTAATTGTTCGGGTTCTTGGGATCCGGAAGGGACCGGATCGTCTTCGTCTTGCGTCGAGGGAAATCCCCTCGGCCAATCGAAGGTTTCTTCCTGTGTAGCGGGGCGATTTTCACGCGCGTGAAACAGACCGTCAATCGGCCGTGAGGCCAATGATTGCAGGGCTTCGCGCTATTCCGTAGTGGAATAGCGGTGTCAGTTATTCCTTTGGGGTAGACAGGGGAAAATCGAGGAAAAATGCGGGTTCGGGCCCCGTTCGGATGAGTCGAAAGCGCTATTCCCTTCAGGGGAACTAGGTCGAAGGAGTAGGAAGGATGAAAGGGGAAACGCCCGATGGCGCCGAAAGGAGTACTACCACCGGCCTAGTTCTTCTGAAGCGCCGCCGGGTTGAAATCTGTTGCAAAAAGGCGATTTTCACCGCGCCGCAGCGCGGGAAGAGGCGCCGCGCTTTGATAAAATCCGCTTCACTTTTTGGGCATCGGCGTGCACATCTTCCCAACAGGGCGACGTGCAGTCCGATGCCTTCGGCGTGTCCGCCGTTCGGAGAATCGCACCGGACGGCAGGCGCGCGATCAACCGGTCACCACTCATGGACAACATCCGCAACTTTTCCATCATTGCACACATCGATCACGGCAAATCCACGCTCGCCGACCGCCTCATCGAGCACTGCGGAGGACTCTCCTCCCGCGAGATGAGCGAGCAGGTTCTGGACAGCATGGACCTCGAGCGCGAGCGCGGCATCACCATCAAGGCGCAGACCGCCTCTCTGAAATACAAGGCTCGCGACGGAAAAGTCTACGAACTCAATCTCATCGACACCCCGGGGCATGTGGACTTCTCCTACGAGGTGAGCCGCTCGCTCTCGGCGTGTGAAGGCGCCCTTCTCGTGGTGGACGCGACGCAGGGCGTGGAGGCGCAGACCGTCGCCAACTGCTACACCGCGATTGACCTCGGAGTTTCCGTGGTGCCGGTTCTGAACAAGATGGACTTGAACAGCGCCAACCCGGACGCCGCCAAGGAAGAGATCGAGGACGTGATCGGCATTGATGCGACGGATGCGGTGCTCTGCTCAGCAAAAACCGGCATGGGCATCGAGGACATTCTGGAGCGCGTCGTGACCGACGTGCCGCCCCCGAAGGGCGACGAAAACGCGCCGCTTCAGGCGCTCATCATCGACAGCTGGTTTGACAACTACGTGGGCATCGTCACCCTCGTGCGCGTCATCAACGGCGTCATCCGTCCCAAGGACAAGGTGATGCTGATGGCGACGGGCGCCACGCATTTGGTGGAGCAGGTGGGCGTCTTCACGCCGAAGGCAAAGGAGCGCGACTGCCTGAAGCCTGGCGAAGTGGGCTTCGTTGTTTCCGGCATCAAGGAACTCAAAGACGCCCGCGTGGGCGACACGATCACGGGCGCGGTGAACCCCGCTTCGGAGCCGCTTCCCGGCTTCAAGGAAGTGAAGCCTCAGGTGTTCGCGGGCCTCTACCCCGTGGAGTCGAACCAGTACGACGCGCTTCGCGAAGCGCTTCTGAAGCTGCAGCTCAACGACGCCGCCCTGAAGTTTGAGCCCGAAGTCTCCCAGGCGCTGGGCTTCGGGTTCCGGGCGGGCTTCCTGGGTCTTCTGCACATGGACATCGTGCAGGAGCGCCTGGAGCGCGAATACGACATGGACCTCATCACGACGGCGCCCTCCGTCGTGTACGAAGTGCTGATGACGAACGGCGAAGTGGTGCGCGTAGAGAATCCGAGCAAGCTGCCGCCCGTGGACAAGATCGCGGAAATCCGCGAGCCCATCGACACGGTGACGATCTTCGTGCCCAACGACTACGTGGGCACGGTGATGAAGCTCTGCCAGGAAAAGCGCGGCATCCAGATCAACATGGCCTATCACGGCCGCCAGGTGCATCTCACTTATGAGCTCCCTTTGGCGGAAATCGTGCTCGACTTCTTTGACCGCATGAAGTCCATCACCCGCGGCTACGCCTCGATGGACTACGAGTTCAAGGAATACCGCGCGAGCGACGTGGTGAAGGTCGACATGCTCATCAACGGCGACCGCGTGGACGCCCTGAGCTCCATCGTGCACCGCACGAACGCCGTCTCCCGCGGCCGCGACATCGTGACGCGCCTGCGCAGCCTCATTCCGCGCCAGATGTACGACGTGGCGATCCAGGCGGCGATCGGCGGCAACATCATCGCCCGAGAAAACGTGAAGGCGCTCAGAAAGAACGTGCTCGCAAAGTGCTACGGCGGCGACATCACTCGAAAGAAGAAGCTGCTCGAAAAGCAGAAGGCGGGCAAGAAGCGCATGAAGCAGGTGGGCAGCGTCGAGATTCCGCAGGAAGCCTTCCTCGCCATCCTGCAGGTGGACGACAAGAAGTAAACGGATTTAGAAAATGGACTTTTCCCTCATTCTCTTTGTGCTCACGGTCTTCACGGGCGTCATGTGGGCTCTTGACAAGAAGATTTGGAGCAAGTCGCGCCGCGCCAACGCGGAGGCGGCGGGGCGTGAATTTGACCAGGCCAACGCCGAGGCGGTCGCCCGCGGCGACGCCGCGGTGCTGCAGACGCGCAGCGCCGTGGTGGGCGAGGCGCTCAAGGAGCCCTGGTGGGTGGACTACACCGCGGGACTCTTCCCGGTGATTCTCATCGTCTTTCTGCTCCGGTCCTTCCTCTTCGAGCCCTTCCGCATTCCGTCAGGCTCGATGCTGCCCACGCTGCACATCGGCGACTTCATCCTCGTCAACAAGTTTGACTACGGCGTGCGCCTGCCCGTTGTGAACGTGAAGATTCTTCCCGTGGGCAGCCCCGCGCGCGGCGACGTCGTGGTCTTCAAGTACCCGATGGATCCGAAGGTGGACTACATCAAGCGCGTCGTGGGCCTGCCGGGCGACACGGTGACGTATGTGAACAAGGTGCTCTCCATCAACGGCGTTGAGCAGAAGCAGACGGCGGTCGGCGACTGGGTGGATCCCGACACGCTCGTGACGCTCTCGGAGCGCGAGGAGCAGCTGGGGGACGTGAAGCACCGGATGGCGGTGGACGACCGCGCGCCGTCGGGCGTGCGGGGCGGTCCGTACGACCGGGGGCTCGAGGCCTGCCGCTACTTTGAAGACGGCTTTGAATGCAAGGTGCCCGCCGGCCACTACTTCATGATGGGCGACAACCGCGACAACAGCGAGGACAGCCGCTACTGGGGCGTCGTGCCCGACAGCTACCTCGTGGGGCGCGCCTTCTTCATCTGGGCCAATTTCGGCGACATGACCCGCATCGGATCCTTCCAGTAAATCATGACTGAACAACGTTTGATGGACCTGTCGATTCTGGAAGAGCGAATCGACTACCGCTTCAAGAACAAGGCGCTGCTTTCCCGCGCGGTGACGCACCGGAGCTTCGCGGCCGACCACAATGAGCGCCTTGAGTTTTTAGGCGACTCGGTGCTGAACTGCGTCGTGGGCCACGCGCTCTTTCTGCGCGACACCCACTACACGGAGGGCGTCCTCTCCCGCACCCGCGCCAACTTCGTCTGCGAAAAGACGCTCGATGAAATCGCGGCGGAGATCAAGATCGGCGAATTCATCCGTCTGGGCGAAGGCGAACTGAAGACGGGCGGCGCCTCGCGCCCCTCGATTCTCGCGGACGCCTGCGAGGCGGTCTTCGGCGCCGTGTTTCTGGATGCGGGGTTTGAAGCGGCGCAGCGCGTGATTCTGCGCCTTTACGAGCCGATTCTTGCGGCGGGCAACGTGCGCCCCGAGCGCTTCGCGAAGGACGCGAAGACCCAGCTGCAGGAGTACCTGCAGTCGCTGCACGAGAAGATCCCTGTCTACACCGTGGTGTCCACGACGGGCGCCGCGCACGAGCAGACGTTCTGCTGCGCCTGCGAGGTGTCGCTGCACGGCATCCGCGAGACGGGCGTGGGCAAGAGCCGGCGCGCCGCGGAGCAGGCGGCGGCGGCGAAGGCGCTTCAGCGCATCAAGGAACAGGAGGCGAAGTGATGGCAGCGGAAGAAAAGACGGCGGACGCCCCCTTCAAGTGCGGCTACGTGGCGGTGATCGGCCGCCCCAACGTGGGAAAGTCGACCCTCATCAACGCCATCGTGGGCGAAAAGGTGTCGATCACGTCCAAAAAGCCACAGACCACCCGCGACCGGGTGCTGGGCGTCGTGACGTACCCTGATGCGCAGCTCATTTTCATGGACACGCCGGGGTTTCAGTCAAAATACACCTCGCAGCTTTTGAATCGCATGAACCGCACGGTGAGGAACACGCTCGCCGAAGTGGACGCGGTGCTCTTTTTGATTGACGCCCAGGGCTGGCGCGCCGACGACTTGAACGTGCTGAAGCTCTTGAATCCGAAGCAGACGAACGTCATTCTGGTCTTGAACAAGATTGACCAGATGAAGAATCGGGACGCGCTTCTTCCCCTGATGGCGGAGTCGATGCAGAAGTTCCCGTTTGCGGCGATCGTGCCGGTGTCCGCCGAAAAGAACAAGCGCTGCAACGAGGTGGTGGACGAGGTGAAGAAGCTCCTGCCGGAGTCTGTTCCCTACTACGACCCCGACATGTACACGGACCGTTCGCCTCGCTATCTTGCCGCAGAAACGATTCGCGAGAAGGCCTTCCGCCTCTTGGGCGACGAACTCCCCTACGGCACGGCGGTGCAGATTGAAAAGTGGCAGGAGGACGACAAGACGGCTGAGATCGACGCCTGCCTCATCGTCGAGCGCGAAAGCCACAAGCCGATGGTGATCGGCGAAGGGGGCGCCAAGCTGCGCGAGATCGGGCGCCTCGCGCGCGCCGACATCGAGGAGATGCTGGGCGGCAAGCATGTTCACCTCAACGTCTGGGTGCGCGTGCGGCGCGGCTGGAGCGACGACGTGAAGGCGCTGAAGACCCTCGGGTATGACTGAGGAAGCGCAGCCGGACGCCGAGGAAGCCGCGGGCGCGAGCGCCGCGGCGGCGCTGCATGAACTGGAGCGCCGGGAGGCGGACCGCCGCGTGCTGCGCGTGCGGGACGACCCGGCGTTCGTGCTCACCGCCCGACCTTGGAAGGAGTCGAGCGTCATCGCCGAGTGCTTCACGCAGCGCCACGGCCGGCAGGTCCTCGCCGTGCGCGGCGCCAAGCGTCCCGGCGGCCAGTTTCGCGGACTCATCAATCCTTTTTGTCCGCTCCTCATCAACTATTCCGGCGCGGGCGAGGTGCGCAACCTTACTGCGGCGAAATGGCTCGGCAGCCTGCAGCCTGCCTCGAGCGGCGCGCTGCTCTCGGGCTTTTACGTGAACGAACTTGTCCTGCGCTTTACGATGCGCGAGGAGCCGCAGTCCGAACTCTTTGACTGCTATACCCGCACGCTCACGGCGCTCTGCCGCGGCTCGGGCGTGCAGCGCACGCTGCGAGAGTTCGAGGTGGACGTGCTGCGGCAGGCGGGCTGGGCGCAGCAGGCGTCGCCGGACGATGTCATCACGGACGCCTATTTGCGAGACGGCGTGTTTCTTTCGGCCGACCGGATCGAGCCTCGAGCGGACGAGCGGGCGGTGCCCGCCGACGTCGTGAAGGCGATCCTTACCCGAGACTTCTCAGACGCGGCGGTTCTGGTGCCTTCGCGCAATGTTCTGCGAGCCGTGATCAGCTACTATGTAGGCGCCAAGGGACTGGCGGTGCGGCGCACCATGGCGGACTGGCAGTCTTTTTAGGATGGCAACTTTTATTTTTCTCGGAGCACTGAATGCTCACTAATCTTTCCGTCAACCTCAACAAGGTGGCGCTTTTGAGAAACGCCCGCGAGGGCAATACGCCCAATCCCGCGCTTTACGGCGCCATGGCGCTCAAGGCCGGGGCGGCCGGGCTCACCGTGCACCCGAGACCTGACGAGCGGCACATTCGTCCGTCGGACGTGGATTCGATCGCCCGCCTGCTGAAGTCGTGGCCTGGTCGCGAATTCAACATCGAAGGCAATCCCTTCATGAATCTTCTGGATCACGTGCGCCGCGTGCGCCCCGCGCAGGCGACCTTCGTGCCGGACAATGAGACGCAGCTCACGAGCGACCACGGGTGCGACCTCGCCAAAAACGGCGCCGCTTTTGAAAAGCTTGTGAAGGAGGCGAAGGACCTCGGCGTGCGCGTGAGCCTCTTCATGGATCCGGTGGCGGAGAACATGCGGCTTGCGAAGGAAGTCGGCGCCGACCGCATCGAGCTTTACACGGCGTCCTACGCGGCGACGCGCGGCACTTCGGACGCGGCGGCGACGCTCGCGCAGTACGCCGAGGCGGCCCAGGCCGCGCACGAGGCGGGGCTTGGGATCAACGCGGGGCACGACCTGAGTCTTTCCAACCTCGAGGAGCTCCTCGTCGCCTGCCGCTGGATCGACGAAGTCTCGATCGGGCACGCGTTGATCGGGGAGGCGCTGGAATACGGCATCACGGAGACCGTGGGCCGCTACAACGGCCTCTGCCTGCGGGCGCGCGACCGCATTGCGGCGGCGGGCTTTTAAGGAGCAGGCATGGCGCTTCCTTTGACGAACGGCCCGGTGGTGCTTGACATCGCGGGGACGGAGCTCACGGCAGACGACATTCGCCGCATTCAGCATCCCCTCACTGGGATGGTGATTCTCTTCACTCGCAATTACGAAAATCCCGAGCAGCTCGCGCGGCTCACGGCGGCGATTCATGCCGTGAAGCCGGGGGTTTTGATCAGCGTTGATCACGAAGGCGGTCGTGTGCAGCGATTTCGCGACGGGTTCACCGAAATTCCGGCGATGCGCGCCTATGGGGAGCTTCGAAAGAAGAACGCGCCTGCGGCGGAGCGTGCGCTCACGGCCGCGGGCTATGTGATGGCTTCAGAGCTCTTGGCGTGCGGCGTGGACTTCACTTTCGCGCCGGTGCTTGATCTGGACTGGGGGCGCAGCGCCATCATTGGCGAGCGTTCGCTGGGGGCGGAGCCGCAGGACGTCGCCGCCATGGCGCGCGCCGTGATGCTGGGGCTCATGACGGCGGGCATGGCCAATTGCGGCAAGCACTTCCCCGGCCACGGCTGGGCGGAGGCGGACAGCCACAAGGCGCTCCCCGAAGACGAGCGCTCGCCGGAAGCCGTGCTGGGCCGGGACGTGAAGCCCTACGGCTGGCTGGGCGAAGGACTCGCTTCCGTGATGACGGCGCATGTGCTGTATCCCGCGCTGGATTCTGTGCCCGCGACGTTTTCCAAGCATCTCCTGCAGGACGTGTTGAGAAAGGAGCTGGGGTTCACCGGACTCATTTTCTCGGACGACTTGTCCATGCAGGGTGCTAAAAGCGAGGGCGGCATTGTGGAGCGTGCCGAGAAGGCGCTCTCCGCCGGGTGCGACGCGCTCATCATTTGCAATGCGCCCGAGGACACGGACGAACTGCTTGCTGGCTTGACGTGGCGCACGTCGCCCGTTTTTGAAGAGCGCTGGCGGCGCATCGCCCCGCGGCGGACGGTGGGCGACCGAGCGGCGCTGCAGGCGTCGGCTGTCTATCGGGCGGCCTTGGAGCAGATGAAAATTTAACGGAGGACGAGCGCCCGGGGCGATGAGCCGCCGGGCGTTTGCGCAACCATGATCATTGAATCGCTACTGGACACCGACCTCTACAAGTTCACGATGATGCAGTGCGTGCTGCATCAGTTTCCGGGCGCTGAAGTGGCCTATCGCTTCCGCTGCCGCAACGAAGGCGTGGATTTGTCGCCCTACGTGGATGAAATCCGCGAGGAGATCCGGCACTTGTGCAGCCTCACCTTCAAAGAGGAGGAGCTCGCGTATCTCGAGAGCCTTCGCTTCATGAAGAGTGACTTCGTGGAGTTTCTGAGCCTCTTTCATTTGAAGGAGAAGTACATCTCCGTGAAGGCGGATCCCGCGGCGCCGAACGGCATCGACATTTTGATCGAGGGCCCCTGGTTGCACACCATTCTCTTTGAAATCCCGGTGCTCGCCATCGTGAACGAGGTTTACTTCCGGCACAAGATGCCGGTGGCGGACACGGAAGAGGGCCTGCGGCGGCTTCGCGAAAAGATTCGGATGCTCCTCACCGAGCCCGACAACGGCAATCTCAAGATCAGCGACTTCGGCACGCGCCGTCGTTTTTCCCGCGCTTGGCAGCAGACGGTGACGGAGACGTTGATCGCCGAGCTCGGACGCGACAAGTTTGCGGGCACGAGCAACGTGGACCTCGCGCGCCGCTACGGTCTCACCTCGATCGGCACCATGGCGCACGAGTATCTGCAGGCTTGCCAGGCGCTGGGGCCGCGGCTTCGGGACAGCCAGGTCTACGGGTTTGAGATGTGGGCGAAGGAGTACCGGGGCGATCTGGGCATCGCGCTTTCTGATGTCTACGGCATGAAGCCTTTTCTGAAGGACTTTGACATGTTCTTCTGCAAGCTCTTTGACGGCGCCCGCCACGATTCGGGCGATCCCTTCGTCTGGGGCGAGGAGATGATCAAGCACTACCGGCGCAACAAGTGCGATCCCCGCGGCAAGACGCTCATCTTCTCGGATGCGCTCACCGTGCCCCGCGTCATTGAGCTTTACCGCCGGTTCAATCATCGCATCGGCGTGGGCTTCGGGATTGGCACCAACCTCATGAACGATCTGGGGCCGCAGCCCCTTAACATCGTCGTGAAGATGATTCGGGCCAACGGCCAGCCGGTGGCGAAGATTTCCGACACGCCTGGGAAGGGGATGTGCGAGGATCCGACGTACCTCGCCTATCTAAAACAAGTCTTTGGTATTACTGGCTGAGCGGCAGCTAGGTCTTGCGGATTACTACTGAAGCATAGGTGGCGCACATTTTGCGCTTAAATGTATCATTTGTAAGATACAATCGGACGGCGGCATGGGAAGGCGAAAGGCCTTTTCAGCACCGTCCCCAACGATGAAACGAGGCTTTATCTTGATTAAGAAACTCGCTTTGGCAGCAGTTGCTGCGGCGCTCCCCGCCGTGAGCCAGGCTGCTTCAATCAACGGCGCGGACCTCGCGCTCTGGTGGGCGTTGCCTTTTGCCGGCATCCTTCTCTCCATCGCGCTGTGTCCGCTCTTCGTGTCGGAGTTCTGGCACCACCACTTCGGCAAAGTCGCGGTCTTCTGGGCGCTTTGCTGCGCCATCCCGCTTTTTATGTCCTTCGGGTCGCACACGGCCGTGGGTGCCATCGCGCACGCCATCCTCGGGGACTACGTGCCGTTCCTGCTCTTTGTCGGCGCGCTCTTTGTCGTGGCGGGCGGCATTCACATCAAGGGAAGCTTCGTCGGCAAGCCTGTGGTGAACGCCGCGTTTCTTCTGATCGGCGCGTTCTTTGCAAACCTCATGGGCACGACGGGCGCCGCGATGCTGATGCTGCGTCCCCTCATTGCGGCAAACGAAAACCGCCGCTACAAGACGCACACCTTCATCTTCTTCATCTTCATCGTCGCCAATATCGGCGGCTGCCTCACCCCGCTGGGCGATCCGCCCCTGTTCCTCGGGTTCCTGCGCGGCGTGGACTTCTTCTGGACGACCATTCACCTGCTGCCGCCGCTTCTGCTCGTGCTCGCGGTGCTCACGGTGATTTACCTCGCGATCGACGGCTACTTCTATCGCAAGGAAGTGGCGGAAGGCACCTTCAAGGCGCCCGCGGAGAAAGTGCCCTTCGGCATTGACGGCGGCATCAACTTCCTGTGGCTCGCTGGCATCGTGGGCGCGGTGCTGATGAGCGGCATCTGGAAGAGCGATGTTCACTTTGAAGTGCTCTCAGTTCACATGACGCTCCCTGGCCTTGTGCGCGATTCGCTTTTCGTGCTCTTTGCCGTGCTGTCTCTTGTGACGACGCCCAAGGCGGCGCGTGAAGCCAACCAGTTCAACTGGGACGCCATTTTGGAAGTGGCAAAGCTCTTTTTCGGCATCTTCATCTGCATCGTTCCGGTGCTCGAGATGCTGCGCGCGGGCTCGGCGGGCGCCTTTGCGCCGCTCGTCGCCCTGGTAACGAATGAAGCCGGTGAATTCAACAACGTGATGTTCTTCTGGATGACCGGCACGCTGTCCGCCTTCTTGGACAACGCCCCGACGTATCTGGCGTTCTTCAATCTGGCGGGCGGCGACCCGGCGTCCCTCATGACCGAGCACGCGAGAACGCTCGCCGCCGTGTCGATGGGCGCCGTGTTCATGGGCGCCGTGACCTACATCGGAAACGCGCCCAATTTCATGACAGTGGCCATCGCCAAAGAGCGTGGAATCAAGATGCCGAGCTTCTTCGGCTACATGCTCTGGTCTGTCGGCATTCTCTTCCCCACCTTCCTTGTCATGGATCTGCTGTTCCTCTGATGTAGCGAAGAGTGCTTCTAGAAGCCGACTGAACGGACGGGCGCTTTCCTCTGAAACGAGGAGGCGCCTCCCGTGAGGTGAATTTCAGAACCCGCTTGGGTTCTGGCATTCGCCGCCCGACGCCGCTGCGGACCGTGATGGTCCCGGCGGCGTTGTCGTTGGCGAGGCCGGCTGTTCAACCCCATGTCTTTTTTATGGAGCTGAAAGACGATGAAGTACTCACTGGTTGCCGCCGCGGTTCAGTCCGCTGTTTTTCTTTCGCTGGCTGGGCCAGCCGCAGCTGAGCTGTCGGATGTAGTTCTGCCAGACGGAAATAGAATTTCTTGGGAATACACGGGGGAGGGAGATGCGACGCCGGTGTTTGATTTGTCGGTGGTAGGTGATCAGCCCATGCTGTTGGTTTGGGGAAACGATGTGACTATCGGAAGTTCCGAATATTGGCAGAGTATCAAGGGGTTGGATCAACTGGCTTTGTATGGTGAAAATCTGAAAATTTATGCTGCAGAAACAAATCTTTCGTACAAGTTGAATGTGGCCGGGACGGTTGCTTGGTATGGCGCACCAGCTACCGTGTTGCACAAGGT